>NZ_CP150203.1:5470000-5770000 GCF_037969725.1 Paenibacillus sp. FSL W8-0426 | reverse complement strand
GCACGCAATCAACAGGTGTTAATGGCCAAATCGTAATATTCAATGTGTTTCATAACACGTTTTGGAGGAACCGAGCATGAGACAGTTCTTTGGTATCATTTTAATTTTATTAGGGGCAATTTTTTCATTTGGATGTTTTGCTTTATTGGTCAGTGCATCTGAAGCGGCTCATGTGATTATTGCTTTTGTTGTTTTTTTACTGCCTGCCATCGCGTTTTGGTGGCTTGGAATCAAGCAGCTTAAAGGCAAACCAGTCCCAAACCCGGCATATAATGCTCAGAACAATCCGTTCAGAAATCCATCCAATGGCTATAACGGCGGTCCACAAGGAGGACGTTATCAGCCATCAGCAGGAAACATGCAAAATCAAGGACAACAGAGCGTCAGAATTACGAACGGTAATCAGGGGCAGCAAATCGACATCAATTGGAATACCCAGTTTTCTTCTTTCAACCCGAATAGTTCCGGGGGCGCAGGAGGAACGTTCGATACCTCGACATTTTCAACGGATAATAATCGCCGGCAGGAGCAAGCGAACCCACCGAAACCTACGGCGGCACAATGTCCAGGCTGTGGGGCCAACGTGAAGTTTGAGGGCAATGTTTCTGCCGTGTGCGATTACTGCGGCACGACCGTCCGATTTTCATAGAGGGGCAGCCCATGAAAAAATTTTTTGGAGTCATTTTGTTTATGTTGTGCTTTTTGCCCTCGCTCTCGCTTGCTTTTCAAACGGCAAAGGCAGGCGGATTCGATATCGTCGTCGCTATTTGTTTTCATCTTATTCCGAGTTTGACGGTGCTATACGTCGTTGTGAAGTTGTTTAAAGGACAACCGTTGTTTGGACAAGGGAAGCCAAAAGAGAGTGGGACTAAATGGGATGATTTGACCGACTGGCCGGGATCGGAGCCTGAACGGCAACAAGAAGGAGAATCAGAGCACGAGGGGACACCGCCCGACAAGGTGAGTGTTCATTGTCCAGGTTGTGGTGCCCAGAAGCAGGTTCTTGTCCATTCTTCATCCCAATGCGAGTTTTGTGGCAGCACGTTGCGGGCTTCTTGATTTTCAGAACAATAAGCCATGAGTATAAGGTGTACGTAGCTTCATTCCATTATTAATGATGCGAGACCTCTCCGTATGATCAGGAGGGGTCTTTACCATGCCAACCTCCAGATGACGAAAGTGTAACCAAAATTTGGGCGACATAGGAGTGTGGCTTTGGTAGACTGTTAATATCCAGAGTTGTGCTTTCACTGGGGGAGTTTTATGAAGTATAGACTATTTTGGACAGGGAATGGGTGAGGTACACAGCATGTTCAAGCTTTGGGGAAAGAAAAAGAAAACTCAAGAGGATGGGCAGATCAACACGCCTTCAAGCTTAAGGATGAATACGTTTTTTTTCGTGGCCTTTGTCATCTTCAGCGTTCTTATATTCAGACTGGCTTATATTCAATTTGTCGAAGGGCCGGAACTGACGTACATGGAAACCAGTCGGAATACGAAAGACATTCCGCTGGCGCCTGTGCGCGGCCCGATTTATGACGCTACGGGCAAGATCGCGCTTGCTTATTCCGAGCCCGTGCAGTCGCTATACGTGTTGCTTTACGAAGATTACAGCAATGGGGCTAGACAGGAAGAGGCACAGAAGCTCGCAGAAGATCTCGCCGGCATATTCAAGCAGTTTAATCCCGGGGACAAAGAACAGCCGGACGCGGAAGAAATCATCAAACGCCTTGATCTGGATTACCAGAAGACGCACGGATACACGCCGCGTTTGGTCAAATCCGATCTGAACACCAAAGAAATCGCATATTTCATGGAAAACAAGGCCCAGCATCCCGGCGTGATGGTGCTTGAGGAAAATGTGCGCCGATACGACCCGGACGGAGTGGCCGTTCAAGTTATCGGGTATACGCGGGAGTACAAGGGGCTGGGAACCTTGAAAAAGTATCAGGAGATCGCCAGCAGCGGAGTCGACCAGCGTGATCCGGGCCTTCGTTACGCTCAGGAAGAAATGGTCGGTGCGGACGGGCTGGAATATCAATATCAGGAAGAACTGCGCGGGCGCAGCGGATACCAGTCCATCGACATCAACTCGCGCAACTTGCCGGAGGGGAACATCGTGCAGACGCCTCCCGAAAAGGGATACAGCCTTATTTCCACCATCCACAAAGACATTCAAATGGCGGCGCAGCAGGCTATTACGGATGAACTGCGCAAGCTGCCTAATGCCGTAACCGGTTATGCGGTGGCCATGGAAATCGATACTGGCAACGTGGTGGCGATGGCCAGCATGCCGGATTACGATCCAAATGCCGAATGGGATTACGACAAAATCAAATACGTGTACCGGAACGGGACGATTGCTTCCTTCCCGCCCGACGATTCGCGCAAGCGAGCCGAATCTGTTGTGTTGTTGGGGTCGGTCATCAAGCCGCTCAGCGTGCTGATTGGTCTGAAGGAAGGGCTTTTTACAGCGGGAGAGACGTATCCCGATCTAGGGTACACCACCTTGGGCAAGGATGGAAGACGCATCCAGAACGCAGGCGCCGCTTACAACGGCCACATCAACGCCAGACAGGCCATTCAGAAATCTTCCAACGCCTTCATGATCGATATGGTGGGTAAACGCTTGTATGCGAAGTATGGAGGTGACAAAGGCGTCGACAAATGGGACGAATATATGAAGCAATTCGGGCTGGGCGTATCTACGGGAGTGGATCTGCCTGGTGAGTTTTTGGGCCGACTGGAATACAATGAGTCCTCTGAATCCGGCTTGACCAAATTGGCGTTTGCTTCCTTCGGCCAACAGGCGAAATATACGACGCTGCAATTAGCCCAATACGTGACTACCATTGCGACCAAGGGCAAACGGATGGAGCCGCATCTGGTGAAGGAAATTCGCGATGCCGACGGCAACGTGGTTCGCAAGATCAAACCGAAGGTGCTCAACGAAGTCGAGTTCCCCGATGCGTATTGGGACGAGATTCATCGCGGCATGGCGACCAAGCTCAGCACGTTTGACGGATTTCCTTACGATTTTGCGCGTAAGACAGGCACATCACAGCAGGGCAGCGGGCCAAACAAGAAAGAAAACGGCGTATTTATTGCTTTTGCACCAAGACAAAACCCGAAACTGGCCGTAGCTGTAGTCGTTCCTGAAGGCGGGTTCGGATCGGTTAGCGCATCTCCGATTGCCCGTAAAATTTTTGAAGCTTATGACGAGGTCTATGGCCTCGACGGTACGCCGAAGAACAAAAAAAAGGAGAATAACAGCGACCAATAGCATGAGTTAATGGATATGCCTGTAAGAGAGCTTGCTGAGTGCAAGCGGCTCTGTACGGGCATATTTTTTTTGTCTATATGTTCCGGAGGTGCATTTCATTTAATTTATATTGACAAAATCGGCGCTCGTCCCTATTCTTAATCCATGATTATGATAATCATTATCATATTTTGCATAATACTGAAAAGGGGTACTGCATCCATGTTCACACATCATCGTAAAACCGCGGCCCTGCTGCTGGCGACCACGCTCTTGCTTCTCTTTGTTGTCGTTGGCTGCAGCAATAGAGAGAACGGCGCGGATTCTTCGAACACATCCTCAAACGGATCATCCCAGGCCAAATCGATCACGATGTCCTGGCCTCGCGATATCGGCACGATGAATCCTCACACGTATAACCCTTCGCAATTGTTTGCCCAATCCATGCTGTACGAGCCGCTGGTGAGTTACCAAGAGAACGGAAAGCTGGAGCCGGCTTTGGCCGAATCATGGACCATCTCGGATGACGGGAAAACATACACGTTCAAGCTTCGCCAAGGCGTAAAGTTCTCGGACGGAACGGATTTTAACGCCGGGATCGTCAAAAAGAATTTTGATGCGGTGATGAAACATAAAGACACCCACAGCTGGCTGGGCGTGGTTAATGTCATCGCCAAGACGGAAGCGGTGGATGACCACACGTTTCGCCTGACGCTCACCGAGCCGTATTATCCGGTACTTCAGGATTTGTCTGTCGTCCGTCCGTTTCGCTTCCTTGGCGAGGCAGGCTTTCCCGATAACGGAGACACGTCGGAGGGCATAAAGGAGCCTGTCGGAACAGGTCCATGGATGCTGGCTGAATATAAACAGGACGAGTATGCCGTGTTCAAACGCAACCCGAATTATTGGGGAACCGCGCCGGCCATCGATGAAGTTACCGTGAAAATCATCCCCGATGCAGAAACGCGCGTGGCTGCCTTTGAAAAGGGAGATTTGGACCTGATTTACGGTGAAGGCGTCATCAGTCTCGATGCGTTCAAACAGCTTCGCGAGAACGAAGCGTACACGACTCAATTATCCGATCCGGTGGGAACGCGGAGTTTGCTCCTGAATTCCTCCAATCCAAAGCTGGCCGACGTTCGGGTACGCATGGCGTTACAACAGGGTTTTAACAAACAGGCGATGGTAGAAGGCATTACGTCAGGGCTGGAAGAACCGGCCGACTCGGTGTTGTCCAAAAACTATCCGTATACCAACGTCGATCTGGAGCCGATTCAATACAATGTGCAGAAATCGATGGCATTGCTGGACGAAGCGGGCTGGACATTGCCGTCAGGCGGCACAGTGCGGGAAAAAGACGGTCAGCCGCTCGAATTCGAGATGATCTTTGACAAGACGGACCCGATCCAGAAGGCGATGGCCGAAACGATTCAGGCCGAATGGAGCCAGCTTGGCGTAAAGGTCAACCTCACAGGCCTGGAGCTGACGGTACAAATCAAGCGCCTGAAAGCGAACGATTTCGATCTGTATTTCTGGTACAACTACGGCGCTCCATATGACCCGCATTCGTTCGTTAACGTTGTCGCGAATCCCGGCTTCGGCATTTCGGAAACGTTAAGCGCAATCCCGATGAAAAAAGAATTGGACGGCATGATCCGGGAGGTATTGTCTTCGACCGACGAGACGAAGCGCCAGGAGCTGTACGGCTCCATTCTGCAAACATTGCAGGAGCAGTCCGCGATCGTACCAATTTCGTATATCAAGAAGACCGCCGTTTACCAGAAAAAAATTACCCGTTTCGTATTTCCGGCGAATCGTGACGAAAACCCGTTTGCCGGGATGGAAACCGTCACTCCATAATTCAGCCGAACTAAGGCATGAGGCAGTTTGATCCAAGGAGGAAAAAAGAGTGATCGGCTATGTCGGTAAACGAATGCTTGCGATCATTCCGATCGTATTCATGGCAACGCTCGTAACCTTTGCATTGATCCATATTTCGCCGGTTGATCCGGCAGAGGCCTATTTGACCGCGGCACACATCTATCCGACGCCCGAGCTGCTGGAACAGAAGCGGCATGAATTTGGCTTGGACCAACCGCTGTTCAACCAATATCTGAATACGTTAAAGCGAATGGCCCGGCTGGACTTCGGTACCTCCTACCTCACGAATCAACCCGTATGGAATGAGGTTAAAACGAGGCTTCCGGCGACTGCGGAGCTTGCATGTTGGAGCATGTTGTTTTCCGCGCTGGTCAGCATTCCGCTCGGGGTTTTCGCTGCAGTATACAAAAACAGCTGGGTTGACATGTTGAGCAGAGCCATCTCCTATTTCGGGGCATCCATTCCCCAGTTTTGGCTGGGATATCTGTTAATCTTCTTTTTCTCGGTCAAGCTTGATTTGCTTCCTGTGGAAGGTCGGGGGACCTGGGAGAACCTGGTGCTCCCGACGATAACGCTGTCGCTGGTCCTGATCGCCGTGTATACGCGGCTGCTTCGTTCCAGCGTATTGGAACAATTGCAGGAAACCTATGTGCGATATGCGCGAACAAGGGGAATTCGGGAAAGTGCCATCATGATGAAGCATGTGCTTAAAATCGCGATAGCGCCATTGATTACAGGGATGGGCATGAACCTGGGGAAATTGCTTACAGGCACGATCATTGTGGAGCAGGTCTTTTCATGGCCCGGGTTCGGGCGCTACTTCGTGGAGGCCATTTTTAACCGCGATATTCCTGTGATCCAATGTTATGTATTTTTGGCGGCTTGTTTGTTCATCGTATGCAATCTGCTGGTTGATCTGATACAGATGTATATGGACCCGCGGATTTCGGCGAAAGGACGGGCAGAGCATTGATGAATAAATGGCGTGCGGCGTTAAAAGGCCGAAGAACAATCATGATATGTTCTCTGGTGCTTATGATTTTCTTTATCGTTACGCTGCTGGCTCCTTGGATTGCCCCGCATGATCCTGTAAAGGTGGATCTGCTGGACAAACTGAAAGGGCCGTCGGCAGAGCATTGGCTGGGAACCGACCATTTGGGGCGCGACAATCTGTCCCGTCTGATCTATGGAGCCAGAGTATCGCTTGGATTTGCCATCCTCATCTTTTTGTCGTCGTTGTTTCTGGGCGTGATCATCGGTTCCATCTCCGGTTATGTCGGCGGTTGGCTGGACAGTGTGCTCATGCGCTTCTGCGAAGGCATCATGGCCTTCCCGAATCTGGTGCTTGTGCTTGGCATTGTGGGCATTTTCGGGCCAGGTTTGATGCAGGTGCTGCTGGCGCTCATGATGGTGCAGTGGGTATATTATGCACGAATCTGCAGGAACATGGTCGTTACGCTGAAAGAGCGAAATTTTATTGCGGCGGCACGCATCAGCGGCTCGTCCTCATGGAGCATTATTCGCAGACATATCATTCCCAACGTGCAGCGTCCCATCGTCGTTATGGGCACCCTGGAAATGGGCTGGGCGATCATGGACATCTCCGCGCTTTCGTTTCTGGGCTTGGGCATTCAGCCGCCGAATGCGGAATGGGGAGCCATGATTCATGAAGGAACCAGTTACATCCGCAGCCATCCGGAGCTGATGATTTACCCGGGTGTGCTGATCCTGGTGGTTGTAATCACGTTTAACGTGCTGGGGGAGGCTCTGTCGGAACGTTACGGCATTGCGAAACGTTAGTTGTTCTACACAGATTTGGACAGGGGGAACGATACAGTGCATCATCCCAACGTGCTTGAGGTCCGGGGGCTGCAAGTCGAACTGCATATTGGAAAAGAAACCGTTCCGCTGTTAAAGCCGCTGGATTTGACGCTTGGGAAAGGGCAAGTGTTGGGACTCGTCGGAGAGAGCGGCAGCGGAAAATCGATGACGTGCCACGCCATCCTCCGGTTGTTGAACCCGCAAAACATGCGGGTAGAGGGAAGCGTGCGGTTAAACGGTCGTGAGTTGTCTGCATTGCGAGCCGAAGATATGCGGCGTATTCGAGGCAAGGACATCGGGTTTATCATGCAAAATCCGATGAATGCTTTTACGCCCGTATATACGATCGGGTCCCAATTTATTGAAACGCTGCGCACCCACTCGAAGATATCGAAATCTCAAGCCAAAGAACAGGCAGTGGCTGCCCTTGCAGACATGAACCTTCCTGACCCGGGCAGAATCATGAAATGTTATCCTCATCAATTGAGCGGAGGCATGCTGCAGCGGGTCATGATCGCCATTTCCATGTGTTTGCAGCCTTCCTTGCTCATTGCGGACGAGCCGACCACGGCGCTCGATGTCGTCAATCAGCTTCAAGTGCTTCGGGAATTGGAACGGCTTCGCAGGGAGAAGGGGACGTCCATTTTGTTGATTTCTCACGATTTGGGCGTGATCTGCCAACTCGCGGATGAGGTCGCCGTCATGAAAAAGGGAGAAGTCGTGGAGCAGGCCGGCGTGCACGAACTGTTCGATCGGCCGCAGCACGAGTATACTCGGATGCTACTTCAAGCTCGTCTCCGTGCAAGAAAGGATGCTTAATGTGCTTCAGGTGCTCGGCGTGAGCCATAGTTATGGGAAAAGAAGCTGGTGGAATCGTACAGATACGCGCCCTCCCGTTCTTGAAGACATCTCGATCGAGCTTGAGAAGGGTTGTTGTCTGGGATTGCTGGGGGGGAGCGGGGCAGGAAAGAGTACGCTTGGAAAAATCATCCTTGGACTGCAAAGGCCCAGCAAAGGACAGGTACGGTTTGAAGGATGCCATCTTTATGAGGCAAACGGGGGCATGCCCAAAAGCGTAAGGCGCGATCTGCAGGTTGTGTTCCAGGATTGTTACTCGGCTGTAAACCCGATGATGACGGCGGCGCAGATCATCGGCGAGCCGCTTCGGAATTATGAGCGTCTATCTCCGGCGGAGATGGAGCACCGCATCGGGGAATTGCTCGAACAAGTGGGTCTTCGCGCGGAAGATGGAGCCAAGCGGCCGGAACAATTCAGCGGCGGGCAGCTGCAGCGCGTCAATATTGCGCGGGCGATTGCCCTTAAGCCCAAACTGATAGTGCTTGATGAATGCGTTAGCAGCTTGGATCGGGTGCATCAGGTGCACATTTTGGATTTGCTGGCCGAGTTAAAGGCGAAGCATGGATTATCGTATTTGTTCATAACGCACGATATCCAGGCGGCCATGTCGATCTGTGACCGGATTGCCGTTATGGAGCAAGGCAGGATCGTGCATTACAGCGACGAACCGGAATCCGTGTTTCTTAGCGATCATCCGGCGGTGAAAGCGTTGATTTCAGCCATTTTGCCGGATCACCCATCGCTTCGGATTCCTTTTGCATGAACGGTTTCAGACACGGACACAGATATATCGATAATACAAAGGAAAGCGCCGGGAATGCTCGGGCAAACATAAGTTTGTATAGGAAAGGCAAGGGAAAATATCCCTTGCCTTTTTGCTTGGCATCGCTTAAAATTTGCTCAAGGGAAACTTTTTTAGTTATGTTTAAATTTTAACACCTTGTACAACAAAATTAACTTGTCACAATTATTTTAGGAGAGGGAAAGGAGAGTTCACATTGTTAATGGTCAAGATGAGGAGTATTCACAGAGGGGTTATGACGGCAGTATTGCTGCTGGTTGTCGTATTGACGGCATGTTCGAACGGCACGGAGGCAGGCGGCGAGGGGAAAATGAAAGTAACGGCAACGACCGGCATGATCGCGGATATCGCCCGTGAAGTCGGCGGATCGTATGTGGAAGTCACCGGACTGATGGGACCGGGAGTCGACCCCCATTTATACAAAGCCTCGCAGGGAGATATCCGCAAGCTGGAAGAAGCTGACGTGATTCTATACAACGGGCTTCATCTGGAAGGCAAAATGTCCGAAATTCTTAAAAAAATGTCTGCCGGCAAAAAAGTAGCCGCCGTCGCGGAGAGCATTCCTCCAAAGGAGCTGCGTTCGGGCGAAGAGATGGATACGGAGTATGATCCGCATGTCTGGTTCAACGTCAAACACTGGATGGTGGTGGTGGAAGCCGTGCGGGATACGCTGACCGAAGCAGATCCGGATCATGCAGAACAGTACAAGGAACAGACGGCGGCGTATTTGGCGGAGTTGGAGAAGCTTGATAACGAGGTAAGGGAGAAAATCGCGGAAATACCTGAGCAAAGCCGCGTGCTTGTTACGGCACATGATGCTTTCGGATACTTCGGCCAAGCCTATGGCATGAAGGTGATGGGATTGCAGGGCATCAGCACGGCGGCCGAGTATGGGGCCAAGGACGTCAGCGAATTGAGGGACTACCTGGTAGAAAATAACATCAAAGCCGTCTTCGTGGAGTCAAGTGTTCCGGCAAAAGCGATGGAAGCCATCATTGCGGGAGCGGCGGAAAAGGGACATACGGTAAACATCGGCGGAGAACTGTTCTCCGACGCCATGGGCGCCGAGGGCACGGAGGAAGGAACATACATCGGAATGATTCGCCATAATGCCGATACGATTTCAGAGGCGTTGAAATAGCCATTAACCAAGTGAAGGAAAAGCAATGAGAGGAGTGGGCAGCATGAGAGATTCAACGTCATTAACCTATGCAGGCAAAGAAGATCATCTGGGCCAAGGCCTAGGCAGTTTGGAAGCGGCGTCACCCCTGAGCGTTCGCGATTTGGCGGTGGCTTACCATAAAAAGCCTGTGCTCAGCGGCGTATCCTTCGATATTCCGGAAGGTCAACTCATCGGCATTCTCGGTCCGAACGGGGCGGGCAAGTCGACCTTGATCAAAGCCGTGCTCGGGCTGATCCCGAAAATGAACGGAGAGGTGCGAATATTCGGCCAGTCATACCGGGAACAGCGCCGTCGCATCGGATACGTGCCCCAGCGCGAATCCGTGGATTGGGATTTTCCGACCCATGCGCTGGATGTGGTTATGATGGGAAGATACGGCCATCTGGGCTGGTTCCGCCGTCCCGGTAAAAAAGAGCGCGATCTCGCCGCACATTGTCTGGAACAGGTAGGCATGGGCGATTTCATGCACCGTCAGATCAGCCAGTTGTCCGGGGGGCAGCAGCAGAGAGTATTTCTGGCTCGCGCCCTGGTGCAGGACGCTGACCTGTACTTCATGGATGAGCCGTTTGCCGGCGTGGACGCCACGACCGAGAAAGCGATTATTTCATTGCTGGAGCAGCTGAAGCGGCAAGGGAAAACGGTGCTTGTCGTTCATCATGACCTGGCCACGGTGGAGGAATATTTCGATCATGTGCTGCTGCTGAATGGCCGGTTGGTGGCAGGAGGCCCTACCAGCGAGGTATTTGTGCCGGATATGCTGCAGGAAACCTACGGCGGCCGGATTGCCATGATTGGCAGCCGCTCGGAGAAGGGTCAGGTGTAAATGATGGGAAACTGGATCATGACGATTCTGACCGATCCCAACACGAGATGGATCCTGCTTGGGTGTATGCTGCTTGGATTCAGCAGCGGCATTATCGGTTCGTTTACGTTTTTGCGTCGTCAAAGTTTGATGGGCGATACGCTGGCCCATGCGGCACTGCCCGGCATATGCATAGCGTTCATGCTTGCGGAAACGAAGTCGGTTGGCCTGTTTCTCGTCGGTGCCCTCGTTGCGGGCATTATGGCTACCTTTGGCATCACGTGCATTACGCGCTATTCACGCATTAAGCAGGAAACGGCGATGGGCATCGTGCTGTCGGTCTTTTTCGGCATCGGCATCGTCATGTTGACGCGAATCCAGCATGGAGCAAGCGGCAGCCAGAGCGGACTCGACAAATATTTGTTCGGGCAGGCGGCATCCATGGTGCAGACCGATGTATACGTCATGGGCGGCGTATGCCTGATCCTGCTCCTTGCCAGTGTGGCTTGGTTCAAGGAATTCAAGCTGGTGAGCTTTGATCCGGGATTTGCACGGGGGATGGGTTTGCCCGTAGGCATGCTGGAGCACCTGATTCTGCTGCTTACCGTTATTGCTGTCGTAGCAGGGATTCAGGCCGTCGGCGTGGTGCTGGTTGCGGCTTTGCTGGTCACGCCGGCTGCGGCTGCACGCTGCTGGACCGATTCACTGGCACTGATGGTGCTGCTGGCGGGTCTGTTCGGCGCTCTTAGCGGCGCGGCGGGAACGTTGTTCAGCACGATGGTGCCGAATCTGCCGACAGGGCCTGTGACGGTGCTCGCGGCAACGGTCATTTTTGCCGGATCTGCATTACTGGCTCCGCGGCGCGGGCTGCTGGCCAGACGACTGCGGAGCGCGCAGGCGAGATCGGCCTATTTGCGGGAGGAACGCATGGCCTTATCCGGGCTGCCCGTGCAGCGCGCGCAGCAGGAACGAGGTGGATTGTAATGTCCACGTTTTGGATTATTTTAACGGCCATGCTCGTCTCCTCCGCTTGTGCCATTCTCGGATGTTTTCTGATTCTGCGGAAGATGACGATGGTGGGCGATGCCATCAGCCATGCGGTATTGCCCGGCATCGCGGTTGCCTACCTGTGGAGCGGATCCCGGGATTCGCTCTGGATGCTGCTGGGGGCGACGGCATTTGGCTTGATTACGGTGTTTCTCATCCAGACGCTGCAATCCGGAGGACTCTCCTCGGATGCATCCATAGGGATTGTGTTCACGGCCCTGTTCGCGGTAGGTGTGATTCTAATCAGTCAAAATGCGCAAAACATCGATTTTGATCTCGATCATGTACTATTCGGGGAGATTGCTTATGTTCAGTGGGATACACTGACGCTCTGGGGCATGAATGTCGGACCACGGGCGGTGTGGATGCTCGGCATTACGCTGCTGGTCATTCTGGCCGTGCTGGGCCTGTTCTACAAACAGTTCAAGCTGTGCGCGTTCGATCCGGCCCTTGCCGCCGCCTGCGGCATTCCGGTAGCCCTGTTCCATTACGTACTCATGGGACTTGTGTCCATGGCGTCGGTGGCCTCCTTTGACAGCGTCGGTTCCATTCTCGTCGTCGGTATGCTCATCGTGCCTGCAGCCACGGCTTATCTGCTGACAGACCGACTGGGTCGAATGATCGCGTACAGCGTCGTCATCGGGGCCGCTGCCTCCATCGGAGGATATGTGATGGCGTTCGTATGGGATGCTTCCATTGCCGGATGCATGGTGGCTGCCGCAGGCATATTGTTTGTGCTGGCTTTCCTGCTGTCGCCGAGGCACGGCATCGTTTTTCGCTACGCTCGCCGCAAGTCCGCAGCACAATAAGCGCATAAGGCCGCCTGCATTGCAGGCGGTCTTTTTTCATGAACAATAAAGGATGCAGCTTCCTTTGTTGCAGGTTGATCATCTGTGGTAAAATGTCGTTAGCCATGACGTCCGAAGCGCCCGCGCATTTGCGGCAGCCGGACGGTCTTTTTGTGAGATCCGATTTCGCATCATAAAAACATCAGAGAGAGAACCAAGGAGGAGTACAACATGGGAGAACCGAAATACAAATTGCTTGCGCTTGACATGGACGGAACGCTGCTGAACGACAACCATGAAATTTCAAAAGAAACAGCCAAATGGATCCAGATTGCCATCCGCCGCGGCGTACACGTCTGCCTGTCCACGGGAAGAGCCGTGTTTCACGCTATGCCTTATGCCGTGCAGCTCGGATTGGAAACCCCGATGATCACGGTAAACGGCAGCGAAGTATGGAAAGCGCCGCATGACCTGCATATTCGCCATCTGATGGACCCTGTGCTGATTCGCAAGATGTGGGAGATCGGAGAGAAGTACAATACTTGGTATTGGGCATACTCCGTGGAAGAGCTTTTCAACCGCGACCGCTGGACCCAGGATATCGAAGGAACCCAGTGGCTGAAATTCGGGTTTAACACCGAGGTCGACGAGATTCGCCATCAAATTATGATGGAACTGCAGCAGCTGGGCGGTTTGCAGATGACCAACTCCTCGCCCGTCAATATTGAAGTCAACCCGGCCGGCATTACAAAGGCAAGCGGCGTGGCCGAAGTATGCAAACTGCTTGGACTCGACATGTCCCAGGCCGTAGCGGTGGGCGACAGCTTGAACGATCTGGCCGTGATCGAAGCGGCAGGGCTTGGCGTAGCGATGGGCAACGCCCAGGATCAGGTGAAGGAAGCGGCGGATCTGATCGTCGCGAGCAACAATGAGGATGGCATCGTTGAGGTCATTCGCGATCATATTTTGAAGGGGGAATAAACCTTGCTCGCAACCGTTGGCTGGATTTTGATCGTGCTTCTGTTCGCGGTGGGAATGGCAGGAACGGTCTACCCCGTTCTTCCGGGAGCTATCGCCATTTTGTTCGCGTTTCTGGTCTATGGCTGGTTCTTCAGCTTTGATCCGTTCGGGGTATGGTTCTGGATCTTCCAGATTCTGATCGTCGTGGTGCTGTTCGTCGCGGATTACGTGGTCAGTGCCTGGGGGGTCAAAAAGTTCGGGGGCTCCAAGCTATCCACCACGCTCAGCACAATCGGCGTCATTATCGGCCCGTTTGTGATTCCGGCATTTGGTCTGGTGCTCGGTCCGTTTATCGGAGCGTTTCTGGGTGAGCTGATCGGCGGATCTTCGCCTTCCAAGGCGACCAAGGTCGGCTTCGGCTCGGTCGTTGGCCTGTTCACCAGTACGGTGATGAAAATCATTTTGCAGATCGTTATGATTGTTCTGTTCATTATTTGGGTGGCGAGATTCGCATAGACGTTCGGGCTTGGTGATCCAGGCGGGTGCGGCCCATGTGGGGAAAGAAGGGAAACAGGTTGTCTAAGAAAGAAAGCTTTATCAAAGGAACGCTCATCCTGGCGGCCGCGGCGCTCGTTGCAAGGGTGCTTGGATTGGCTCAGCGCGTGCCGCTGGATCACATTCTCGGCGATATCGGGAATGCATCGTTCACGATTTCCAATACGGTTTATTTAATGCTGTTAACGGTGGCGACGGCGGGCATACCGAGTACACTGAGCAAAATGGTATCTGAACGCTACGCCTTGGGCCGCGGCGGAGAGGCCCGGCAGATTTACCGGGCGGCGCTGATCTTTGCGGCCGCAGCCGGGGTCATCATGTCGACCCTGCTGTGGTTTGCGGCGCCATTCTACGCGACGCACATCTCCAAGGTGCCGGGATCGGTCAGCGCCATCCGCGCGCTGGCCCCTGCATTGCTGCTCTTCCCGGCCATCGCGATGATGCGCGGTTACTTCCAGGGCCGTGGCAATATGACGGCCGGAGGCATATCCCAAATTGTGGAGCAGTTCGCCCGCGTGGGTACCGCGATACTGGTGGCATTTGTGCTGCTGCAATGGAATTACGATGACCAGACGGTGGCCGCCGGGGCATCGTTCGGGGGCGTATTCGGCAGCATCGGGGCGTTTGCGGTGATGCTGTACTTCACCATGAAGCAGCGGCGCATGGACAGCGCCGCAGCACTCATCGAGGAGCGATCAGAGAAGCTGCCGCTGGGCGGAATCTATGGGGACATATTCAAATTGTCGATTCCGATCGTGCTCTCTTCCTTGGCGGTTCCAGCCATCAACTTCATTGACACTTCTCTTGTCGTTCCGCTGCTGAGCGGAAGGATCGGTCTGGAAGAAGCGACGGCCGTTCTGGCGGTGCTTGGTATGAAAGCCCAGAGCATTGCCGGAATTCCTCCGATTTTGGCCATTGCGCTCAGCACGTCGCTGGTGCCGGTCATTTCGGCAGCATTTGCCCGCAAGGATGAAGCTCATCTGCAAAGCCAGATCACGCTGGCCCTGCGCATTTCGATTCTGACAGGCCTGCCGATCGTCATTGCGCTGAGCGCAGCAGCGCATTCGATCAACGGTTTGCTGTTCAGCGATCTGGGCGGCACGTCGATCATTGCGGTATTGACGATCGGGACCATTTTCCAGATCACGATGATGACGACGAATGCCATTCTGCTGGGCGTAGGAAAGCCGCGCATTACGATGATCAGCGTGGCGGCAGGCATTATCGTCAAGTTTGTGGCGAGTTTGATTTTGGCCCCGCTGATGGGGATTTACGGCATCATTATGGCCACGGCGCTCTGTTTCCTGGTCATTACGTACCTCAATCTCAGGGTGCTGCGCAAAATCGTTTCCTTCTCCATCATGGGCAACCGTTGGACAGGCCTTGCCGTTACCGTCTTGGTCGCAGCGGCGGTAGGATTCGGCGCGAACTGGGCGGGCAATCAGGTATTCGGTGCTTTCCTGCCGGCGAGAATTTCCTTCCTGCTGACGTGTATGGTGGTAGGCGTTCTGGTCGTTGCGGTTTACCTGCTGCTGCTGGTCGTGATGAATGTGCTACGCAAGGACGAACTGGGCAGCTATCCGCGAATTTTGCAAAAAGTATTGCGTCCGTTGATGCGGTTCCAGCGCGGACAGGCACAACGTGGGTAAGCAAGGGAGAATCGTTGATTGGAACGCGAATGGGCGTCTCGGATAAAAATAAAAGAAGGTCCTGTCCGCTCTAGAGCTGGCAGGACCTTTTTTCAATATTTGTGATGAAACGTTGGGCTATATAGGCCGAATTGGAAATTTGCTCAAAAACGGATGGATCAGAAAGAATCTGGAGAAGCGGAGCTAAAAGCTTTCTGTAAGAAAGCTCCATCGAAAGCATACGCTTCGCGTTGATCACTGGGTTCTCCAGGATCATCCAACCTAATGCAGAATGGTCCGGGCATCATGGGCGAGCGCAGTTTTCAGGATGCCGAATCGATGCTCGTGACTGATCTCGAAGATCCAAGGACGCTTGGGCGTGCTGATGTGAGAGAGGCAGTCGGCGTTCTGCAGCCAATCGTATCTCGGAAGGGGTTCATAAGGCGTCTCATGCCAAACGTCAAGCAGTTTCGGGCTGTACAAGCGCTGTCCTTCCGGAAGCCACTCTTCGTCCATCAGCTCAGCGCTGCTTCGTTGGGAGGTGTTATTCCCGGATTCATGCTGAACTGCGGTGAACAGTCCTGGCCAATATTCGGCGCGAGAGCCTTGATGGGGCACGGCTCGTGCAAATTTCAATACCCCGTCCAGCACCTGATCCATGCCAAATAGCATGGCATACAGGCTTTTGCCAAATGCAATGCGTTCATCCAGCTTGTCGAACCGCTCCAGTACTCGCCCGACGATGCCCAAGCCCTCTCCGAGAGGAAATACGATCTGGTTCAGCCCTGCCAGGTCGTGCAATCGGAAGGAAGGGCTGGAGATTACGTTTTTGTGGAAATACGGGTGCTGCACGACCCGGCCTTCAATATAGTTTTGCTCATTAATAATTAATGCCGTGCTGAGCAGCGAGCTGCACTTCTCCAGCCAGAAGCGCTCCCAGAAAGGCGTCATGAACGCCGATACGTGAAAATGGGACAATAAATGAAAGCAGCTTCGTCCAAGGCGGCGGCTATGCTGATACAACAACAGTTGAGGATAAGCGTCCTGGAAAATAAGAGCATTGCACCGCTCCAGCAAACGGTACGTCTGCTGCCGGGAGGTTTCGTCTTGCAAATTGCGCATGAGCCCGCTTTGCAGGTCGGTCATGTGGTAGCCGCCATTTCGGGACACCATATGGGCAAGCAGCGCCCAGTGCAATTCGGGGCATTCCTCGTAGCAGGCGAGATAAGCGGCGGTTCGCGTAATGTTGCTCCGGTTGTGTTCCCGGGTTTGACGGGAGACGTCTTCGAGAATGATGCAATCCTCCTCGCATAGGGGAGCGTTTCTGGCAAGGCGGGCTGCGGCATGGTCTGTGCCGGTTTTGCCAGGCAGCAAACGCCGAATCTCGGAACGCAGCGCTGCCGCGGTATCCTCGTTCCAATCGAGGTCACGCGCAGGGTGCCTGAGCCGTGCGGAGGCATGCCACGCGGCCTGTTTGCCGCGCCATGCTTCGCGGGCCGCTTCCGGAAGGGAGCGCATGAACTGAAGCATGGCTCCGAACGGGGCAGAATCGGTGCCAAGGAACATCATGGCGTACTATCCTTTCTACTGATGGTTATCTTAAGTATGTGCCGAAGAGTTGACTTCCACTCGTCAACATGCTTATGTGTATAAAGAAGAGACATGCTGCTAAAAAAGAAAGGAAGATGCTGTGATGCAACAAATAACGTCCAAACCGGAATTCGACGTAGCTATTCAGTCTTCGCGGCTTACCGTTGCGGTATTCAAGGCCGATTGGTGCGGGGATTGCAAATTCATTGACCCGTTCATGCCGGAAGTCGAGGAAAAATATGCAAACGAACTGACTCTGGTCGAGGTAGACGTGGATCAGGTCGGAACGGTAAGCGAAGAGCAGAACATTTTGGGCATTCCGAGCTTCGTCGCTTACACGGATGGCCGGGAACTCGTTCGTTTCGTGAACAAACTGCGCAAATCCAGAGAAGAGATCGAGCAGTTTTTGCAACGTGCGGTTGAAGTGTATAACACGATTCATAAATAAGCTTTTGGTCGAAAGCGCCATTCCCAACTGAGGGAGGCGCTTTTGTTTTGTCATTTTTAGGGAATGCTGAAAGAAGGCCGCTTGCACGTGATCCGCTTGTCCGAATCTCACCCAGACGTTAACATTTTGTCACAAACCGCGCCGTCAATGACTCTTTTATCCGTTATAATGGATTTAGTTGTGAAATAAATGTCAAAGTAACGAACCTCATGAAGGGAGTCATTCCTTCGCAATTTAAAAATTTAACTGCAGGTGAGAAAAATTGAAGCATTTAACCTTGTTTAAATGGTTGACCGTATTAACCTGTCTTGTCATGTTCATGGCCACGTTTGGTGGCGGCGTCGTTACGCGGACCGAGTCCGGACTCGGCTGTGGCGCCGAATGGCCTCTATGCAACGGCAAACTGGTTCCGGCCCATACCGTTGCCTCCTTGATCGAATTTTCCCACCGTGCCGTCAGTGCGTTGGCAGGGCTGTTGTCCATTGCCTCGTTCGTTGCGTTTTTACGGTTCGGCAAGTCCCGCCGAGATCTGCAATTGTTCTCATTGCTGACATTGTTATTTGTCATCATACAGGGGATCATGGGCGCATTCGCCGTCGTCTTTTCCCAGTCATCGGCAGTCATGGCGCTGCATTTCGGGTTTGCGCTGATCGCCTTTGCCAGCTCGCTCATGATGGCTTTGGGCATTCGCCAAGAGGCCAAGCATGGCGGACTGGAACGTTTGAACAAATATCCGCGAGTGAGCAAAAATTTCCGGAATCTCGTGTGGTTCTCCACCATTTACACGTACCTGGTTGTGTACACGGGGGCTTTTGTAAGCCATACGGATTCGGCTGGCGGCTGTTCCGGATTCCCTCTATGTAACGGGCAAATCGTTCCTGAACTGTCCGGCGGCGTTGCCGTAGCCTTCATCCACCGTTTAGCAGCGGTGTCGCTCGTCGTCGTGATTGCGATTCTGGGGCACTATGCATACCGCAAACATCCGGATAATAAGGAGCTTAGAACGCTGGGTGTGGTGTCGGTTGTGCTGGTGTTGCTGCAAGTGTTTATCGGTTTCCTGATGATGCTTACGATGAATCGTCCGGAAGTGTACATGTTTGTTGCCTTGTCGCACATGCTTGATATTGCCATCCTGTTCGGCATATTGACGTACATGAGTTTTCTGGTATACAAACTGCACAAACCGGTTAATCGGTTCTGATCTGCTTTCCCAAGTCCACCTGCCCTCGTGATGCATCGTCACGGATGCGGGTGGATTTTGTTTGATCCGCACCGGATTCGGGTACGCTATGGTGCAATAGCGCTGTGCGTTTACTCGGTCTCCGGTTGGGGTTATGCTTAAGTTGGGTGGTTGAGACAGATTGGACAAGAGGAGGCATGCTCATGCTGCGAACACTACTGGGTGAACCCCCGCGCCGGAATGAAGGCGTTCTGGAAGAAGCGATCGAAGCGATGGTGGAAACGCTGGGGCTCCTGCAGCGACAGTTGGACCTGAATCAGGACCCGACGCATGATTACCGCAAACTGTATGTTTGGACCCAAGGTTTGATATCCTCGCTGGATGAATTGGAGCAAAGCTGTTTTGCGGCTTCCCATTTTCGGAAAAAGGTGAAAGCAGGCTCTACGGAAGACATGACCGCTGCCGAAAAGGCGGAATATGCGCGCTACGTATATTTCTATAAGGACGGCTTCATTCGCTGTTTCGCCATTTTGGACAAAACCGGAACGGTCATCAACGAAATTTTCGACCTGAATACCTCAAAGGTCAAAGCCCACTTTTCCTACTTTACAGTACTCAGGCAGTTCGGCTATGCTAAAGTTCATGCCGATTTGGCCGAAGCGCTGATCCGGATCAAAGAAAAATACCGCGAACCGATGAGCCGATTGCGCAAGCGACGCAACATGGAGATTCATTACATGAACTGGGAGATGCAAGATGACCTGTGGCAGCTGCATCAAACGCTGCAGGGCAAAGTGCAGCTGGAGGATCTGGACCAGCATCTTCATGAGCTCAGGCAAGGAACGGACATGGTGTGCGAAACCATCAAGACGGCTTATGGCTACATTAATGCCTTGTGGCGTGAGCACGGCTTGAATCGCAAAAACAGCACCCATTAGGGTGTAATATTTACCTTTGACAAACCGGAATACTTGGATTATACTGAGTTCCTATATTCAATACTGATTAAAAATCATATATTCTTATCGAGAGCGGCGGAGGGACAGGCCCGATGAAGCCCGGCAACCGATTTATGGGGTGTGACACGATGTCATTCTTTATAGATGTTAGGTGCTAATTCCTACAAAATGGTGCAGAGCACGATTTTGGCAGATGAGAAGGCATAATCTTTCACGCAAAGAGCCCTTTTTTCTGCAGAGGGGCTCTTTTTTGGTTCGGGGAGAATGCAGATTGGAAGGATCTGCTTGCAATACAGGTTTATGATTACTCGCCAAACGATGATCGGTTTGCTCGGGAGATATGACTAAAGTCGTTTTTCTCGGCGTCCGAAGGAGTTTTTCCAGCCTTTCGGGTAAAGATACATGTAATGGCGGGAAGGAGAAGCTATTTTGATTGAATTAAAGGCATTAACCAAAACATACGGCAAAGGCGCCAAAGCAACGACAGCGTTAGCCGAACTCGACCTGACCATTCAAAAAGGCGAGATTTTCGGCATTATCGGCCACTCTGGGGCGGGAAAAAGCACGTTGATTCGCTGCATGAATTTGCTGGAACGGCCGACGAGCGGCGAAGTGTGGGTCGACGGCGTCAATTTAACGGAGCTTGGGAAACAGGGGCTTCAGAAGCAACGCCGCAAAATCGGCATGATCTTTCAGCATTTCAACCTCCTGTCATCCGCGACGGTGTACGACAATGTGGCATTTCCGCTCAAGTTGGCCAATGCACCCAAGGCGGAGATCGACCGCAAGGTCAAAGAGATGCTTTCTCTGGTCGGGTTGGAAGACCACAGCGGCAAGTATCCTGCCCAACTCTCAGGCGGACAGAAGCAAAGGGTAGGCATTGCCCGCGCGCTGGCCAGCGATCCGGCGGTCCTGCTTTGCGATGAAGCGACCTCGGCGCTTGATCCGCAGACGACGGCCTCCATTTTGAAGCTGCTGCTGGACATTAACGAGAAGTACGATCTTACGATCGTACTGATTACGCATGAAATGCATGTCATCCAGAGCATATGCGATCGTGTGGCGGTCATTCACCAGGGAGGCATCGTGGAGCAAGGGCCGGTAACGGAAGTATTTCTCAAGCCGCAGCATGAGGTCACCCGCGATTTCATCCAGCGGGACGATGCCTCGGCGGAGCTGTTGGCAGTCAGTGCACCGGTCAAAGGTGACGCATTGGCTAACGGAGCTTCCCAACTGGTGAGAATCTCTTTTCTGGGAGAAAAGACATATGAAGCCATTCTGTCCAGAACGGTCCGCAAAACAGGCGTCGATTTTGCCATTTTGCAAGGCACGATTTCGACCATCAAACAAGTTCCTTACGGACAATTGACGGTAAGGTTTGAGGGCGAGCCTGCTTCCATCAGGCAGACGATGAACGAACTGGTCGAGCAGGGGCTTGATGTGGAGGTGCTACAATAATGGATTTTTCAAGCATTCGATGGGAAGAGATCAGCCAGGCTACCGTTGAAACGTTGCAGATTCTAGGGGCGTCCGGCCTGTTCACGGTTATTATCGGTTTGCCGCTTGGCGTTTTGCTGTTCATGACAGCACGCTCGGCTTCGTCGCAAGTCAAGATTTTATATACCATTCTCTCTATTATCGTTAACATTCTTCGGTCGGTTCCATTCATTATTTTGATTGTTGCTCTTATTCCGTTCACCCGAGCTTTGGTTGGAACGGCAACCGGCGTGCTGGGCACCATTCCTCCGTTGGTTATTGCGGCTGCCCCGTATTTTGCGCGATTGGTGGAAACGACGCTGCGCGAAGTGGATCGCGGCGTCATTGAAGCCGCTCAGTCCATGGGTGCTTCTACAGGCCAAATCGTCCGTCGGGTATTGCTGCCCGAGGCACTGCCAGGTTTGCTGGCAGGCGTTACGATTACGATCGTGACCCTGGTATCGTACACGGCAATGGCGGGCATGGTTGGCGGCGGCGGGTTGGGTACGCTGGCGATCAACTACGGATACTACCGATATCAAACGGAAATCATGATCGTGGCCGTCATTTTGATGATTATTCTTGTGCAATTGCTGCAAATGGGCGGCGATCGTCTCGTCAAAAAGTTCACCCGGAAATAACACATAGATCAAATTTTAAGGAGAAGGGGTTTTACACATGAAAAAATGGTCCATCGCTTTGCTGAGCCTGATGATGATCGCGGTCCTTGCGGCATGCGGCAACAACAAGGATGCCGACAGCGGCGCAGATAACGCAGGAGGCGCTCCACGTACTGTTGAATTGAAAGTCGGAGCTTCGCCTACGCCGCATGCCGAAATTCTGGAAGCCATCAAACCCGAATTGGAGGCCGAAGGCATCCGTTTGCAAATCGTAACGTTCAACGATTACGTTCTGCCGAACCAACAGCTCGCCGACAAACAACTGGATGCGAACTTCTTCCAGCATCAGCCGTACCTGGATGAGGAGAACAAAGCACGCGGATTCAATCTTGTTTCCGTAACTCCGGTGCACGTTGAGCCGTTTGCGGGATACTCCAAAAAAATCAAATCGCTGGATGAGCTTCAGGACGGAGCGAAAGTAGCGATTCCGAATGATCCGTCCAACGGCGGACGTGCATTGCTGCTGCTGGCCAAAAAAGGCTTGATCACGTTGAAGGACAACAACAACATCTCGTCTACAGTGCAGGATATTACGGCTAATCCGAAAAACCTGGAATTCATCACGCTTGATGCGGCCATGATGCCTCGTCAACTGGATGAAGCCGATCTGGTCTTCATTAATGCCAACTATGCGTTGGAAGCCAACCTGAATCCGGAGAAGGATTCCCTGTTGATCGAAGATTTGCAAGGCAATCCGTATGCCAACATTTTGGTTGCGCGTGAAGATAACAAGGATGCAGATGCCATCAAAAAATTGGCAGCCGCACTGAACTCCGAAACCGTCAAAACATTCATCAAAGAACGTTACAAAGGCGCAGTGGAACCTGCATTCTAAATAGATGCGCAAATCAAACAAGCCGTTCATCGCTGTTCAAGCGACGTCGGCTTGTTTTTGTGTATGGTCATAGAGATGCATTGATGCAATTTATCTTTTTTCCAAATCCGGTTTGGAACGATCTTTCGGTGATGAATCATCCGGATTGGTAGACTGTTGTCCGGCCGCAACTTGTTGATAGGCTTCGTCAGTCGGCGTAAGTTCATCCTGTTGTCCATGTGCATCCGTAGGATTTTTTCTTCCCGTCAATTTGCGGCGAAGCCATCCGAATATACCGACGATGGCGGCCACGATGACGAACCATCCTTTTTTCAGCAATAGCAGCAATCCTAATTTCTTGGCTACGGCAACCCCGGCGCCCCCTAGAATCAGGCCGGTTAGCCCCAGCTCGGAAGATTTGTCGACCGACTCGTCGAATTCCTCGTATTTCTCGCCAGCGTTAACATGAAGCTGCCCAAGCACGCTTTCCTCGAACTGCTTGCGATTTTGTTCGAAATGGGCGGTATCCGTAATGAGAATCACGCCGATATATCCTTCGCGTGTCAGTACGTTTACGTTATAGTTGACAATCGGTTGTTGCGCCGCGTCCTTCGCGCCAAGAGAGTAAATCAACTGATGTTTCGCACTCTCGTAAGCAGGCTCGATTTCCCAACCGGTGATGTAGAGCCGATTTTCCGGAGAAGACTTTTCGTTCTGCTCCTCGGTACCGCGTTTGTAGCTGTCGAGAAGCTCTTCGGCATCCAGATTGTCTTTGTCGCTATCATCGATATGTCCCGTGTCGTTGTATTCGAAAATGACATACCAGCTGGACTGCTCGCCTTCGCCGTATAGGCTTCCGATTTCAGTGCCGTTCGGAAATGATTCCGTATCTTCCATAAAACGTTTCGTATTGGTTGCGTCCAAATAAGTCAGGCCGGGTGCGATTTGGAGGGTGGCTTTGTCATCCAGCGATACGGTGGCAGGACCGTCAATCCATTCATAGTCATCTGCGGTGCTGTCGGCAGCACTTTCGGCAGACGCCGTGAGAGCGAGCGGAAATTGCAAAGCGGTCACCAGCATAAGGGCGACAAGGGAGGTCAACCATCTTTTGTTGTTTTTCATTTCGGATTCCTTTCGAGGGCCCCATGCCTGGGCAGGAAAGTGCTGATTACAGCCTAGCATGAGCGTATGTATTATGTCTTTTTCTGTATAGAAAATAATGACTTATCGAAATTAACATATACCTCATACATTAATCAAGGGATAATTGGAAAATTGGGGTTATATTTCCTTCTAAAGTCCTACACGGTTTTATTTTGTGAATGGACAACATATGAGGATCGTCCCCGCTCCAATGATTTTTTGCAAATATATGCAAGAGCATTTGGAGATGGGGAAGTTGTGAGGGAACGTCAAATCTTTTATACTGAATGAGTGACTGTGTTCTTGGAAGAGGGGGATGGACGTGAAAGGTAAAGTGGCCCTCATAACGGGAAGTGCCAAAGGTCTTGGCAAAATGACGGCACTGCGCCTGGCGGAACAGGGATGCCACATTGCTCTGAATTATGTGCACAGCCAAAGCGAGGCCGAAAGCCTTCAATCCCAGATTATGTCCACAGGCGTGCGCTGTATCGCGGTGCAGGCCGATATTTCACAACCGACAGACATTACCAGGCTGATCGCACGTGTGCAAAATCAGCTGGGCGATATTGATATACTTATAAACAATGCGGGACCGTTTGTCCGGGAACGCAGATGGTTTGCCGATTACTCCGCAGCCGAAATCCAGATGCTTGTGCAAGGCAATTTGCTCGGGCCCATGCTGCTGGACCAGCTCGTGCTCCCGGAGATGCGGCGCAAGAAGTGGGGAAGGATCATTCATTTCGGCTTTAGCCATGCAGGAGAGGCCAGATCATGGCCCCATCGCGCGGTTTATGCAGCGGCCAAGGTAGGCCTGGTTTCGTTTACGAAGACGCTTGCCGTGGAAGAAGCGCCATATGGGATCACGGTGAATATGGTATGCCCTGGCGACATTCGCGGCGCGAACAAAGAAAAAACGATCGATGAAATCCGGGAAATCAAGGATGAAGAAACACCGAGAGGGCGCCCGGGAAGCGGGGAGGATATCGCACGCGTAATCACGTATCTGTGCGAGGATCACTCCGATTTCATTACCGGAAACATTATGGATGTATCCGGCGGCCTGGATCCGATCCGCCCTAATATTTGGCGCGAAGATGCAGAGCAGCATGAGGCCGGGAAAAGCGAGTGATGCGAGCGCAGGCGTTGTAATAAATGTTTCCGCTTGGCTGGTCAGGAGTACAGTTCCGTGACGCAAGGCGAAAAAAGAGCCTCCGCTTCATAAGAAGCGAAAGGCTCTTGAGGTTTATTTCGTGAAGGATTGATTAGAATACTTGGACAACTTCTTCCACACCGTCAACTTCTTCAAGAAGGGCGCGTTCAATCCCGGCTTTCAATGTAATGGTGGAGCTTGGGCAGCTGCCGCAGGCACCGACCAGTTTCAGCTTCACGATGCCGTCCTCCACGTCGACCAGTTCCACGTCACCGCCATCGCGCTGCAGGAACGGACGAAGTTTGTCAAGCACGTCGGATACCTCATCGTACATGGTGCTTTGTGCGTTTTCGCTCATATTTTCAACTCCTTTCCTTCATATATTATATTACAAATGGCCATAAATTCAAATGGTCAAAGCAAGCAGGTGAACAACAAATGAGACCGATTATTGAATTTTGTGCCAATAATATGCATTTCGGTACCGATGAAGTGATGGACATGCTGGAAGAAAATCCTGACTTTGACGTCATCGAGTACGGGTGCCTCAGCAATTGCGGCCAATGTTACATGACTCCTTTTGCTTTGGTGAATGGCGAGCTTGTCATCACGGACAAAGTGGAAGATCTGTATAACGCCATATTGGCCAAAATTGCCGAAGCGGACGCCTGGGACGAGCTGGATCTTGACTAACCGAGATGCCGTTTAGACATCCAGAGCACACCGCTTTTCAAAATACGCGGCACGCGTCCCATCATGGACGTTTTGCCCATCAGCCCAAACCCAGCCTTCTTGCCGAGTGCGCCGAGTGTGCCGCGAAGCTTGAGGGGGTGAAGTTTGGGCTCTTCGCCTTTCCAAAGAGCATGCTGAATATGAGCGATCTGTTCACCCTGAACCTCGGCAGCCTGACCGCTAGGTGCAAATGGCACGCTGGCACAGTCTCCCACCACATATACATCCGTATATTCCGGAATTTGATAATACTCATTCAGGACGACACGGCCCTGCGGGTCTTTGGCGACATTCAGATCCTGCACGACTTTGACCGGCTGAATCCCTGCTGTCCAAACAACGGCATCGGTCATGATCTCTTCGTCGCGATTGTAAATGGCGCCTTGCTCCAGTCTGGAGATGGCCACATGGCGCTGCGATTCGACTTGATGTTCTTTGAACCATTCATGTACGTAAGCGGACAAGCGTTGCGGGAATGCGGACAACACGCGCTCACCCCGATCGAGGATCGTAATATTCAGGTCGGGTCTGCTTTCGCGCAGTTCAGCCGCTACTTCAACACCGCTAAGCCCGCCGCCGACGATGTGCACGTGGCCGTAAGGTTTAACCTCATTCAAGCGCAGGTAAGTTTCCCTTGTTTTGCCGAAGCTTTGAATGGTACAGCTGAATTCCTCGGCTCCGGGCGTATTGTGGAACCGATCCGTACAACCAAGCCCGATGACAAGTCTGTCGTAAGGAAGCGGGTCCTGTCCTTCGAATTCGATCTGACGGGCTTCCAGGTTGATCGACGTCACTTCTCCATACCGATGGGTAAGCTTTTCATGCACGGGAAAATGAATGCGGAGGTCGTAATCCGATACCGTTCCGGCTGCGAGCGCATAATATTCGGTCTTCAGCCCTTGGAATGGATTTCGATCCACCAAAACGATTTGAGTGTCTGCCGGAATTTTGCCTTCCAGAAGTTCTTTAGCAATCGTGAGGCCGCCGTAGCCGCCCCCAAGAATGACGAAATTTTTCATGATTGGCTTCCTTTCTGCACCAGTCCCGCAGGAAGCGGGGCTGTACCCGTGAGGCACAGGGCCATAATGGCGATCTGCCTCATGTGTTGTTTTAGGTTTGAATTAGTATATCTAAATTAGTATATCGAAAATTCAGGTCTTTCAAATTAGGGGCATTATTCCAATGGAAAGCATCGGTTCGGGATCCGCTCCCTTTTCGGTCAAGCGGATCTCGAGCCCGATGCTCGGGTTTACTCGTATACTTGGATTTCGTTGTAGAAGGTATCGCGTTCCACCGGGATTCGTCCGGCACCTTTGATCAGCCAGATGAGCTCTTTGCGGGTCAGCCCTTCGGGTGTCAGGGCACCAGCGGCGTGACTGATTCGTTCACGTACGATCGTACCGTGCGCATCCGATGCTCCGAAGCCGAGCGCGACTTGAGTCAGCTGTGGACCAATATTAATGAAGTAGGCTTTGATGTGGTCGATGTTGTCCAGCATCAGGCGGCTGATCGCGATCGTTTTGAGGTCTTCGTACGCCGAGTTGCGGCGCATGATGCTTGCATTTTTGCTCTTTGGCTGCATGGACAGCGGAATGAATACCATGAATCCGTTTGTTTCGTCTTGAAGTTCCCGGATTTGGGCCATATGGTTGACGCGGTCCTCATAGGATTCGATCGAACCATACAGCATGGTGGTGTGCGTCCGCATGCCGAGCAGGTGAGCCGTGCGGTGAACTTCCAGATAACGATCGACGTTCGCTTTGTCCACGCGCATTTTTTTGCGGTACTCATCGGAGAGAATTTCGGCTCCGCCCCCAGTGAGCGATTTAAGTCCGGCTTTTTGCAGCTCCTCAAGCACTTCCTTAATGCTTAGTCCGCTGATGCGTGTGAAGAAATCGATCTCTGCTGCCGTGTATGCCTTCAGCGTAACGTCCGGATATTTTTCGTTTAATGCACGCAAGGAATCGACATAATATTGAAAAGGAACATGGTTGTTATGTCCGCCTACAATATGGAACTCGCGTACGCCGGGATGAATATGCTGTTCTACGTAATCGATCATTTCCTGTCCCGACAAGGTATAAGAGCCTTCTTCACCCTGATCCTTGCGGAAGTTGCAAAAGGCGCAGTGGGCTTCACACACGTTGGTGAAATACAGGCTCATGTTTTCGATGAAATATACTTTTTTGCCGTTTTTCTTCAGGTTGGCCTCATTGGCCAGCTGGCCCAGAGTTAGCAGGTCATCCGTCTGGTACAGATAAACGCCGTCCTCTACGCTAAGCCTTACTCCGTTCTGTACTTTCTCGACGATTTCAGCCATTCTCTTGTCCGTGAACGGTGTTACCAATGTAGACATGTTGTTTCCTCCTGTTCTTGACCGGATTGGAGTTGCGCGCAGTACTGGCTTGCAGAACTACATAACAAAGATGCGGTCGTTTGCCGCCTTCCGTATAACCAACTCGTATTGACCCGGTTGCAGCGCATGCTGCATTGCGTAGCTGTTTTTTTTCGCGAAATGAGCCCTCCGGCTTTATATGCATTGGGGACTGCAGCACAGTCTCGAAATGTGAAAAAAATTACAACTCTAAATATGACCATCGCTTGAAGAAGTCATGACAAAATATCGACATTTCAAATCGATCACCTATCCATTATAAACCTCGTGTCCCGGGGGTTCAATATGCTGGAAAGAAAAAGGAGGAGCGGAGGCAAGAAAACACGGGCAAACATGACTTGAGCCCCTTGACGCGGTGGAGTATAATTTAGAAAGAGTTCAAATTAAAGGAGAGTGACCTGGCATGATCAGCATCAGCGAAACGGCTGCCGAGCGGCTGAAGGATATGCTGGCTCAGCAAGAGACGCCGGACATGTTCCTGCGTCTTGGCGTAGCACCGGGCGGTTGTACCGGATTTTCGTACGCCATGGGCTTTGACGATAAAGAATCCGAAGACGATATTTATATGAACATTCACGACATGAAGGTTGTTGTGGAGAAGGAAAACCTGAAATACCTGAATGGCCTGGAAATTGATTTTGAAGAGTCCGGCATGACGGGCGGCTTCACTATCCATAACCCGAACGCGGTAGCGACATGTGGTTGCGGATCTTCCTTCCGCACACGCGAAGAAGCAGGCGTGCCAGATAAAGATTGCTGATTCGGCGCAGGTTTGAGCGGTTTTAACTCCGAATGACGAGCGGAAGCCTTAACGCAAGCCTGAACGGTGTGGATTGCAGATTGTACCGGGAATTCGTTAGATTAACAACCCCGGATGATGAACGTTAACAACCCTTGAAACGCCGTTTCGGGGTTGCGGATCACGGCCTCTATGACGTAGTAACGCGCAATTACTACGTTTATGGAGGTCTTTTTGTTATGGCGCTAAAGAAGCGAGAACGGCGTGCCCCGGTCGGTGCGCGTAATGAGAAATTGTTTCCGGAGGTCACTTTAGAGCAGGCGATTGATTTCGTAATCAACGCGAAGAAAGTGGAGGGTTTACGGGAACGGACGCTAAAGGACTACGCAAAGCACTACGGATATTTTGTTGCCTGGCTGAACGAGTTCCATCCGGAAGTTACGCTAATCGAGCACATCGACGTTAGTATCATTCGCGACCATGTGGCGTATATGAAGTACGATCGCGTCAGATACGAAGGACACAAGCACATTCCTACGGAGGGCCAGCGCGTAGGTCTATCGGATACGACCGTAAATATTCGGCTGCGTACGCTGAAGGCGATATTCAACCAGTTAGATCGCGATGAGCTTATCGAAGTGAATCCGGTTAGCAAGGTGAAGTTACTGCGCCAGGACGTTGATTTAACGAATTGCTTAACGGACGAGGAAATTGCTGCTATACTCGCGCAGCCTAACCGGAGGGACTTCGTAGGGTTCCGAGATTATGTCGCGATTATGCTTATGCTGGATAGCGGACTGCGCGTGTCGGAAATGTTGGGGCTTCGCATCGGAGATGTGGATTTTCAAACGCGATTTATTACCTTGCAAGGTGAGGCGAACAAGAACCGGAAGCCGCGGATGGTTCCTTTCTCCGGCGCAGTTGCGAAGCTTCTTTTGCAACTTATTGATGAGAACAGGCAGCATTTCACCACAGATCGGTTATTTCTCTCTTGCTACGGCGACCCGGTTTCGCCGAACCAATTTAACAAAAGATTGAAATATCACGGGGAGAAAGCCGGCGTCGAAGGGAAGAAGATGACTGCGCACGTATATCGGCATACATGGGCCCGCGCTATGGTACTTAACGGAGCTGATCCGTTCACTGTGCAGAAAATGGGAGGGTGGTCCGATATACGAACTATGCGGAGGTACATTCAGATGGACATGAGGGACGTGCGTCGAAGCCATGACGAATTCTCGCCAACAGGACGCTTTGTTAAACGGCGGACTGAAAAATGAGAAAGCGATATGAAGATCGACTTAAAGTTCGAACGTGGGAAGAGTGCCTCGAACAATTTATAAACTGGAAACGCGTCCAAGGTGTGAGCAAGCATACGATTACCGACTATAAACGAAGCATGACGTTGTTTATGTCGCGCTATCCTGATGCATGGGATTCACCGCAAAACTTGAAGGTAATGCTTTTTGAGCATCTCGGACAGCCTGATATCGCGCCTGCAACGTTTAACAGTCGCCTTGTATATCTTCGTACTTTCCTAAATTGGTGCGTTGAGAACAAGTATATCAAGGAGAATCCGATCGCAAAACTCAAGAAGCGTCACGAGGAAGGCCGCAGAGTCAGCGTATCCATCGAAGTTCTCCGCGAACTCTTAAAGGTACCGGATCAATCCACGTTCGTCGGCCTTCGTGATTATGCGTTAATCCTTTTGACGCTGGACACTGGTATTCGGCCATCAGAGGCCCTTGCGCTAGTACCAAGTAATTTCCGTCCCAAGGCTCGCGAAATCCATGTAACTGCGTTAACGGCAAAGACACGGCGCTCTCGGGATCTGCCGATATCTGAGGCAACGATTAAGGCGATGAATCGTTTAATTCGATCACGGCCGCAGGGGTGGGCGGATAAGGTGCCGATATTCTGTACGTATGAAGGGAACGCGCTAAATAGGCACGTATGGGGAGACAGGCTTGAGCGACATAGCAAAAAAATCGGCGTTCATATCCGACCGTATGATTTGCGGCACATATACGCCCTAGAGTCGATCAGAAATGGATCATCTTCTTTCGCAGTGCAGAAGACGCTCGGTCACACGACGATGGAGATGACGCGCCGTTACGTTGCGCTGGTTAACGATGATTTGAAGATCGAACACGCGAAGACGTCACCGCTTAACAAGATCGCAGATGATAAGCCGAAGAGGAAGAGATTAACGAAGATCAACGTTGAGGATGACGAAGAATGAAAGAGGCGCAGTTCTCGCGGGATAATCCGTTGAGGGCTGCGTTTTTTCTTGTTCCTGTATAGTATAATTTTCCTGTCCATAGTAGAATAGAACTACAAAAATACAGAGGAGAAGGTACATAATGGAGGAATTGACTGTAACAGAAAATAAACCTAAGCAGCGCATTAGTGTGTTACCTGTAATCGCGTTAGGTATCTCGGTATTAACTGTAGCAACTTCTATTTACCTGGTGGTTCAAAATTCGGAATTGACAAGTAAAACCAATCAGCTCTCTGAACAAGTAGCGTCCCTTTCAAAGAAAAATGATGAACTACAAAAAGCTGCAGACGCGCAAACGATTTTCAACACTGAGCAAGAGACATACCGCAAATTGGCATACTTAACGGCCATGGCCCACGATATTGAGGATGGAATTGTGACGGATGATTTCGTTGTGAACAAGATTAGATTTAATTGGGGCGAGGACGGAAGCCTCAGCGATGTAACGATTGATGTGGAAAACCAGCCGACTATGGCGCTCTCATACAAGGCTAAAGGCGCGTATGAGCTATCTGACCGAGAATTACGCGCTAAGTCTGACGCGATAATCAAGGCGGTAACCGACTATTACAATTCGGCATCTAACGCACCGGCTTGGACTGATGCTACTTCCGTACAGCTTACGGTTCAAAATTACAGCATCGGCAAATCAACGAATGGTACGTTCAAACTCGTGGGTGAAACGAAATGACACAACAAACAGACACGATAAACAAAGAACGGATTAAATTTAAATTAAATGATATATTGAAGAATGTTGGTTTTGTAGAAAAGGCTAAAAGGAGTGAACTCATAGAAAAAGGTAGAAAAATTGAACTTAGACTTGCGAAGAGTTCTGATGATAACGAGTTAGAATTAATAGAGTTAAAATATGAAGTGCTCAGTTTAGAAAGTGAGCTGGATATTAGCTCTTTCTGGAGGAAAACGGGTATTTTTGTAGGTTATGCAATAATTATTTTACTTTACCCTATTGCCTATATTTTGCTAAGTGGAGATATAAACCTAGAAAATATAGCTACGTATTTGACATATGTAATTTCAAGTGCCGTCGGTGCAATTATCTATTTTATATCGAGCCGGACCATGGAAGGTTTAGACGCGCCAATTTATAAGATGCTTGTTGCGTTGGCGCTTCCATTCTTGTTTGTATCATTCTTGTTTACAAACGATCAAGGACAGATTTTTGATATAAAGGATAGAATGTTATGGGCGTTTATACTTGGATATAGTTGTGATTTGTTTATATCTTTGATGAATAAAATTATTGCTAAAGTCAAAGTTGCCATAGGATAGGTTGAGAGGTAGGATTCATATGAAATTAACTGGGAATATTCATTTTTACACAGCAAAATTGGAATCTAGAAGGGTCTCTGTAGTGCAGGATAACGAAGAAATAGAACGAGGTATTATTGTCGAAATTACGGATTCCTCTATCAAAATAAACAACTCATGGTTTTTTAAAAAAGCCTGTGAATTCTATCTTGTCTAAATGAATTGAACTACTTCGCTCATCTCTCAGAAGATGTGCGTTTTTGCCCGGCACACGAGTGTTGATGCGCAAGTACCTCGGAGCGCGGAATCGAACGTGAAAAAGACGCAGCTTCGATCGGCTGCGCCAGGTCTTGCGCGTGTTGGCGGTAAGATTTATGCTAGTTACGAATGATCGACGCGGTAGCAACTCTTGGCGGGGAGGCTATCGCTTTTTTGTGATTGACGTAAGGAAGGCCAGCATAGCGAAAATTAAAATACCAAAGTTAAGCATGACGTCAAGGGCTTCATATGTACTAATTAATGTCACCTCCAAACTATTAAACATCTCTTCTACTTCCATTAGATTATAATCTCATGATTCCATTTCGGTAAAATCGGAAAATTAGGGATTTCCTAAAATTAATAAATGGATTATTGTTCCTTTATAGATTAAATGAGGATTACTATATACTACACAATTTAAATTATGTACCTGATAGCCGCTAATAGCTGCTAGAATCCTATAAAGTGCAAAAATGCAGAGCTTCCGTTTTCTCAATTTTGCTCCGTATTTCATACAATTACCGATTATTCTCTGTGAAAAGTATAGAACGTAAAGCTGTTCGTTACATATGAAGGAAAATTGCGCCAATTTGTCGAAGTATCTACGAGTAGAATGAACGACAGGAGGTTTAAATGGGGATTTTTGACTACATACGCTACCGAAATGGCAGGACCGTGACTATTCATTACATTGATACTGGCGAAAAAGCAGCCTTTACAATCGGCCGAGATATAGACAAAGAAGATGTGATAGATCGCATAGATCGTAAGACGGGAGAAATTTACGCGGTAAATTATTACGACACCGATGGCGAAGCCTTAACGCAACTAATCTCACCAGAAGATCGCGAATTTTGGCTACGGTCCTAACTCAGAAAGGATTAATATGAAGAAGAGTGAACGGTTTATGCGTCCGCTAACCTCCGATATCCAACTTTATACCGCGCAAATGGACCTGACGCCTATCGTAGTATTTATTGGCGCGGAGCTCGTTGGTAGCGGTGTGATCGAGGATATTACGGAGATGAGCTTTATGCGCGGAGTCTGTACGTTTAAATATGCGGGGTAAAGGGAGAAGAAACGTTTGATTAATAAAGTGAAAAAATATTTATGGATTACATTTTTGACTTTGGCCAGTTTGTGCCTAGCATGTTTACTTGTTGCGATGATTCCTGTTATTTTTCCGAAGGTCAGCGTAACAGATTGGGATCTTTTGGCTTTTATAGGTTCTATGATAGCTGCCGTAATTACTTATATGGGTATCCGTGCTCCTATACTATCTCAGCGTAAGGATCAGCTAATGACACGTTACTCATCGATCATAAAAGAACTAACTCTCTATTCTAAGAGAACCCGTAGAGTAATCTCTATGACAGAGTTCTATAATACTCTCAAAGAGCACGAAATCACCAAGGAGAGATTACAGGAACAAACCAAGCTGATTAAGGAATATATAGAAAATGTTTCTGATTTATTTGCAGAAATAGTTAACGATGTAGACTTAATAACTTTTGAGGAAATTGAATTGAGGCTTAGAGCGCTGGACGGATTTAACAATCACTACGAGGCTATTGATACGTACATACAAAACTATGATCCTGACAGTGTTTTCGCTTTAGACATAAAAGACTACCTTAACCAGGCAAAAAAACTAGAGTTGTATTTGGATGATTACCGACAACGTCTACTTATAAAGTATAACGAAGTAAAGAACAAGTCAGTTTTCAGATTGACGGATCCATTTAGGAATAATATTTGATACAAATTTAAAGTAAAAGCCGGCATCGGATACTATTTCTGGTCGCGGGCTTTTTGTCTTTTAAAAGGTGTTTACTCAAACATACACCCTTTCACTCAGCAACTTTGAGGAGTCAAATCCCATGATGTCGTGACATCCGCAGATTCCGATACTTGGCGACGTCTCCAACATTTTGCCACGTGGCAAGGTTTAAATACGAAGACGTCTGCGCATTTGACTCGATGTCGAGTCGTTTGTGTTGCGATGTCGCAACGTGTATCCACGTGGATACATCACGTAGAGTTCCCGTCAGATCCCCGTACATATAGCCACGTAAGCCCGTCCGGGTACGTTCCCCTTAACGAAGTCCTAATGCGCTAATCTCACGGTAAATCCACGCAAAAAGAAAGAGCCGCGTTGATTAGCGGCCCTCTCCGGTTTTCTCTATTACAATAAGCTCCGATATGTCGTCGATCTCAAGCGCGTCCGCAATCTTAACCAACGTTTTGAGGTTAATTTGTTCGCGGATGTTCCGTGACATCTCCGAAATAGCCGCTTGTCTGACGTTTGAAAGCTCCGATAGCTGTGTCTGTGTCAGGCCACGCTCGGCCATCACTTCATTAAGGCGGATTCGAATGTTTCTCATATGTACACCTTCCCTTGAACCCCATTATAACGAATATACAGATATACGTAAATAAAGTGTTGACACTATACTAGAAGTCGTATATACTCGGTATCAGATAAACGAATATACGTATAACAGTATAAAAGGTTTCAAAAATCATTACAGCAACATCGTACTGGTCCGCAACAATCCACCGCAAGGAGGTACGCAGCATGCCGAACATTACCGTAGTCACCAAAGGCGTCGATCGCGGCGATCCATTCCGCATGGAGTACGCCGGCACGCTAATAAACGATATCTTCGCGTTATACGTCGATACTACATATAGTCTGGCCGTCCTTGAACGCGTATATTACGACGGAGACGAATACGTCACTACCGGCGGTCCCGGCTCGATTATCTTCGACCTTCCGATATCAGACGCCAGCATCATCGATAACATTCGCGACATGAGCGCGATCGAGCTTCTTTCAAAATTCATCCGAAAAGGGGATACGTAATCATGCAACTCACTATGGATAATTCGCAAACTACGTCTAACAACTTTGAAACGAGCAAGCACGCCCGCCGGTTCCTTAAGCTACTGCGCGCACTTTATTGCATATTGGTCATTACGAAGGAGGTAATCGGATGAGCCGCCGCCCCGTTCACCTTTACCGCTGTATCGCCGTATTCTCGCAGGCTACGCGCATGTTCTACGTTAACAGTATCCGGGAACTCTCCGACGTGGAAGTCCGTTTTCGCGCGGTTGAGAAGGGTGTCAGCAACGCCAATGTTTCGGGGCTTAGCGTGTCGGCGGCCGACATCGTACGTATCGATTTCGAGTATCGCGGGGTGATGTGAGTGAGCGCGCAGATTAACCTTGAGTTAGCTTCGGTTATCCTCGGCCCATTTGACCGTGATCATCAGTATGCGCTCTATGAGGGCTACGTACTCAACGGTCGCCACATCTTCATTCTCGACGAGGGCGAGCTCTGGTTGCGTCAGGTAAATAAGGCTCCGGGCATGGATCACTTGTACCTGGACGGAGACTCAGGCGGTATGGTCATCGCCAGCGCAGTCGAGGGCGCAGACATCCGCGATCTGATAGAAACGATTATTACGGAGCTACGAATGATGGACGGACTGCAATTCCTACTCGACATTTTGCTTTGGACTAAAGACCGCGGAGACCTCAGTCTAAAGCTCGAATTTCTTCGATGAATGCCGCCTGATGAGCGCCTGCCTTAGCGGAGCGGGCCGAAACCTACGGACTATGTCCGGATGGTCGCGGAACTTCCGCAATATTCATGTAACAACGTACTGTAACGGTGAAATAATCAAATTATAGCCGTGCGGGCTTAAAACGCTAGGAGGTTATTCATGGCACAAACGACGGTAGTTCAAATCGGTTATGTACGAGATCATCGCACCGGCAACTTCATCGCGTCACTTGTTAATCCCACTATTAAAAGCAATCTTCGTCGTCAGGAAATCGTCGTTCTGCCTGGCGCATTCTTCCGCATTCTACCCAAAATAGACCGCAGGTCCATCGCGAGCACCGTTAATGTCACGTTGGAACAAGCGGCCGACCTCGGCTTTATTGTGTCAAACTACCCTATTACCGTTGAAGCAATCGCTTAACATTCTATTTGTCCGTACCGTCAGCGCCAACTTTCGGATCGCCATGCGGACGTTTCGTACTTTCCCGACGCCAATCGGGATGCTTAAACGCTGAGTAACGCCAATTGCTCGGTATACTTCGCCGGTTCGCGCCAACGTTCCGGCTTTTCCGTTCGAATATTCTCGCGCCAGATGGCGGCAACCTTCGAGCGCGGTTCACATAGATAAGCTGCGAGGAGAGTGGCGAGTAGCTATCGCGTTTAGGCACGCTCTCCTCCGTTGTTATACCAAGTAATACGAACGTAGGTTCTGTTTGGTTTCGCTTGAAATTAACAGTTCACAAATTAGACACAAACATCAGAAAAAGCGCGCCCAACTCTCCAAAGTAACGTCCTTATATATAGTGGGAGAATTTTTACGAATGTACCCGAGATGCACGTCGATACACGATACTAAAGTATACGGAGTTGTTCGCTACGCACCCGAGATTTTAATCGGCTGTCGGTAAATAAGTAAGCGGAAATGCCCGAGATTCCAAGCGGGCGGCATTTATAAAGTACCGAATATTTTTCGGAGTGTGCCCGAGATTCATGACGGCCGGGAACGAAGTAGTATGACGGAATTTTTGCGGTAGGTGTGTTGAAAGAGATTTAGAGTCGTTAATACAAGAGGATGAATATTTCGTAAAGTGTACGACTCGCAAAATAGCGTCGTCAAATTAAGTAAGGAATAAGTATGTGCGATATGCCCTTGGCCGGCAACAAAGGAGTATAGGATTTCCGCGGATCATTCCGCTTCATATAAAAATCATAACGATAAGGGAGAGATTTACTATGACAAACCAATTTATCACTCGCGAGCAATACATCAAGAAGAACACCAAAGCATGGAGAAAGAGAGGTGCAGCATTCCGCCAGCGTCGCGAACAGATGAGGTTGACCATTTCGAAGGTTGCTATTGGTATCGGAGTAAGTCCTAGCACCATTCACCGTTTTGAACGTGGGTATCCGATTTCGCGTTCGATTTTAATCGAAAAGGCGTACGATATGTTCCTGCAACTTCGAATGCAACTGGTTCGAAATTTGGAGGAGGATACCGCGGAGTTCCTGATTGATCAGGATGCAGACGAAGCCGGCAAAGTTACGATCCTGCGCCGAGAGTTCACGCAAGTGGCGGAGATCAACAGCGGCGACCCCGATTTTAACGCGGCACTTGCGGTAAGTATCTGTGAACAGAATGGAGGGTCGTACGCATTCACGATTTAAGTTAGACATGCGGCATCTGCCCAGGTGGTTGCCACAATCCTCTTCTACGAAAGGAGCACCGCTATGACAATCGACGTATCAAAACCGCTCGCCCACGATGACGGATTTGCGCGCATGCCCAATATCCTTTTCCGGATGTACCCGTTGCTCGACGGGTTCACTCTGGAAACGGTGGGCCTCTACGGGTATTTGTTATCCTGGCGCCAGAACAAGCCCGGCCACGCGATGTTCGGTAAAGTGTGGCTCAATCAGTCAGATGTAACCGCTCAAACTGGTATGTCCGCGTACAAAATACGTACCCATGTCGAGGCTCTCGTTAGGTACGGATTGCTGAACGTTAGCAAGTCGAACATGATCCCCAATAAACACATATACGAGCCGCTCGAACCATTAACCGAGGCTGAATTCCGGGCTGTGTATGCTGAGGAAATACGGGCATTTCGGGAGAGAGTGGAAACGGCAGGCCGCGAGATTGAAGCAGACAGAGAGCGATTGCAGCAAAAACAGACTGGGTTTGATCCGGAATCCAAGGCTTCATAAGGCGGAGGTCAACTCATTTAATCTCTGTTACTTAATGATTTCACCTCTGATGTTAAGCCATTTAACCAGAGAAAGAATAACGAGAAAGAATAACGAGAAAGAGAAATAAAACATACCGAGCATGCTTTCGGGATAGAAGAGCACTATCCCTCACGCGTCGTCACTTCGTTCCTAGCGGATAATTGTTGACGCGCATAAAGGTATGGAGGGGATGGTGAGCGCGGGAAAAACAGAGCAAGAACAAACGATACGCGGAAGTTAAATTACGGAACATCCACAAGGAGGCGGCTCGAATGGTTAAGAAAGCAGACGTACTTAAGAAGATACAGGATTTCGTAATCCAAAATAACGAAGCGCCGACAGCCTGGCGCTCGGAACTGGTCCGGAACCTCACGGATGAACTCGAATCCGAAGGGGTGACGCGCGCACTGTATTGGATGTGGAGAATGCGTCATCCTTCGTTATTGCGGAAGAGTGCGGCGTATCAAACGATCGGTGACATTCTTGCAGACTTCATTATGAACGTTGGGGAGGTCGCAGAAAGGTTGTCGGAGTATCCCGTAAGAGGCGCGGAAAAGAGATATCGTGAGGAGGTACGAAGCAATGAGCGCGAGTTGCTGCTCCGTTATGATCGTTCCGACCATGATTCCGATTATTGTCCGCGTGGAACAATATTTGCCGATTCGATCGCGATGACAAACTCGGTGGAAGACGTCTTGTTCTTCGAGCGTACCGACATGACGGCCGAAGAGTTGACGGAAATGTTAGCATCGACACAACGTGATCCAAGCGATGTAATAGAACAGTATGCAGACGGTAGTCCCTGGAACGCGGAAGAAATTATCAAGCGGAGGACCGCGCAGAACGTAACCAACGCAGTCATGCGCTTAGACATGCGCCGAGTGAAGGTGTGTGAAGTATGTGGAAACGCATTTTACTCGCACAGCGTGCAGCCCAAACGGGTTAAAGTTTGCGACGTTCTACCACATTACAAGTTCAAGCCGCAGTCCGTGTGTCAGGTAGAGCGCGATAGATTGCTTGCTAAAATACGTAAGGCTAAGCGGAAAGCAGCATAGAGTAATCGAACCTTTTTCCAGTATTCATTATAGGCGGTATTATCCCGCCAGTGTGCTTTTTATTTGGGATTAAAGTAATCAAACGAATAACGAAGGGAGGTTTGTATTCATGGATGCACAGGCGGTTAGAGCGATTCGTATCTCACAAAACATGAAGCAGGTTGAGTTCGCAAAAGCATTATCAGTTTCCAAGTCATGCATTGCTGCGGTTGAAAATGGCTATCGTCCGGTTTCTACCAAGCTTCGAATCAAAATCGCGCAGATATTCGGCTTGGATAGCGATGTCTTAACAGCAATCCAACGCGCGAAGGAGTCCGACAAGCTTCTATAGACTTGTGCTGAGCACGTTGTTTTTACGTTGAATTAGGTGTTTGAAACGGCAGGAGTAGGTTTATCTCCCTGCTTCTTTGTCGCGCCTAAAATCAAGCAAATTCTAAGGAAAGCCGAGGGTGAAATGAGTGGGAGAGAAAGTTTATACACGAATTAATCACGTTCGAGAAGATGGGCTGGACACGGTTACCATAACGGCTGGCGACGGATGGATTACGTATACCGCGAAAGAGCCCGTAAATACGGAGGTCGGTGAAGTGGAAAGCGCCGTTCATTCGTTATGGGAAGGATATTTCCATGCTATTGATCATGAACGCCAGTTGGGTGGCTTCCCATTAATTATCCAATCGAATGTGGATGGTGCGATTCCTGCTTTTATCAAAGAGTTTGAGGAACCCCCGAAGGAGGCTGACGAATGAAAGTGACTGTCTACCAGCAAGTGTATGTGTGTGCGGACAAAAGCAAGGCACTCGTTATCCTGGTTGGAGAAGATGGGGGAGTTCTAGACCGGCACTACTTCACCTACGAAGCCTATCCACTAGTGAAAATCGCATGGGAGACTTTCGAAGGTGTAGCGAGGGTTTTGCGACGTTGCTTCAACGCCGATACGATCGACTATCATTGCAACATACTCGGTCATTACCACTTAACAAAGAATGAGCGCGGCTACGTACGAAAGCTAATTGAAAACAGATTGATCGGGAAGAAGTCAGAAACAAAAGTGACGTGGACTGATCCAATCGAGGATAACAACGAGGAGGATGCGGCATGAAGATATGGAGCGGACTACAAGGAGAAGAAATGGAAGCGGTGAACGTACTTATTGGCCCGTCGCTTGGTAAGTCCCGCACGAAGACGACAGAGCCCCAGAAGCCGCAGCACAAGACCGGTGTCGTCCGATACTACAGCGCGGATAAGGGTTACGGATTTATTGAAACCGCCGGTCGCTCGATCTTCTTTCATATCAGCGCTTGTGATGAAATGGACACCGCATATATTCCGGTCGGTGAACGCGTGAGCTACGAAGTCGGTGCGGATAAGTTCGGCAAGCCTTGCGCTATTAACGTTAAATCAAACTAAAAGGAGAAATGAAAATGACAAAATACGTAGAACACATCGCAAAGGCTAAGGACATTGTTTATGGGCCCGGATCACTTGCTCCCGCCCGGGAAATTTTCGACCGGATCAAAGCAGAAATGAAAGAAATCCAGATGGACCGCACATTATCCGGGATCGGCATTGCGGAGAAACAGCGGGAAGCCCAGACGAAAGGCGCGGTGGAGCTCGCAAAGATCATGCGTGCCAACAAGAAGGCGATTGACGCTGAAATGGATGCCGCCGAAAAAATTGCCCGTGCCGATCTATCAAAACCGAATGCCAAACCTGACGATGCCACAATCCGCGAGTTTGATGAGCAATACGGCGCACTCAAAACGGAACTGTTAGTATTCGGGGGCCAACGCGCGGCTACAATGATGCTCGACTTTATGCAAAGTATAACGGACCCGTACCTCGCAAGGACATTGGCGGACGATTTTACTGCGGTAGGCGTCCAACTTCGGGAGAACGGGGGCGACCCGACAAAACTACGCACGGTATACGACATCGTCCGGGCGACGGCGGAAACGGACAGCAAAACGCAGGCGAAACGTGCGCTGCAGGAGATCGAGAATTTACGCAAGATGACACCGATTAATTCGATGGCCTCGCTTGGTTCCTCCGCATTAGGCGAGAGCGCGATTAGAGCGGTAATGGCCGACCATGAAGGATATCTGCGCAGTCACGGCGAGTAAAAACTACTAAAGGAGCCAAACACATGAAAAAATTACCCCCAAAAGTACAAACCGCAATTGAAGCGTACCAAGTGGAGGCCGCGAAGAACAGCGCATTACTAGAAGCTCATCAGACAGCGCTAGATAAACTTAACGAAGAACTAGCAGAAGTTAAGGCGCAACTTGTCGAGGCTGTCGAGGAAACCATCACGGATCCATCCGCGAATAACGTCCAGGTTGAAACGAACTTAAACCGTAGAGTAAAGGAACTTGAATCGGATATCAAAGCAACTCAAGAGCGCGCGGTTGTGGCTCGGTCCGTCCATTCGGGAACGCTCGGTCAGTTAGCGGAGACCGCAATTCATACCGGTCGGGAAGAAGCTCAGCGTTACTACAACGAGAATTGGGATGCGAAGATTAAAGCGATTGAGGAGGCCAAGTATATGTATCTCTCTGCTCTGGTGGACCTGCATGAGCTCCGTAACGAGGCGCACAGCATTTATGGCGCAGCAGTAAACGGCACGAACTCGGAATCGAGGGCAGAGCGATTACCCAAGCCGCAATTCCCAGAATTAGCGCTAAATTGGCGCGGCGGGGAACGCCAGGTACACGGCATTATCGATATAGAGGCTATGCGGGCATACCGTGACGGAAAGATTCGGAGGACTAGCGTAGCGCTTGGGAGGGAGATTGAATGATCAAAGAAAAGATAGCACATAGCCCATTCAGATTTTCAGGTAATTTCAAAGAGACACTAACTTTCAGGTTTCCAAGGACTGCATACTCGTTATATATCAGAAACGATGGGAGCGCGCGCATCAAATTCAGTACAGGAATAGGCGGTAAGCACTTCTTCCATGAGTACTCGTTGCCAGAAGGTGAAAGCTTTGACGAGATCGTTGCTCCATTCGACGAACTGAGAGTCGAGATTGACCGAGATAGTCCCGTTGAGCAGCACATAACGTTTTATGGACATGTACGTAGCTAAAAGCGAGAGCCCTTCGGGGCTCTTTTTCATTTATAAGGGGGAGGAAATCACGATGTTCACGGAACAAGAAAGGCACGACATTAAGGCGGTAGGTGAAACGCTGGGTCTTGTTAGCCAGGTCCTCACGTATACAATGCCGGAGAATTGGCGGTTTAACGCACAGTTTCCGGAGAGGTTCCGCTGTTTTAGGCTGGCCGCCGGCAGATTGGCGCGATCCAAGGACCGCAAGCTTAAGGAGTACGGACGCGCGTTGATTGAATTCGACGTGTGCCTAACGGAGCTCGATCGAGGGTTTACACAGGCTAAAGCGGCCCGGGCCGCAAGGTTAGGAAAACGCGTGGTCGACACGATGCAGGAGGCGAAGGCCCATGTCGTTTGATATAACGGGAACACTCCGGATCATCGATAACGCGACGCGACCGTTGCGCAGTATGACCTCGCAAATTATGAAATTCGGTGTGGCTGCCGGGTCCGTTGCTATCGTAGGCGATTCGCTTAAAAAGGCGATGAACTTCGAGTCACAACTCCAATCGGTCAAGGCGCTGACCGGCGCGACCGATGAGACGATGACGAAAATGCGGGACTTGGCGCTCGAACAAGGCGCCGCCACGAAGTATTCCGCGCTAGAGGCTGCGCAAGGGATCGAGGAACTGCTGAAAGCGGGCATGAGCGAATCGACAATCATGACTGGCGGATTGAACGCGGCGCTTAACCTCGCAACGGCCGGCGGACTGGACCTTGCGGAAGCAGCGGAGACTATGGCGACGTCAATGAACGCGTTTAAGAAGGACGGACTATCTGCGGCTCAAACGGCGGATATTCTCGCGGGTACGGCGAATGCGGCGGCTACTGACGTGCGTAACATCGCGTACGGGATCGCATCTGCGGGCGGCGTTGCGGATATGGCCGGCATCTCATTCCGCGATTTGAATACCGCGATCGGTCTGATGTCGAATGACGGACTGAAAAGCGGATCGGACGCGGGTACCTCGTTCAAATCGATGCTCATGTACTTGCAACCGCAGACCAAAAAGGCGGCTAATCTCTTCGAAGAACTCGGCATCGGCGTAGGCAAGGCGAATAAGTTCTTCAAAGACGGAAGTATCAAAGACCTGGCCGGTATCGCGCAAGTCCTGAACGACACGCTTAAAGATATGAATTCGCAAGATCGCGTAGCCACGTTACTTGATATTTTTGGCACGGATGGGGTACGGGCGGCTACAACGCTATACAAAGCAGGCGCTAAAGGCGTTAAGGAGTTCCACAATGAGATGGCGAAGGTTACCGCGCTCCAAGTTGCCGAGGAGAAGATGAATAGCGCGGCGGGTGCGCTCGAACAGTTCCAAGGCGCGATGGAGACGTTACAGATATCCGCGTTGTCTCCGCTTCTGCCGTATATCAAAGAATTCGCGTTGGGTGCGCAGAAGCTGATTGCGGATTGGACTCCGCAGATTACTGCGGCAGTACAAAATGCGGTAGATACTGCTGCTAATTACATTAAAACGAATTTTATTAATAACCCGGAGTTCACCAATCTGCCTACAATTTCTCAAAAAATAGACTTCGTTTTCGCGAAAGCAAAAGAAGTTTTCGATAAATGGTGGGCTGATGGTGGGGAAGCTCAGATAAGAAGTGGAACAGAGGCCGTAACAAACCTCATGTTAAACGTTTTGGAGGCAGCTGTCCCTCGTATGGCGCAGATTGGCCTTAAACTCGGAGCGACAATTGCGCAGGGCGTACTCGATGGGTTAAGTCCGGTTAAACAGATGGAGGATAAAATCCTCAAAAGTGATTGGATGAATGACGTGTTTGACTGGACCGGCAAAAACCTGCCTACGTGGATGGGCGGCTATGACTCCGCAACCGCTGAGCAAGATGCCGCGAATCGACGCTCGAAGCTGACGGGAGTAGGCGTAGGGGTGACCGCTCCGAGCGCCAAAGACGCGTCGAAATGGGCAATTGATCAAGCGTTAAACAAAGCGATGGGCGACATTTCGATGGGTAAATTTTCGGGCGGCCTGGACTACGTCCCGCGAAGCGGCTACGCGTACGTCCATGAAGGCGAAAGCATTCTGACGTCTGCCGAAACGCGCTCCAATCGGGAGAACAGCGGAAAAACTGCGCCGAATATCACGATCACCGGGAATACGTTCCATGTACGTAGTGACAGCGATATCGAAGCAATTGCCGGCGCGTTAGCTATGAGATTGGCGATGTAAAACGGGAGGCGATACGATGCAATTAATCGAAGGCGGGCCCGTAAGTAAACTACGCGATGTTATCCGCTTGCTCGGCTATAACAAAGACGTCGACATTGAGTTCGGGACGGTCATCGCGCCGTTGCCCGACATCCTCGTCAGACTCGACGATGCTAACTTCGAGCTCGATTCGGAGGATTGCGTCGTCTGCGAGCATTTGCGCGAACACGATCGCGAGGTTACGCTTGGCGGTCAGGACACGACGATAACGTTCAAGGATGCGCTCCGGGTAGGCGATCGAGTGGCTGTCGCTGTGTTCGGCGCAGGACAGGGGTACATGATACTGGACCGGATATAGGCGGGCTTCGGCTCGCTTCTTTCTTCGTGTACCATTTGCATATGAAGGGGTTAATTTTATTATCTTGAGGAGAGAGAAAGGGGAAGGAATGGGTATGAGATCACTCACAGCAGGCCAGCTCACGGCCGTCCAATACTTGTCGCTTCCGAAAGCGGAGCGTCCTACCGTTGACAAAATTGCCGCAGAGGCGGGCGTAAGCCGCTCAACCGTCTACGCGTGGCAGAAAGACCCGGACTTTATCGCCGAACTCAAGGCGCAAATTGTCCGCAATAACGTCGGGGAGCTACCGGAGCTTGTCGGCGCATTAACACGAATGGCGATCGAGGATAAGTCCGCGGCCATGGCGAAGTTGGCGCTGCAGGTCCACGGAATGCTTACGGACAAAGTCGAGGTACAGACGCAAACCTCCGCGCAAAATGCCGACCTCGGTGCGTTAAGATCGCGTATCGAAGCAGTAAAGGCGCGCCAGCATGAGAAGGAGTAAACGCAGAGGGCGTCCGGTTGCCGGGCTTGATGAGCGTCACCGCCAGGCAATTGCGCTGCTTGCGGAAGGGCGGCTACGCTACGGAGAGATCGCGGACAGGGTAGGCGTAGACCGGCGCACACTACACCGCTGGCGCAAACGCAAGGACTTCGAAAGGGAACTGCGTAAGGTTCTAGCGCGGATGGAACGGGAATGGCGGAGGACATCACGCGAACGAAGCCGTCTGAGATCATCGGAGGATATGACGTGGTTCTTTAGCGCGGTAGGCGAGTTGTAAACTTACGTATAAATACCGAATTGGCCGTGTCATCGTGGTTAAACGCTACGGTGGCGCGGCTTTTCTGCGTTTATAGGTGGGACTATTAATGTCCCATTATCGGACGAATGGCGCGTTTCACCTGCACGGACCGTCTGGCGGACGGCCTTCCGGAAACTCACGGGGTTAGGCGGCAGAATAACGCGTTTCAGGCGGAGAATAAGCGGCGAATATGCGGAATAGTGCAAACGAAGGGCGACGGGTGATGTGCGGTAGAGGCGCAAGTCCAGTGTTGACGCGGGTTTACACGGTTGGCGTGGGGATTGAGAATCACAAATCCGCAATCCTGTGTGCGTGTAGATTTATGCGCAGGATGGCTGCTTTAGCGGGGGATTCCGTGACCCCAAGGCCCAGTTCGCCGGGCCCTGGATCAGGTACCCGAAATATCCGCGCAGCAAAATAAACTCGTGGGGTTTGCGTTGACTTGTCCGCTCATATTAGGGTAGTATTTGGTTAGCGTGATTATGCGTCATAGTGGCGCGTGATCCACAAGTAATCGTAACAATCAACAATCCCGCCTAATTGCGAGAAATCGCGTAGTGACGGGCGTTAAGCCTTCCGTATAGCCTTGCGAAGATTCACTATCCATAACCCGAACGCGGTAGCGACATGTGGTTGCGGATCTTCCTTCCGCACACGCGAAGAAGCAGGCGTGCCGGATAAAGATTGCTGATTCGGAAATAGATGTTTCTGGTATATGTATTACCGGTGCAATAAAGGTCTCCGTAGCGCATTAGTTTTTCTCTAATTGCGATATGGGGGCTTTTTTTTGTATTGGAAAGGGATCGAGTGTGATTTCGGCATGTAAGGTTTTGGATGGGCGGATTTGAAAATAACGGAAGACCATGATATATTCAAATAAAAAAGGGAACTGGTGTTCCTGTTTCGCAAATCCGCATCATAAATGCCAAACGGCCCATGCCATGCGCACGAGTGAGATTTGCGTTAGATTACAGTATAATTTTCACAAGTTCAATTTTCCAGCGAGGAGGCGCGCGAAATGCTTCAACTGGCTTCAACCTATATTGATTCACTGGCCCCGAACGCGGCTGCGGCCAAGAACGGACGGGGACTGGTCCAGAAAAACAAATTCGTCAAACTTAACATATCGGAGGAAGGGAACCTGTTGTTTGGTGAATGTGCCGGCAGCGGGAAATCCAATTATGTTTGTTCCGTCGATTTTGTCATGCCGGACAATCCGGTCTCGCGATGCAGCTGCCCGAGCCGGCAGTTTCCATGCAAACATGCGCTTGGACTGATGTATGCCTATGCGGAAGGATTGCCGTTTGAGAACGCTTCTGTGCCTGAAGATATTGCGTCCAAGCGGGAGAAGGCAGAGAAACGCGAAGAGAACAAAGCCAAGCGCGAAAGCGGTGAGCTGCCTGACAAGCCGAAAAAGGTCAATAAAAGCGCGCTCAAGAAGAAAATCGCCAAGCAGCTTGAAGCGCTGGACGAATTGGAGAAGCTTGTGCTTTCACTGGTTCGCGGTGGGTTGGGTACGGCGGATGCACGGACGGTGAAAAGCCTGAACGAGCATGCCAAGCGGCTCGGAAGCAGTTACCTTACCGGAGCGGAGAACGAATTACGGCGGCTTGCACTGCTGTTGGAAGAGGAAGACCGAGAGAGCGGCTATACATATGCGATGGAGCAGCTGACTTTGCTGCATGCTTTTATTAAAAGAGGCAGGACATATTTACAAGCCAAACAGGAAGATCCGGAACTCAAACCGGATAGCGAATCAACGATTGAAGAATGGCTTGGTCATGCTTGGCAGCTGTCCGAACTTAAGGAAGCCGGACGGGTAAGCGAGAATGTGGAGCTGCTTCAACTTGCTTTCTATTGCCACAAGGATGACGCACGCCGAGAATACATAGACACCGGTTATTGGCTGGAGCTTGGCAGCAAACGCATTCATCGAACCGTACATTATCGACCGTTTAAGGCTTTGAAATTCATGAAGGAAGAAGACAGTTTCTTCAATGTGGCGCAGATTTCCGAATTGTATCTTTATCCGGGCGGCATGAACGCCAGGGTGCGTTTTGAAGGCATGATCCCGCGCGAGACGAAAGCCGTCGATCTTGAGGCTGCCTGCGAATCGGCTTGGTCATCGATACCGGAGGCGGTCAAGGCGGTTAAAAACCAACTGAAAGATCCGCTGGGCGATCGGGCCCCGGTTGCGTTACTGAAGGCCTCCCGCATCGCACGCACGGAAATGGGAGGTTTCGCCCTGGTCGATGAGGCAGGAAATACATTGGAGCTCAGCGATATTTACCGCCTGCCCGGGCAATCGACGCCGCTGTTGTCGCTCGTCGATGCTTCGCTGCTCAGCGACTGCTGCGTATTGGCGATGTTCGAGCATCAGATGGATACAGGGCGGCTGGCTGCACAGCCGTTAACGGTGATTCAGGGAGACCGGATTGCCCGGCTGCTGTACTGATCGCTGTTATCGAAGCTGGAATCAAAACGGGGAATCGGGAGGAGAAGCGAATGAGCACCACTTTATTGCAAGAACTACAGGGCGAACTTCGCCGTTTATATATTGCAGGCAGCGACTTGGCGGGAGACGATTTCCGCCTGAAACGCCTGGAGCCGAAGTTGGCCCAGCTTGGGGAGCGGGCCCCGGTATTCGGCAAACTTGCCGAGGGAGTCGCCGCACTGACAGGTCCTTTAGAGGCGGAAGCAAGAGCGGCCCGGCTGCAGGATGTGGCGCTGCTGCTGAATTCGGTGTTGTCGACACAGGGGATCGTGGCTGCAGAAGGAGACGTATGCGCGGAGCATAGGAAGGAGGTCGAATTGTCAGGGTTAACGACCAGCCACTCGTACCGACAGCTGGCCGAGGTGCAGAATGCATTGTCGGATTCGGGAGGCGGACGGTACGAGATTGTGACTTCTGCCTTTGAACAGGGACTGTTCCGTGACTTAAGGTTATTCCCGTTTGCGGTGAGGGCCTTGGGCGATTCATATTCGGAAATTGCGGATTTTGCGGCGCGGAACATCCTGCCGGCATATGGACCGGCGATTGTACCTTACTTGCTTGAGGGAATGGACATCAATGGAGGACGTCAAGAGGAACGGCGCCTGCAGGTGGTAAGGTCGCTCGGTGTCGATCCGGAGGATGAACGGTCGCTGGAACGTTTGGTCAAGGCCGCGGAAGAAGGGGGAGACAAAATCCGCTCCGCGGCGATTGCCTGCCTCGGGCCTCATCCAAAGTTCGAAGACCGATTGCTTGAGTGGTCGCAGGACAAAAAGAAACCGGTACGCGAAGGGGCCTATGGTGCATTGGCGGTCCGTAATTCGGAAGGAGCGCGCGAACGGTTATATCAAGCAATCCAGGGAAAAGACGCATTGCTCGTGGCCGAAGCGATCAGTTATGCGCCAGCCGAGGAAATGGTCGATATGCTGCTGCCTCTTTTCGAGGAACGGCTTCGCAAGGAGCATGTAGGCGAAGATGACAAAAAAAGCAAGGGAAAGCTATGGAAAGAACTTGAGCCGTTGTCCATTGCGCTCAGAGACGTGCGTCATCCCGAGCTGGAGCGCCTGTATCTGGACGTGGCAGGAAACGAATCCGCTTTCCCTTCCTTGGGCAGGCTCGACTATGGCGATCGTGTGCAATTAATGAGACAGGTTGCGGGTTATTTGGCGCAAACGGATTCGCCAGAGGCACTTGCCGTGCTCCAACAATTGGAAGATCAAGACCCGGGGTATCTGCCATATGCATTCCGTGCTGCCAGACGCCAGCTTGCGCCAGCCGAGCTTTACGACAGGTATGTTGCTTCCGGGTGGGGACGCCTCAAAACCGTGGTCTCCAGAAAGTCTCAACTGGCGCAGAAGGCGCTGCTGGATGCACTTCGCGATGAATTGTACGTTTATCATGGGTATGTCAGAAGCCGGTTGCCCCAGGAACGGATCGAAGCAGAATGGGATTCCCGCTGGCTCGACTGGCTGATGGATCGCGATGAGCTGCAACTGGTGTCCGCGCTGGCAGCCCCCGGAAATGACAGGTTGCTTCCTTATATCGAAAAAGCCATAGAAAAAGCCAACAATCATGACTCGCATTACATTTTCGCCGCCCTGGATGCCGGCGGTGCTGCTGAGGATATAAAAGCCGAACTTCTGGTGCAATGGATGGAGCGAAAAGATTGGAAACGCACATATAGCATGTACTCCGAAGAGAGCGAACGTTTGCTTCGCGTCCCCGATCATCTGGCCGCAGAAGTGGCGGACAGGGTAGAGGCGTTACTCCCGGAAGTACGCTATGAAGGCCTTAAGGAGCAGCTCGAAGAGATCGTTCATACGCTTCGGCGCCGGGCAGCATCGGTGTAAACCGGTTTTCCATAAACAGAGAATATCCTTTCGATTTCAGGCCGCCCGGCAGCACCGGGCGAAGGGTGATTTGGATTTTGGAACAAGATTGGTGAAAGAAATAGGTCCATCATGGAGAGGGGAATATCGAAATGGCCGCAACGAAAAAACAAGCACAGGATGTCATGCGCCTTCCGGCTGAACTGCTGTATCGCGAAGAGATTGAGGCGCTTAAAAAGGAAGACAAGGGAGCGGTTCCGCCAGGGTGGCAAATGTCCCCGCGTGCCGTACTGACTTACATTACCGGTGGCAAAGCCGGCAAAGTGGATATTACGCCCAAGTACATAGGGAACCGAAGACTGGTCGAAATGGCTATCGCAACGCTGGTTACCGACCGTGCGCTGCTGTTGATCGGCGAGCCGGGAACAGCCAAGTCATGGCTGTCGGAGAACCTGTCTGCCGCGGTTTGCGGCAATTCGGGACTCGTCGTTCAAGGGACGGCGGGCACGACGGAGGAACAAGTGCGCTATTCGTGGAACTACGCGATGCTGCTCGCCAACGGGCCGACACCGGAGGCGCTGGTACGCAGCCCAATCATGCGGGCCATGGAAGACGGCAGCATTGCCCGCTTCGAGGAAATCTCGCGCTGCGCTTCCGAAGTGCAGGACGCTTTGATCTCCATTCTGTCCGAAAAGACCGTCTCGGTGCCGGAGCTTGGCAGCGAGACGAGTGCGCGTAAAGGGTTTTCGATTATCGCAACGGCGAATACGCGCGACCGCGGCGTCAACGAAATGTCCGCGGCCCTCAAGCGCCGATTCAACATCATCGTGCTGCCTGCGCCTTCCGATCTTGAAACCGAGCTTTCCATTGTCAAAAAACGGGTAAGCGAAATCGCTGCTTCGTACCAACTGCACGCAGCTCCGCCGGCGGACGAAGCCTTGTTGAAAGTCGTAACCATATTCCGCGAGCTTCGCAGCGGCATGACGCTCGACCGGAAGGAGAAATTAAAGTCTCCGGGCGGCGTTATTTCCACTGCCGAAGCGATCTCGCTGCTTACCAACAGCATGGCGCTGTCCGCCAGTTTCGGCAATGGCGAGCTGTCGGACGAAGATCTGGCTGCGGGTTTGCAGGGGGCCATCGTCAAAGACGATGACAAGGACAAGCTGGTGTGGAAGGAATACCTCGACAACGTCATGAAGAAGCGGGGATCGGAGTGGCGCGGACTGTACCAGGCGTGCAGGGAGTTGAACGAGTGAAGACGATGGAAGACGCACGCGTCTCCGTCTTCGGCGTCCGGCACCTGTCCCCCGGAGGTGCTCGCCATCTGCTGGAATATCTGGATCGGGTCCGTCCGACGGCGGTATTGATTGAAGGTCCTTCGGATGCGACGGACAGGATCGCCGACCTGGTGCATCCATCGACCGTGCCTCCGGTAGCCCTGCTGGCGTTTACGGATGAAATGCCCGTTCGAACAGCGTTATGGCCATTCGCCGTATACTCTCCGGAACTGCAGGCGATGCGTTGGGCTGCCAAAAATGAGGTGCATTGTGAGTTGATCGACCTGCCATCCGGCGCAGCACTGGCGCTGGAAGAGCTGAAACAGAAATCGCTCTTGTCCCGTGGCAGGAATGGTACGACAGAGCAGGATGAAACGGCAGCAAACGAAACGAAGGCAAACGAAGCGACCGATAACGGCGAGGGAGAAATAATAGACGGCGGTACTCGGAATGACAAACAGGCTGGATCCATATACGACCGGATTGCCGATTTAGCAGGCGAGCATGATTACGAAACGTACTGGGAGCGCCATTACGAACATAATGCCAACCCGGAAGCATATCGGGATTCGATCCTCGCTTTTTCGGCTGAAATGCGCAGTCTTGGCGAAGAGCGGGAGCGGGCCGAGCAGGCGGAAGAGCACGCGTATAATCATGTGCGCGAAGCATACATGCGGAGGCAAATTCTAAAAACGATCGAAGCAGGACATGATCCCGAGAAGATCGTAGTGGTCTGCGGAGCGTACCATGCATCGGTTTTGGAGCATCCTGCCGGAGGCGCGATGAGTGATGAAGAGCTGGCGGCAATGCCTTCGCGCAGCTCCAAACTAACCCTGATGCCTTATTCATATTACCGGCTTTCCAGTCTGTCGGGGTATGGCGCGGGAAATCATGCTCCGCATTATTTTCAAATGATGTGGGAGGCCATGGAGGCGGGATCGCCGGAAGAGTTGCCGAGGTTGTACCTGTCGACGGCTGCCCGTTTGCTTCGGTCATCAGGCACGCACAGGTCCACCGCCGAAGTGATTGAGGCTGTGCGGTTGGCCGAAGGACTGGCTTCGCTTCACGGCGGCAGCATGCCCACGCTCCTTGAGCTGCGCGATGCGGCACAGACGCTTCTCGGTCGAGGCGAGCTGTCGGTGGTAGCCGAGGCGCTGGCCCGCCTCGACATCGGCACGGATATCGGCAGCTTGGCCGAAGGCGTTAGCCAAACGCCGCTTCAGGATGACTTGAACCGTGAGCTCAAGCGGCTTAAGCTCACCAAATACAAGAGCGCGGTGGCCGCGGATTTATCGCTTGACCTTCGCGAGAATCGCCGGGTTTCCTCGCACGAATCGGCGTTTCTTGATCTGAATCGCTCCGTTCTGTTCCACCGCTTGGAACTGTTGGAGATTCCATTCGCAAGAAACAATACCAATGGTGGCGATCGCGCGGTATGGGCCGAGGACTGGGTCATCCAATGGACGCCTGAGGCCGAAATCAGAGTCGTGGAATCCACGCTGCTCGGCGAAACCGTCGAGATTGCATGTGCGCATCGGCTGCGCGAAAAGCTGGAGGCCTGTACGTCTATTGCCGAAGCATCCCGGCTGATTGGCGTATCTGTCCGCTGCGGCATGACCGCGCAAATGGAAGACGGACGCCGCGTCCTGCAGGCGCTGGCTGCGGACAGCCGTGACGTGGCTCAGATCGCGTCCGCTGCGGCAGAGCTGTCGCGTATCATCGCGTATGGCGATATCCGGCGTACGGAAACGGCACCGCTTGTGCCGCTGCTTGAACAGTTGTTCTACCGCGGCTGCCTGTATTTGTCGGATGCGGCAAACTGCAACGACGAAGCAGCATACGCCATGGTCGCCGCTATGAGTGATTTGAACCGGATTGCCCAAGAACACGACGAAGTCGTTGACGTGCCTATGTGGTCGGCCGAATTGAACGAGCTCTCCGAACGGGATGACCGCAATCCCAAGTTATCGGGCTTCGCCTGCGCCCTGCTGCTCGAAAGAGGCGAGATGGATGCGGAGCAGTGCGCGGCCGAAGTTTCGCGGCGGCTTTCTCCGGGCATTCCGTCCGATCTTGGCGCAGGCTGGTTCGAGGGCTTGTCCATGCGGAACCGATATGCGCTGCTGTCACGCATGAGCCTATGGGAGCAGCTGAACGATTACATCAACTCGTTAAACAACGATGAGTTCAAACGGGCGCTAGTCTTTTTGCGCCGGGCATTCAGCTCCTTTTCGCCGCACGAAAAAACGATGATTGCCGAAACACTGGGCGAGTTGTGGGGCGTGAACGCGGAACAAGCGGCAGAGGTTTTAACCGGGGATCTGAAGGAGGAAGAGGACAAGATGCTGGACGAATTAAACGAATTTGATTTTGGGGACTTTTGACATGACGGATCAGGCGGAAAAAAGACAAGAACACTCCGTTTCCCGCTGGCGGTTGATTCTGGGCGAGGCGGCTCAGGAAAAGCTGGAGGGGTTGACCGGGGAAGAAGCGTTGCAGCTGACCGAAGAAGAAGCGATCATGGATGCCGCCCTGGCCGCCATTTACGATGATACCGATGGCAGTTCACCTGGCAACAGCTCGGGCCGAGGTGCCGGGGGAAGCGGAGCATCGGGCCGCGGGGCAGGCGGCGGCAGGGGGGCGGTTAATCTGTCCCGTTGGCTAGGCGACGTGCGCAGCCTCTTCTCGGAAGACGTTGTCTCGATCATCCAGAATGACGCGATTGAGCGCCGTGGCTGGAAGCAGCTGTTGTTTGAGCCCGAACTGCTTGCAACGGTCAAACCGGACATTCAGATGGTTGGCACATTGATGGCGCTTAAGGGAAAAATACCGGAAAAGACGAAGGAAACGGCACGCCTGCTCGTACAGGCCGTAGTCGAAGACCTGATGGCACGCATGAAGGAAGACATGCGGCGGGCTGTGACAGGCGCACTGAACAAGCGTCAGCATACCCCTCTCCCTTCGCTCAGCGGACTGGACTGGAAACGGACGATCCAGCGCAACTTGAAGCATTATGACCGTGAACGCAGCATTCTCGTTCCCGAAAAGTTTTATTATTTCGACCGGGCACGACGAAATAAGGAATGGACCGTCATCCTCGACATTGACCAGAGCGGTTCGATGGCCGAATCGGTCATCTGGGCCTCGGTGACGGGAGCGGTTTTTGCAAGCATGCCCGCGCTGGATACCCGGGTCGTTGTATTTGATACGGAAGTGGTCGATCTGACGGAACAGTGCGCCAATGATCCTGTAGATATGTTGTTCGGTATTCAGCTCGGCGGAGGAACCGATATTAACAAATCGGTCGCGTATTGCGAGCCCTTTATTGAGGACCCGAAAAAAACGCTGTTCATTCTGGTCACCGACTTGTATGAGGGCGGCAACCAATCCGCTTTGGTGCGCCGCATGCGTGAAATGTGGGAATCCGGCGTGCGGACGTTGTGCCTGCTGGCACTGTCGGATCGCGGACGGCCATTCTATGACGAACGGCTGGCGAAGCAGCTCTCCCGTGACGGCACACCGTGTTTTGCTTGTACGCCCGGCATGCTTCCTGAACTGGTGGCAGGAGCGTTACAGGGCCGCGATATGAGCGAATTGGCGAAGAAATTGAGCTCGGAAAAAGGTTAAGCGGGATGGTGCATGATTGGATCAGCCAGATTATTGGCTGGTCCTTTTTGCTAACGTTTGTTTTGGCTTGTCTCATCCCCTAACTGCATCATCAAATAGAGGACGACGCAGAAAATGAATGATTGACATTTCGTTCCATTTAAAGGTATATTGTTTGTGCAAACGTTTGCAATAATAAGGAGTTTGAAATGTGAGATTACTTTAGAATTCCTTGGTTTAAGCAGGTTGATGGCACGAAAATTCATTGAAATTTGAACAAACGTTTGCGCAATAACAAAAAAGGAAAAAGATCATCGCATTTCTTATGAAGGATGAACCGTGATTGCAAAAGGCGACCTAGCTCCATTGGCACGGATTGCGGGGATCGACAGAAAGGAGGGAAGATGGAACAGAACGGTTATGGAGCAAGGGAATAATGACCTGACCGCAAAGGCATATCATGCATATGCCGACTGTAGGACTGTTTAGGGTGAATTTTGCAAAGGATCAGATCAAGGGAGGTAAAACATGAAGTTTGTACGCAAGCTTGGTGCCATTCTTATGACATTACCGCTTGTATTTACAATACAGACATCGGCTGTTTTCGCTGAAATATCCGCAACCCACGTATATCACAATCATATGCCGAATTTCTGGGCTTACTATGACACGTCCACATACCATTCGGCTCCGGTGGGTTCTCCCATCCGTTATACGTATGACGGGCAGGTCGTCGACTTGAAAAACAATCCTCCAGCCAATTATCCGTATCATTTGCCCAGTGGAGCACCCATGCCGCATGATGATCTGGTGGCTTATTACACGCACCATGCCAAAACGGGAGCTTACTTGTCCTGGCCCTGGCAGGTGGCAAGCGACTTGAAAAACCTTCATCCTGCCGCGGGCATGCAGGTTACCATGTCAGGGTCGCTGCTCAATAACGTGAACAGTTTTATGTACACCAATAATGTAAACGGTTACAACAATGTGAATTGGGGCGCTCCCTGGAAAAATGCATACAACAATCTCAAAACAACCAACGGGGAGCGAACGATGGACCTCGTTCATTTCTCCGGGCACCATTCGATGGGACCGCTGGCGGGCAACGAATATTTGCTCAAGGATTTGATTTACCAGAATGCAGTGATGGCACAGCCTTTCTTTCTGGGGGATTCGTTTAAATCCTCGAAAGGATTTTTCCCGACCGAGCTTGGCTTCTCGGAACGGATCATCCCGGTGCTCGACAAACTCGGCATCGAGTGGTCGGTCATCGGCAACAACCATTTCTCCCGTACATTGAAGGATTACCCGCTGTTGAACGATCCCGGCAAAGATACGATGATCTCGCCACCGAACCGGGCCGACCTGCAGAACACCAGCGACGTTGGGTCTTGGGTATCCTCGCCTATGTTTAACGAAAAGCAGGTGGTCTACAACAAATATCCGTTTGCTTCCACGCCGCATTGGGTTCGGCATGTCAATCCGGAGACGGGTGAGGAGAGCCGAGTCGTAGGCATTCCCGTTGCCCAGGCCGAGTCGTGGGAAGAAGGATATCAAGGATCGGCCAAGGCGGATGCGCTTAAACCGTTCGAAGGTTTGGTCGACCAGAAGCAGTTCTTTGTCATCGCCCATGACGGAGACAATTCTTCGGGACGCGCAGGCTCCGAGGAAACATGGAGAAACGCGGCTAACGTGACCTATGCGCAGTCTGGCGTGAAGGGAGAGAGCATTAACGAGTATTTGCGCACAAATACGCCTGACGAGGAAGACGTAGTCCATGTTCAGGATGGCTCATGGATTGATACGCGAGACTCGTCTTCCGATCCGACCTGGTATCACTGGCGTCTACCGTTTGGTATTTGGAAGGGTCAGTTTGATGCTTTTAATCAAGCCACAGGCCTTGATCTGAAGCCTAAAAAGAATCTGGACGGCGTGGAAGAAGGCATGACGGTGTCGTTCGAATATGGATACCACTATCTGGAGCGTAACTTCGCTCTGGAGCAGGCTGCCCTCAATTACGCCAAAACCGCGGAACAGATATGGCTTGACAGCCACCCCAACCATTGGAAGCCAACGACGGCGCTTGATCACGAAATTACGTATGAGGGCAATCAGTTGAATCCATGGATGATGGCATATCCGGTCAAAGGAGACCCGGCCAACGATTACAGCGGCGGTGCAAATCCTGCCGAACTGAGCTGGTATTTTCTGCTGCCCGCGCTGGATTCCGGTTTCGGATATTACGACGAAAATGTCGATGACGGCGTGAAACCGACGCTCTCCTTCAACCAGTCGCTGTTTTTTTCCAAGCCCTATGTGAACAGCCAGCTGGCGGAGGATCGAACCGGCCCTTCGGTCTGGTGGCCGCAGCGTTATCCGTATAACCCGGGCAGCGCAAACGTCAGCAAAGCCGAAGGATGGACGCTGCACTATTTTGACAATACGTTCGGCATCTATACGTACGCTTATGATGTCAGCGGAATCCAGGATATCAAGGTAAAGGTACGCACGCATCGGGATAAAGAGGCGGATGCCCGGGATAATACGTTCCGCGTATACGATCCGGCGGGACTTCAAGCCGAAGGCGTGCCGAACATCGATCCGGACAAAGTCAGCGGGTGGACGGAATACCCGATGAACAAGCGGGATCTACAACCGGATATCAACGGTGTTGTCTGGCAGCCGAGCAGCACCGATATGTTCAAGCGAGTGCCTGCACAAGAAATCGGCGACCTGTACTACACGTATTTTAACGAGTTCCGGGATCAACTGGTGGACTATTACGTCGAAGCCGTGGATGAGAACGGAAACGTGACGCGCAGCGAGATTCAGACCGTTTACGTCGGCACAGGCAAGTACAGCAAGAACGCTGCCGGGAAAATCGTGGAGGATGCCGCAGGAAATATCGAGGGCACACATCCTTTCCTTGTCGTGGACACGACGCCGCCGGCTGCACCAACAGGGATTCACGCGTCCCGGGTTACGGATCGCAGCATTACTCTGGAGTGGGAAGTGCCCGAAGATGACGTCGGCGTGGAGTCATACGATATTTTCCGTGACGGGATCAAGGCCGGCAGTTCCGGAACTGCGAGCTTTACCGACACCGGTCTCACGCCCGAAACGGATTATGAGTACACCGTGAAGGCCATAGACAAGACCAATAACAGCTCTGAATTAAGCAAACCGTTAAAAGTGAGAACGTTGGAAGCCGACACGCAGCCGCCAACCGCTCCTGCCAACGTGACGGTGAAGGCTGTTACCGCATCGTCCGTAGCGCTGGAATGGGACGCCAGCAGCGACAATTACGGCGTGGCCCGTTACGACATTTACCGTGATGGAATTAAAGTGGGAGATAGCGCAAGCACTTCGTTTATGGATGCTGCGCTTTCGCCGGCAACCAGTTACACCTATACGATTCAGGCCGTCGATGCTGCCGGCAACAAGTCTCCCGTCAGTTTACCGGTAACGGCCCAGACGGAGGATGGAAACGTGGTTACGGTTTATTACAAGCAGGGATATGCTACTCCATACATTCATTATCGCCCTGCTGGCGGAACATGGACGTCTCCTCCCGGCGTGCAAATGCCTGCGGCCGAAATCACCGGCTATAACAAAATGACCATCGATGTAGGCTCGGCGGACGGACTGGAGGCCGTATTTAACAATGGCAGCGGCACATGGGACAACAATGGCGGGAAAAACTACATGTTCCCCTTAGGCACAAGCACATACAGCAATGGCAAAATAACGCCCGGTGCCCCTCAGGTGGACGCGACAGCGCCAAGCGTGCCGACAGGGCTCGCAGCTGCCTCTACCACGCCCCATTCCGTGACGCTGTCATGGAATGCGTCGACGGACAATGTCGGCGTGGTCGGTTATGAGATTTTTCGTGACGGAACGAAGGTAGGGAGCAGCGAAGCGACCAGTTACACCGATCAAGGGCTGCAACCTTCAACGACGTACCGATATAAGGTGATTGCCTATGATGCTGCCTCCAATCGTTCGGCAGCCAGCGAAGAACAGGGCGTTACGACGGATGAAGCTCCGCAGGGCAATAGCGTAACCATCTATTATAAGCAAGGATACGCGAATCCAAATATTCATTATCGCCCTGCAGGAGGGACGTGGACGACACCTCCCGGCGTAGCCATGACGGCGGCGGAGGTTCCCGGTTACTATAAGATCACGATTGACGTAGGAGCCGCATCGGGATTGGAGGCCGTGTTCAACAACGGCAGCGGCACATGGGACAACAATGGTGGGAAAAACTATATGTTCCCGCTTGGCAATAGTACCTACCATTCGGGGAACATTACTCCGGGTGTGCCGTCCGGAGCACAGACGGCTTACGGGACGATCCCGTTCGAGAATCCCTTGGCTTTGGCAGATCAAACAGAGGTATGGCGTTTGCACAGCCGGAAGAGCGCATAGAAGCTATAAAGGAGCGGTAAAGAAGCAGAGTTTTGAATAAACGAGCCGCTTGTGGTTTCAAGACGCTATATCAAGTAAGAACCTTTGCTCATCGTCAGGGTGAGCAGAGGTTCTTTGTGCCTGTTGGTTGACAAATATTGTTGTAACCGATATAGTTACATTATAAAGTTTGAACATAATATGATTATATAAACCGCAAAAAACAAACACATGTTAACGGAGAGGGCAGAACCAATCTGGAGAAGCAAAGCGTTCGCATTTATCACCGGATTTTCCCTTAGAAAAGGGGAATCCCAAAAATCTGGGGATAACAGCGATCGGAAGATGGTACTGCACTCGCAGTGCCCTAGTGAAAATGATTAGTGCGGTTTATATAGTATATTCCATCCCAAACGTTAAAGGAGAGATCATGATGAACATCGGAATTATCGGAGCAACGGGCAAAGCCGGCAACTTCATTTTGGAGGAAGCCAAGGCAAGAGGGCATGAAGTCACCGCAATCGTGCGTGATGCATCCAAGCTGCAGGACAAAAGCGTGAACGCATTGGAGAAGGATGTGTTCAGCCTGACTTCCGAAGATGCCCAACGTTTTGACGTGATCGTCAACGCGTTTGGTGCGCCTGCTGGCAAAGAGCATATGCATGTAGAAGTGGGACAAGCCTTGATTCAAATTTTGAAAGGCGCGCCAAACACCCGGTTGATCGTTGTCGGCGGTGCGGGCAGCCTGTTCACGGACGAGTCCAAGACGCAGCGTCTTGTCGATTCCCCGGGATTCCCGGAAGCATATAAAGCGACCGCGTCGAACCAAACGCAAAACCTCCAGGATCTGCAAGCTTCTACAGGCATCCAATGGACGTTTCTGAGCCCGGCAGGCTTCTTTAATCCGAAAGGCGCTCGCACTGGCAAATACCAGGCAGGCCATGACGTTATCATGGTTAATAGCGAAGGCAACAGCTATATCAGCTATGCTGACTATGCAATCGCTCTGGTGGATGAGATCGAGAATGCGAAACATGTTAACGAGCGCTTCACCGTAGTCGGCGAAGTAAAGTAAAGTAAAGTAAAGTAGTAAAGTACATCCAGCTATATATAATCAAACAGCCTTAGTTCGGATATTCGAGCCAAGGCTGTTTGATTCATCGTAAGATCACACAATATGGGGCATCTGCTGTTTAGTCAATGAAGCCTTCCAGCATGATGGTCGGCATCATGTTGGATTGCCATGCTCCCTTGCCGTATCCGCCATTGTAGCCCGGAGTGGCTTGCGGCTCCCAATAAAACACCCCTTTGCCTTTGCCGTTAGGAAGGTTGCGGAATTGGTTTTTCATGGCGGCAACGAAGCTTTTGCCTGCGGCAGGCTGATTGTTGTCCATGCCGATTTCGGAAACGATGATTTCTTTGCCGTAACGGTTGATCAGGTCTTTGGCGTTGTTCACGGCATTGGTTACTGCAGTATTCCAGCCGGAAGCGGATGGGTACAGGGACATGGCGATCATATCGAAGTTGGCGCCATTGCTGATCAGCCCGCCGATGTTCCAGACGTACAAGGCGTTGTCATCCCCGCCGGCGAGGTGAACGATCGTTTTGGTGTTGGCGCTCATGGATTTGACGGCATTATGGCCGGTATTGACAAGCCAGGCATAGTTTTTCATGTTCACCGACGCTTTGCCGTCTTCCCACAGCATGCCATTGCTCGTTTCGTTTCCGATCTGCACCCAGTCGGGTGTCACGCCTTTGCTCTGCATGGCCGTCATGACCTCGCGCGTATAATTCCATACGGCATCCATCAATTGCTGGAACGTGTAGTTTTTCCACGCGGCAGGTTTGGTTTGCTGGCCCGGATCGGCCCACGAATCGCTATAGTGCAGGGTGAGCATCACGCTCATGCCTGCGTTTTTGGCACGTTGGGCCAGCGCTGCGGCGCGATCTTTGTTCAGGTACCCGTTTCCGTAATCATTCGAAGGATTCACGAAAACGCGGATACGAACCGAGTTGATTTGATAGTCGTTTTTGAGGATATCGATAATGTCGCGCTGCACGCCGTTTTTATCTTTCCACTTATACCCTTGTGCTTCCATCCCCGGAACCCAACTGATGTCGGCCCCTTTGGCAAAGCTTGGCGCTGCATCGGCATGCTGGCTGGCAGGCAGCCCGAGCGAGGTGAACAGCAAAGCAAAGACCAATACGATGGATATTTTGTAACCCCTTACAAATCTCGGCATTCAAATATTCCTCCCTGAATATTAGGATGAGTTGCACCCTCATTATAGTTGCCTAGGGGCATCTGCCTACAGGGTCCATTTCCAATATTTTGGTTGTTTTTGCAACAAGCTTGCGCTGGCACGCGTTCTCGGACATGAAAAAAGACCGTCCGAAGACGGTCTTTCTACCCGTGGCGCTATGTGAAGCCTTGATCCGTATCCCGCGCCTTCAACCATTCAACTTAATTTGAACGGTTGAATCGGGTAAGGGACACGTTCAACATGGAATAACTAATGTTGACGCACCTCCTTTCCTTGTGAGACGAGTATACATCACGGGCGCTTAAAATGCCAGCACTTTTTTGCTTTTTTTTACAATCGCGCAAAATTTTATTTCTCGGTCTGGAACATCGTCATGTCTCGTGCAAAATGACTCTTCGTGCCGTTGTCGTTGCGAATTCGTACGCTTTCGTCGCTGATGCGTTCCACGATGCCGCGGCCCACCTCGCAATATACGCCTGCGGGATCTTCCTGCCATGCCGTTACCGTACACTGGGAAAGCGCGGCTGCGAAAAATTCTATATTTTTATGCAATGTTCTGGGTTTGTTGGATTTCATGTTAAACTCCTTCTTATATATAGATGCGATATGAATTCGGAGGATTTCCGAACAAAAAAATGCCGGCTCAAGCGATTCTGTACATCACTTTACCTTGTCTGCCTCCCTTTGTAAAGGGATGGAAAAAGTCACCGAGATGCGGTATGATTTACGTAAATTTTACACTGATTTTACACTGCGATGACGCTTGCTGCCAATCACGAATAGTACAATTATAACAAGTACATGTAACATTGATGGATATGCAACACATTCGGAGGCCAGACATGCAAAGAGATATCAAAACAGGCAATTATGTAAACCGCGATTTAAGCTGGGTCGAGTTTAATCGGCGCGTGCTGCAGGAGGCACAGGATCCTGAAACGCCTTTACTGGAACGATTGAGGTTTTTGGGAATCGTCGCCAGCAACCTGGACGAATTCATGAGTGTCAGGGTAGCGGAAACGAAGGAAAAGATCAAGGCCGGGTTTACGCAAAAGGATTTTACGGGGTATACGCCTTCCGGTCTGTATCGGCGATTGATCAAGCGCATTGGTGGAATGGTATCCGAACAATACAAAACCTATCGTGAATTGATTCGTCTGCTCGCCAAAAAAGGCGTCGTTCTTCAGGAATATGATGACTTGAATGTGACGCAGCAGCGCGCCATGGATCAATATTATCATGACATCATTTTTCCAGTGTTAACCCCAATGGCAGTGGACCAAAGCCGTCCATTCCCGCTGGTGCATCATAAATCGGTGTATTTGTCGGTGCTTCTTCAGAAGGAAGAGGAGAGTGAGGGCGAGCCCTTATTCGCGATTATTCAGGTTCCTTCCAATCTGCCGAGGGTCATTCAAGTGCCGCTCCGTGCAAACAGCAAAAAGAAAACGTTCATTCTGATCGAAGATCTGATCAAGCATCATATGACGACGCTGTTCAGCGGGTTCATTCCGCTGGCAGTGCAGGAGTTCCGGGTCACCCGCAACGCAGATCTTTCCATTAATGAAGAAGAAGCTGAGGATCTGCTCGAAGCGATTGAGAAAGAATTGCGGCGCAGACGCCGGGGGGCACCCGTCCGACTCGAAATCTGCACGGATTTTCGGCCGGACGCATTGGCCGAGCTGCAGGAGGAGTTTGAGATCGAGGACCCGGTATTCGAAATCGATGGACCGCTCGATCTCAGCTTCCTCTCGGGGTTCGTGGACAGCATTGAGGGCTTTAGCCATCTGAAGTATAGTCCCGTGCAGCCGATCTATCCGCCGGAATTTTTGCCGCGGGAGAGCCATTTCGAGTTGCTGCGCAAGCGGGATGTGCTGGTCTATCACCCGTACGAGTCGTTTGAACCGGTCACCGACTTCGTCGTTGAAGCATCGGAAGATCCAAGAGTGATGGCGATCAAGATGACGCTGTACCGGGTAAACGGCGATTCTCGCCTGATTCCGGCCTTGGCCCATGCTGCAGAGAGCGGCAAACAGGTGACGGTCGTGGTTGAACTGAAGGCACGCTTCGATGAGGAGCGGAACATTGCCTGGGCCCGCAAGTTGGAGAAGGCAGGCTGCCACGTCGTGTACGGGCTTGTCGGTTTGAAAACCCATGCCAAGATCATTCTGGTCGTGCGCAGGGAGCAAAACGGCTTGCGTCGTTACGTGCACGTGGGGACGGGGAATTACAACGAGAGTACGGCGAAAGTATATACGGACGTAGGGCTGTTCACCTCCAACCCGGTCATCGGGGAAGATGCCTCCGAGTTGTTCAACGAGATTACCGGATATTCCGGGCCCAAATCGATGAAAGCTTTCCGCGTGGCACCTGACGGCATGAAAGATGAATTGTTTGCTTTGATCCGCAGGGAGAAGGAGCATGCTCTAAAAGGGCGTCCGGCACGGATCATCGCTAAGATCAACTCGCTGTCGCACCAGGATATGATCGACGAGCTCTATTTGGCCTCCCAGGCCGGCGTGCAGATTGATCTGATCGTCCGAGGCGTATGCTGTCTGCGTCCCGGCGTCGAGGGATTGAGCGAAAACATTCGCGTCATCAGCATTGTGGATCGGTTCCTGGAACACTCCAGATTGTTCTACTTTGAAAATAACCGGAATCCGGATGTGTATATATCCAGCGCCGACTGGATGACGCGCAACCTGCAGCGCCGGATCGAGCTGATGTGTCCCGTATTCGATCCGGATTTGAAGCGGATGCTTGTGGAAATTTTGAATTTGTCGCTCAGAGACAACGTGAAGGCGAGAAAGCTCTTGCCTAGCGGCAATTACGTGTTTGTGCAAAACGAAGAACCCCCGCTGAGAAGTCAGACGGAGGCGATGGGCATCATTCCTTGGAAGCCGGAAGAATCGAATATGCTGACGTGATTTTCCATGCGTCTTCCAGATCCTTCATGGCATCTTCCAAACCTTTCAATTCGAGTAACGGCTCGGCTGTACAGGTGAAATTCATCTGCAGCGAGCCGTTTTTTTGCGTTGCCGTCATGGACGATATACGCCCGGCACGATGAATGACTTGGGCTGCTTGCACGATGGAGCCAAGATGGTGCGCATGGTGATCGTCCGATGCAAGCAAGATGTCCTTGTGTTTTTGCAGCAGTTGATTCGTTCTTTTCTTCGGATGATAGTCGGCGACCAATGCGGATAACACGGTTTCCCGGTGTGAAAGTCCGTAAATGCCGGCATTCATGATCCAATATGCAGAGTGCTGGCTGTATCGGAAGTAATTGATCTGTTTGCCGGCGCCATGCAGCATCGAGGCCACGTACAAAATGCGGTCATCTTCGGGCGACGGCTCCTTGCCGTATAAAGCACGGTACAGGGTAAGAGAGTCCTCGTATACGCATTTCAGCCGATCGGTTGGCATAGCTGGACCGAAATGAAGGAAATTGCGGACACTATCTTCCAGTGCCGTCGGCGCCAAGGGATAGAATGGAGCCAGCAAATCGCGTAAAATTCCGTCGCGCAAGCCCGCTCCGCTGACGACGTAACGGTCTCCTTGAATCAGTTCGAATACCGTGCGCAAAATGATGATGCCAGGCACGATGATATCGGCCCGGTCTTTGGCCAATCCCGGGATCTTTTTACGCTGGGCCGAGGTCAGCTGCGGCATGGACTCGTACATGGCATCCATCGCCGCAGCGCTAATCTCGTAATGATGCGTGACCGGCAACGAATATTGCGTCCGCTTCTGCTCCATTTTGGCAAGTGTACGCATGGTACCTCCCAGGCCGATCAGGGGAAGTCCGGCGTATTGGCTTATCCATTCCTGCCCGCTGAGGGCCTGGACGATTTCGCTGCGCAGGCTTTCGATATGGCTTTCCGTCCAGCGGTCTTCATTCCCGTAGCGGGCATGGGAGTTCACGGCACCGATGGGCAAAGAGATGCTATGCAGCCGTTCCCGATTGCGGAAAACAGAAATTTCCGTGCTGCCTCCGCCGATATCGACGACGTACCCGTCGTTCAGGCCAATCGACTGGATCACTCCGAGAAAACCGTAATAAGCTTCACGGTCTCCGGATACGCATTCGATTTCAAGCCCGGTTCCCTCCTCCAGCCACCCGATGATCTGATCGGCGTTAGCTGCATTCCGAATGGCTGCCGTAGCGGCTGCGTGAATTCTGCTCGTGCGAAATGCGTCACACGTTGCCTTGAATTGCTGCAGTACAGTCATGGCGGTGTCCAATGAAGAACGCAAAATCCGTCCATCTTTTTCAACCACGCTGCTTAATCTTGCCGCATATTTATCCTCATGAATGATTCGATAAGCGCCTTCTGCATCCATCTCATAGATGACGAGGCGAATGGAATTGGAGCCGATGTCGATAATGCCGAGAGTTCCTTTTTGATTCATACTTATCTCCTTCTACGCAGGGTGATCTATCCAAACTGCAACAGTGCGGCCATCGCTCCGGACGAATCCGGAAGCGGGGAGAAGGGTGTTGTCAGCATGACAACAACGATGAACGTGATAAAACAAGCGAACAAAATACAGCTTACGGCGAATCCGCGATTCCGCTTTTGGATGAACAGCCGTACTCCCGTAACAAAAAGCAGCACGGTGACAGCCAAGAGCACAATAAACATGGCGACATAGGCGATGCCGTACAATGACTTGAAAAACGATTCCATAATGAACGCTCCTTCGGTCCTCTTATTGATCCTATTACCCATATATTCTTAAGTAGCATATTACAGATTAAAGCGTTTGAAAAGCAACGTGACGCAGGCGGCGAACAAACTGCACTTGACCTTCGGACAAACAAGCCCATAAGGGAACGGCCCCCAAGGAAATGGGTCCTGGCCTTGGACAAACATCCAAGAATGGGAGGTTTCTGCTGAGTATGTATAAGGAAGGACCATTGTTCACGAAAGGAGATCAATCATGTCGAGACAACTTGCAAGCAAATGGTTAAAAACAGAAACGCTGTTGAAGTATCCGGCTGCTGCTGCGCACATCCCCCGGACCGTAGCGTTCAATGCCCCGAATTTGCGACAGATGCTCCGAACGTATGGAATGGTATATGTGAAACCGATCGTGGGGGCAGGGGGCTACGGCGTCATTCGGGTGTCCGCACACGGTGGCGTATACCGTTATAAATATAAGAGAACGACGCGTTCTTATTCAAGCTACAAAAGGATGTACCGTTCGCTTTTGCGGGTAAAGGCTAAACGAAAATATTTGATTCAACAGGGTATTCACCTCGCTACCATTCATGGAAGAGCCGTGGACTACAGGGTGAAGGTCGTCAAAACCGAGCGTGGATGGACGTTTCGTTCCATGGTGGGCCGATGGGCCCGGCGCGGCCTGTGCGTGACCAATCTGAGCAGGGGTGGAACTATGCTAAATGGAAGAACGGCTTTGAAGCACTCCTTGCCGCATGTGTCCACTGCACGAAAACGGCGGGAAATGCGCTTGCTTACACTGACCTGTACCCAAATCATGGAGAGCCGCTTTCCAGGAATAGGAGAGCTTGGATTTGACTACGGCCTGGATTATTCAGGGAAAATATGGATTTTGGAAGTGAACACCAGACCTCAATAAAACGCATGAAAAGCTTAAACAAATCCGAATGCCAGCCGATAATAAAAGAAAGCAGGTCAGGATCAGGTCAGGTTTAATCCGCGGTGCATAGGGTAATAAGACGTATCGGCCTGTAAAACTATGAATCATGCAAAAAATATTTTTTAATATATCGCCTATCGTTATATCCACAAATCCTGTGCATAAATTCTGTCCACATTATCCACGTTGGATAGTCAACATTCTTGCCATTTATCAACAAACTATGCACAGGATTTCCACAAATTGTTGTGGATAACAGAACGCTTGTTCTCTTTATGGATCTCTGATATGATAGTTTCGAGGAAAAAAAAGGAAAGGTTGTGGGTGGAAATGGCTATGTTATCCGATGAGATGTTATTGGATTCTTACCATCAAGCGATTGAGCTCAATCTCGAGAGAGATTTCATCGCCCTGCTCTTGGCTGAAATCCATAAGCGCAAACTGGATACCAATGCTTCTGCCATTCTTCACTAAAGAACTCCTCACTGCAGGCAAGGCTACAGGTTTCCGGATATGTCCCATAGAGGTTCGGACCATAACGTACGGGTCTGGCAATGGTCGCAGTACAGCACATGTATGCAACCGCTTCCTGCCTCCTCCGCATCGCCGGTAGAAGTGATGCCGGAAGTATAGGGGCTGTAAGGACCGGTGTAATCGTCCAATTTGCCGCATTCCGACAGCCCCTGAAGGCAGTGGGGACAAGCCTGCGCCGGAACAATAAGGCCATTACAAAGCGGGCATATATAAGACAAGGGTATCCCTCCTGAAGGATAAGATCGTTGTTCAGGAGTAAGATACCCTTTTTTGTGTCTTTTATGAAGGGGCTTGGCAGCCGATTAACGCTTCATGTTGCTGCTATGTCCCGGAGACAATTTCGCGTCCGGATCAAAGTATACTTTGGCATTGTTGACGGCGGTAGGCGCTTCTCCGAAACCTACGGCGATCAGCTTCAGCTTGCCCGGGTAGGTCGTAATGTCGCCGGCAGCGAAAATGCCAGGAATGGACGTTTCCATCCGGGAATCCACGACGATGGAATTGTTTTCGATGGCGATTCCCCATTCGGAGATCGGTCCAAGCGAGGAAACGAATCCAAAGTTGACAATGACGTCATCGACTTCAATCTCTTGTGTTTCTTTGGTTTTGACATGGGACAGCGTGACTTTGGTAATGCGGTCGTCACCGTGAATTTCCGAAATTTCGGTCGGCGTCACGACATTGACTTTCGAATTCATCAGGTTTTCGACACTATGCTCATGCGCACGGAATTTATCCCGCCGATGAACGAGCGTCACTTGCTCGGCAATCGGCTCAAGCATCAGCGCCCAGTCTACCGCAGAGTCGCCGCCGCCGCTGATCAGCACTTTTTTGCCGGCAAACGCGTTCAGATCGCTAATGAAATAATGAAGGTTCGTTTTTTCGAACTTGTCCGCGCCTTCGAGTTCCAGACGGCGAGGTTCGAATGCGCCGACGCCCGCAGTAATAATGACGGCTTGGGCATGGTATTCGTTTGCATCGGTTTTGACGATGAAGTGGCGCTCGTCCTTTTTCTCGACCGAAACGACTTTTTCCTCCAGACGAATATTCGGGTTGAAGTGGCTCATCTGCTCGATCAGATTATTTACCAGTTCCTGTGCAGTCACTTTCGGGAATCCGGCAACATCATAGATGTATTTCTCCGGATAGAGTGCGGCCAGCTGTCCGCCCAATTGCGGCATGCTCTCTACCAGCGTAACGGACGCTTGGCGCATTCCGCCATAGAACGCAGCGAACAATCCCGCAGGTCCACCGCCGATAATAAGCAAATCGGTCATCTCATGACCGTTCGTTTGTGCAGTCAACAATCAACAACACCTTTCTAGTTTATATAGGTAGTTACCGAAAAAAAATGGACGGATCGAACCGTATCCGTACGCGTAACTGAATATCCTTCTCAATTATAAACGTTGAAAACGGGGTTGCAAAGTTGCGTATTCGCTGAATATGGGAATAATTGATGAAGATCCGGTGAGAAAAGGATGAAATTGGAAATGAAAGGTTATGAAAAGTGGCAAAAAAGCCTTGATATTTACTAGGATTACAGCTATTCTTGTCCTGTACTATGTGTTTTTTTGTCAGAATCCTTTCCTTTTTGGCGGAGGAGGACAGCATCCATACTTTAGGCATACATGTGTCCAATTTCACAGTTGAATTGCGTTGCAATGAGCGTGCGGCCCTCCAACGGGACAAATATAGATTCGAAACGATTCTTTCATATTATGCATGCGATTCCACCGAACGTTTAACACGGATGCATTCCGCAAGCGGAGTTTGGATGAATGTAGAACGTAAAACGTAAAACGATTTCCTAAAAACCATCAAACTTTTTCGACTTTACATTTGTTGTCATAATGGATAAGACCTGTTCAATAGTTGTAAGTAAATGCAAGTTGCAACCATTCAGACATATGGTGGATGCAAGCGAAACCGGAAGGGGTAAAGACATGAGCAGCATTCCCAAGATCGTCATCCTCGGGGCAGGGTATGGCGGAGTATTGACGGCCCAGAGGCTGCAGAAAGAACTGAACTATAATGAAGCCGACGTCACTTTGGTGAATCGGCATGATTATCATTATATTACGACTCACCTACATATGCCGGCAGCAGGCACGGATACGATCGAAAATTCGCGGGTGTCGATTTCGAAGCTGATTGACGAGTTCAAAATCGACTTGGTCAAATCTTCCGTCAAGGAAATCAGACTTCAAGATCGCAAGGTCATTCTGGAAGACGGCACACTTTCCTATGATTATTTGATTATCGCGCTTGGCGGGGAACCCGAGACGTTTGGCATTCCGGGCATGCAGGAACATGCGATGACCATTCGCAGCATCAATTCGGTCAGATTGATTCGGGAGCATATCGAATATCAGTTTGCATTATATAAAAGCGACAATAAAGCTAGCCGGATCCAATTTGTCGTCGGCGGGGCAGGATTCAGCGGCGTCGAATTTGTAGCAGAGCTTGCCGATCGCATTCCGAAATTATGCAAGGAGTTCGACGTGAATCCCAAAAAAGTGCGCATCTACAATGTGGAGGCTGCCCCGTCGGCGCTGCCGGGCTTTGATCCCGAACTGGTTGAACATGCCATGGGCGTGCTGAAGAAAAAAGGCGTCACTTTCAAAATCGGCGTTCCGATCAAACAATGTTTGCCGGATGGCGTCATTGTGGGCGAAGGGGAAAAAATCGAAGCTGCAACCGTGGTATGGACCGGCGGCATTCGTGGCAATGGATTGTTGGAGCAGGCCGGACTGGAAGTGATGCGGGGCCGCGTGAAGGTGGACGAATTTTTGCGTGCGCCCGGACATGAGCACGTTTATGTCATCGGCGACAATTCGATCGTATTTAACCCTGAAGGCAGACCGTATCCGCCTACGGCCCAGATCGCAATGCAGCAAGGCGTCAACTGTGCCAAAAACATCGTGGCCGACATTCGCGGCAAAGCGCCGCAGTCTTTTGCATTTGCCAGCAAAGGTACGGTAGCTTCGCTTGGAAAAGGAGAAGCCATCGCCGTGGTCAACGGCAAGAAATACAAGGGCTGGAAGGCGGCTCAGTTGAAAAAGCTGGTGGATCTTCGTTATCTGTTCATTATTGGAGGCATTCCACTCGTGCTGAAGAAAGGACGGTTTTTTGGATGAGACACTGCAGTGTTCAGGTTCGGGGATTGCTGACGCGTGATGAGCTTGACCGGTACAACGATCTGATGAAGGTCGGCGGCTATCTGGAGGACCAAAATCAGTACGACCTCGCCTACATCGTGCAAAAAGAGGTCGACATTCTTATTTTGCCTGCCATCGAGCGATTGAAGGAGAAGAGCCGGGACAGGGACCGTGCTACAGCCGAATTTTTGGAATCGTTGAAAGCGGTAGACGCCGAAGATGAATAGCATAGAAAGAAAGCACCGATCAGGCATCCGGGGATGGATGTTGCTCGGTGCTTTTTGGTCTTGCTTTGTGCCTTGGATTGGACGGCGCTGCTACAGCTTCAGCATGTCTTCCATCGAGCTTTCGTTCAGCAAGCTTCCCACATAAAAGGAACCAAACTCGCCGTAGCGGGCGCTGACTTCATCGAAACGCATTTCGTACACGAGCTTCTTGAATTGGAGCGCATCGTCCGCGAAGAGCGTAACGCCCCATTCCCAGTCGTCGAAACCGACGGAACCCGTGATGATCTGTTTTACTTTGCCGGCATAACTGCGGCCGATCAGGCCGTGGCTGCGCATCAATGAACGGCGCTCGTCCATGGACAGCATGTACCAGTTGTCGGCCAGGTCCCGTTTTTTGTTCATTGGATAGAAGCAAATGTATTGTTTTTGAGGCAATACCGGTTTGAGGCGAGCGACGATTTCCGGATTTTGCATCGGGTCTCCACCGTCTTTGCCCAGGTAATTGCTGAGCTCGACCACGCTTACATAGGAGTAGGCTTTGGTTGTATATTGGGCAAACATCGTTTTGTTGAACGCGTTCTCGACGGCTTTCAGATCTTCCAGCGTCTCGCGCAGATGCATCATGACGAAATCGGCTTTTTGGCCGACGATGGTGTATACCGCGGTGCTTCCTTTGGAGGATTCCTCAACGTCCTTCCACTCTTTCCAAAATTCCTGCAGCTCGTCCAGCGCTACGGCGCGTTCCTCATCGTCGGCTGCTTTCCAGGCTGCCCAGTTAATCGACCGAAAATCGTGCAGGGCATACCAGCCCTCCAGCGTTGATGCTGCTTCGTTCATTGACTTGTTCCTCCTGAGGTTTATATTTTCCGAATCCCGCGAACGGGACGGGTTAGTGACAATACCGTTTTCATTGTATCCCAATCGGAAGCGGAAGGGCAAATGATTCGCGGCAAACAAAAGGGGATTTTATCCAGAAAGTTCGTTGCTTCGCCACATTTTTTACGGTAAACTAACTACGAACCGGAAGAGATGCCCAAGAGCGGAAGGAAGAGGTGAACGTCGCCCGATGCAGTTTATCCCTGTGCTGGTGCTGATGGTTTTGTTTTTTGTAATGATGTTTGGTATCGGTTTCATTTTGAATATGTTAATGAAAACGACATGGTTTCCTTCCTATCTATTCGTGATCGTGATTTTGCCTGTCGTGGTTTATTCGCTATGGGATCATGCGAGCACCCTCATGTCTCATCTGGCTTCATTCCAGATCGTTGACTATCTCACGGGTGTGGCCGGCCTGGCCGGAGCCGTCATCAGCGGCTGGGCTATTCGGAAACTTAGGCTTGGCGGTTACAAAATGTTTTGAAACAGACAGCAGTTGGTTTGATGCAACAGCCGTTAAATAAGGGGAGCCTTGTGCCTTCTTTTCCGCTTTTTGCGGAATGGGGCGAGAACAGGGTTTCTTTTTTTATGTCCAAAAAAGGAATGTTGCTGCAATTAGGCTGCATAGCATAGGGAAACAAGCGTATTTTCCATAAAGATCCTCTATTTCTCAATAGTTTCACTTGTATTTCGGTGCCGCAGCTTTTATAGTATTCTAGCAACTTTGCGAAAACGTGAATGCTGTCGACCTAGGACGAAACGGAGCGAGAACGGACCTTTTTTTCGCCTGTTTTTGGGCATTTGAGGATCGGGCATTTGTGATAGAATAGATAAACAAACTTTTGGGGAGAAGGAGATACTGGCCATGCGCATGAACAATTTGCTGCATTTTACCGAACATCACCGCTATTGCGTATACAGGGAGTTTGGGCTTAGCGCCCTGGACGACCGTATGCTGACAGGGGCTTACCAGCCTATGGTAGGTGCATTTGCGATTGGTCTTTATCGGCTGCTATTCCAGCATCTCCCCGGAGAACAGGTCGGATATTCACCACTGGAGCAGCAGCGCAGGCTGTTTATGACGTTGGGGCTTGAGCCTAGCGAAAAAGGGCGTAAATATTTGGCGGAGCAAGCGTCCAAACTGGAAGCAGTAGGGCTCCTTCAGACTTCGCGTTTGTATATTCCGGAAAACGACGATTACATCTACGAATACGAGCTGCAGGCACCGCTGTCTCCGGCTGAATTTTTCAGGACCCAGCATCTGACGCTGCTGCTTCGCGACAAAATCGGCAAATTCGCCGTTCTGTCCCTTCGTGCCGGTTTTTCTGCCCTGGAGAGCGGCGAGGCGCCATATCCGGCAGCGGCGAACAAGGAAAACATTTCGGTTCCGTTTTACGAGATTTTCGAGCTGAACACCCATGTGATCGATTATGAGCTGGAGCAGGCGCTGTCCGAGGTGTCGACGTCGGCTCAGCGTGGGGTCGCGAAGATTGGCATGGAAGAACCGACATTGAATTATGCCGACATCATTTTGCGTTTTCCGCGCGAGTCGGCGAATCGCCGCCATGTGGAAAAGCTTCGTTTTGACCATGAGCAGCTGGGCAGCGTCAACTACGTGGTGAACAAATTCAATCTCAGCGTGCAGGACGTATGCCGTTTGCTGGACGAAGACGATATCTTTACGCCGCAGGGCGAACTGCTGCTGGACGAGCTGCAGCGCAATGCAAGTCTGTTGTCGCGGCAAACGAAACGGCGCCGGGACCAACAGACCGTGCAGGCGGCGAAAGTGGTTGCGCTAAGGCAGACTATGGATGAATCGGCGCAGCAGGCGGATGCGGAACCGCCCGTGGAGCATGTGGTGCAGATGGAGTATTACGTCGAGGTGCCTCCGCAGTTTGCGAGCAAATGCGACATTCATCAGTACAACATGATGCTGCGCAACGAGCCGTATACCCGGCTGCTGCAGACCTTTTTCCCCGGGGCTGTGCCGGACAACCTGATCGACATCTTCGAGAAAATCGATCTCAGCTACAAATTGCCGGGCGAAGTCATTAACGTGCTCATTCATTATTTGATGGCATTGATGGTTTCCGGCAGCGAGCAGCGGATCAACCGCAATTTCGTCGAAGCGATCGCGTCCAACATGCTGCTCAAACAAGTCAACACGTACGAGAAGGCCGTTCAGTATATACGTGACCAATCCAAGGTCAAAGGCAAGCAGGCTGCTGGTGCAGCCGGAACACGCACGCGTACATACGGCAAGGGCACCAAACCTAAACCGGAAATTCCGATCGTACAGGATGCCGTGGCGGACAGCGACGCCATATCCGAGGAAGAGTTCGAGGAAATGATGCGGTTCGCGCAGCAGATGCAGGCCAGCAAACAGCAAGGGACATCATAGATTGGGAAATGGTTAGGCGAGGGCGTTGTGCAAGAGGGACATAGCGTGCCAAGCTTATGTAAAGGGCAGTGCCTGGATGCGAATGCTAAGCGCTGAAGCTTAACGCAGAAAGCTTACGCGGAGGGCTAACGCAAAAACGATTAACGCTAACAGCTAACGCTAACGCAGAACGTCAACACTTAACGCTAAACGCTTAGCGCACAACGCTAACGCTTAACCGCATAACGTTTAACGAACATGAGACGTCTTATTTGCAGGTTGTAGTTGCGCTGAAATTTCTAACGAACATGAGCGCCGCTATTTGGCATTATTTGGCCTCAAAGTAGCGTCGGTTGCCCGAATAGCGTGCCTGAGGTTCGTTAGAATCCCAAGACGGTACCATAACCCGGAATAAGGTGTGTGAGGTTCGTTAGCGCCGCAAGGGGAACGAGGGCTGCCAAAGGCAACGTGCCGAGCACAGTATATGAATGTTCCACCGAGTACCGTTCGTCGCACCGATGGCGTCTTGCACAAAGTGATGTTATGCGAATGCAACCATCCTGTATAAATCAAAGGCGAGCTTCCCTAGTGAAGGGGCTCGCCTTTGTCATGCTATGAACATGCAATTACATCGTAAAATCGAAATATATAAACCGCAAAAAACATACACACGTTAACGAAGAGTCAGAACCAATCTGGAGAAGCGAAGCGTTCGCCGGAAAGCATTCTGAAAGAAAGCTGCATCGGAAGCATAGGCTTATCACCAGATATTCCCCTTAATAAGGGGAATCCAAAAAAATCTGGGGATAACAGCGATCGGAAGATGGTACTGCACTCGCAGTGGCCTTGTGTGATTGATTCGTGCGGTACAAGCAAGCACGACAAAGCCGGCGTCCACGTCCTTTATAAAACGTATGGCTAACATAATATATGAAATCGTTTTCAAATAGGGCCAAATTAAAGATTGGCAGGTACAAACTAAAGAAAATGTTGGTGCGGCACGTTCATGTCAAAGTGCTAATGCTATAATCGAGACAGCAAAACGGCAAGGAGAGGAAGTCTGCGACTTGAAAATTGTTAGCGTTTACAAAAAATTCTTCCACAACAACATGTTCATGAAAATGCTGCTGATTTTTTCGGTCATCTCCATTGTCACGGTGATCACGCTGTCCTACATCATCTACCTTTCCGTATCGGATTCCATCATCCGCCGGGAATTGGATATCCAGAAAGCCGCGATGGAAAGCGTGGACCGTTATCTTCGCCTCAAGGCCGAATCGGTGCAAAACATGGTCAGGGACATCCATCAGAATGAAGCGCTGCTGTCCAATGTCGTTTACTTGATGAACCATGATTATGCCGATTACGTGCAGCATCTGACGAACGGGTATTACGCGAACCAGGATGATTATTCGGCTGACGTGCTGAAGCATTTTCAGAACACGATGGATCGCAATCCGGATATGAAACAGGTGATCCTTTACAGCGCGGAGCGTCAGGACATGTCCACCTTTGGCAACGGCAGGCCGTTCCGCAAGCTGGACGCCAATTCGGCACATTCGTACATTCCCGACGTGATGGCAATGGAGTCGCCCAGCATCGGAGCGCCGAACCCGTGGATCCGCAAAGCTGTAAACGAGCTTGATCCTGCGCTGTATTCGATCCGCGTACCGCTGAACGACCCGCAAACGTTAAGAAATATGGGACAATTTCTCGTGTTTCTCGACTCGGCGGACATTGCCAGCTCACTGGCAAGCTACGAAGACAACCTTAAGGGCGAAATCGTCGTGTTGTCGGCCAAGGGCAACGTATTGTTTGACTCGAAGAACGAATTTTACGGAAAATCCTACCCCTACCTGAATGTCGTTGAATCCCTCTTCGAGCAGACCGATCTGGACTCGATGAAGAAAGAACGCAACAGGTATATCAACAAGTTCGTTTCCGCCGACCAGGGATATGTCGTCGTTGGCAGCATTCCCGCGGCGGAGATGGCCGAGGCTTACCAAGGCATTCGCAACACCATCCTGATGATCAGCACGGTCTGTATCTTGTTCGCGGTGCTGGTTCCGGCTTTTTTCATCATCAACTTCGCGAAGCGTGCGCGCAAAATCATCAGGTTCACGCAAATGGTGAAATACGGCAACCTGAAGGCGAGAATCGACGATCCGCGCGACGACGAACTGGGTCAAATCTCGCACAGCTTCAACGACATGCTGGATGAGCTGAACTTGTATATTGAACGCGTTTATAAAGCCGAGATCAGGCAGAAGGAAACGGAGCTGGTGGCATTGCAGGCGCGAATCAATCCGCATTTCCTGTATAACACGCTGGAGGTCATCCGTATGAGAGCCGTGTCGCAGGGGGCGAGGGACGTCGGCGAAATGATTTACAGCCTGTCCGTACTGTTCAAAAGCCTGGTGCAGCAGAAAAAAAACTATACGCTCAGGGACGAGATGGAAGCCTGCCGATTGTATCTGGAGCTGTTTCGCATCCGGTACAAAGACAATTTCATCTATACGATCCAATTGGACCCCGAACTGTACGCACTTCCTGCGGTCAAGCTTTCCCTGCAGCCCATCGTCGAAAATTATGTGGTGCACGGCATGCGGACCGAATGCTCGGACAACAAGCTGTCGATCGTGGTCAAACGGGACAATGACGTCATTCAGGTGGACATTAGGGACAATGGCAAAGGCATCACGCCCGAGCGGTTGACGGAAATTGCGGAGGAATTGGAGCGGCCGGAGGAGTCGGGCCAGATGTTCGGACTGCGCAGCGTGCACAGCCGACTGCGTTTCCTGTACGGTCCGAGATTCGGGATTCGGGTGCAGAGCATCGTTGGGGAAGGGACATTCATTCAGGTGCGATATCCTTATACAGAAGGGAAAGGTGCATGATATGTACAACGTGTGCATTGTGGATGACGAGCCGTTTATCATTGAGGGGTTATACGATCTGGTGGATTGGCCCGCATTCGGTCTTCAAATCGTGGGGCATGCAAGCCATGGAAAGACCGCGCTGGACGTGCTTGCGGAGCAGCGGGTGGATATTCTGGTCACGGACATTTCGATGCCGGTCATGGGCGGGCTTGAGCTGATCCGGGAGGCAAGACGGGTGCAGCCGGAGTTAAAGGTCATCATCCTTAGCGGATTCAACGAATTCGAATATTTAAAAGAAGGCATGAAGCTTGGCATCGAAAATTACTTGCTCAAGCCGATCAATGTGGAAGAACTCGAATCGACGCTGCGGAATGCCGTCTCCAAGCTTCATCACGTTTCGGCGGCGGATACGCCTTACGATGCGTACGGCATGCAAATTTTGAAGGACAACATTTTTCATCGCTGGCTGAACGGGCAGATCGCCATGCGGGAGTTCGAGGAACGGACCCGAACGATGAATCTCTCTTTGCCGGCATCGCATTTTGCCGTGGCCATTCTTCGTGCGAAGGGAGAAGAATCCGGCTTGTTCGCTCGAACGGTCGAGCAGCTGGCGAATGAAGAACATCTTCACACGTTTCGCGATCAGGATGGGGATGTCGTTGTCATTGCAAACCTGAACGAGACGCAGGCTGCGCAGCAGGCTTTTGTGAATCGTATGACGGAGCTGTCGGAACGCCTGATTCGCACACATCCCTCGCTGTTGATCGGAGCGGGAAGCCTTGTTGCCGGGTTGGATCAGGCATCTACCAGCTATCAGGAGGCGAAAAGGGCGCTCCAATATGTCATGATCTATCCCGAACTGCGGGTGATTGACCATGCGCAGTTGGCAGCCGCAGACGTGTCCGCCGAAGGCGGACGCTCTTCTTCTTCGCTCGATTGGAAGGAATACGCCAAACTGATGCTGGCCCGGAATACGATGCAGCTGGCAGATACGATTCGCGCCGATTTCGAACATTACAGGGAGAGGGCGACGCCTGCCGTTCTGCGCAGCACCGCTTTGGAGCTGGTCATTCGTTTCAAAATGGAACTGGAGAGCATCCGGCATGCGGAAGAACTGCCCCTCTTCGAACAGGCCCTCCGCCGCATTACGGAGAGTGAGACGTTCGACGACTTGGTAAGTGCCTTGCAGCAGGTCGGAACGGAGGCGATCCGCTGCCTGCAGCAGGACATGAAAAACCCGATCGTTGCGCAAGTGCTGCAGCATATCGACGAACATTATGCAGAGGAGCTGTCGTTGAAGCTTCTGGGTGCCAAATATCATCTTCATCCGGTATATTTGGGACAGCTGTTTCAGAAAGAGACGGGCGAAACGTTTGCCGAATACATCAACAAATACCGGATCGAACGCGCCAAGGAGCAGCTGAGAAGCTCCAACCGGAAAGTGCATGAAATCGCCAGAAACGTAGGGTATTGGGAGACAGGATATTTTTATAAACAGTTCCGCAAATACGTGGGCATATCGCCAACCGATTTCAAAGTGATGGGGTAGCTACAGATGGGCAGGTGACGTCGGCACAGGCATGCAGATGAACAAAGGTCTTCCAGAAAGGAAGCTTCATGTGTTCCTGCATGTCTTTTTGCTGTAAGGATTTTGGGCTAAAAGGCATGCCGGATTAGGGGCAATCGGATACATCCATTTAATTTGTACCTCGAAATATTAAGTTTATCTTCTATTTGAAAGTGCTTTCATTCGTTAAGGTTAAAGCAGGTCGAACAACGCAGCACCAATTGCGGGCATCACACAACGACTCAAAAAGGGAGGATTAGAAATGAGTAAACAAAGAAGACGTTTTTCTCACATCCTTGCATTATTCATGGCCTTTACGCTTGTTCTGACAGCGTGCGGGGGGAGCAACAACGCCGCAGAACCGGGAGATTCGGACAATGCGGATGACAAGCCGGTAGAGCTGATCTGGTACACCATCGGCACGCCGCAAAAAGACGTCGACAAGGTCATGGAGGAAGTCAGCAAATATACCAAAGAAAAAATCAATGCCACGGTAAAGATGAAAATGGTGGACTGGGGCGATTACCCGCAAAAAATGCAGGTTAACGTCGCCTCGGGTGAACCGATGGACATTCTGTTTACCGCTTCGGGCGGATTCGATTACGTGCAAAACGCCAGAAAAGGCGCCTTCTTGGAGCTGGACGATCTGCTTACCGAGTACGGCAAGGACCTGACGGCAACGATCAACCCTGCTTTCCTGGAAGGGTCGAAGGTGGATGGCCACAACTACGGCATTCCGGCGAACAAAGAGCTTCCGCAGCAGGAAGTATGGAGATTCAACCAAACGCTGCTGGACAAATATAACCTGGACATTTCCGGCGTTCGCAGCCTGGAGAGTTTGGAGCCGCTGCTGAAAGTCATCAAGGAAAAGGAACCGAGCATCACACCGTTTGCCATGGACAAAAACTACGTGCCATACGTTCCGTATGACTACGTCATTCAAAACCTGCCGATGGCCGTCAAATTGGATACGACGGATTACAAAATCGTGAACATCCTGGAGACGCCGGAAATGAAGGAAGCACTCACAACGATGCGCAAATACTACAAGGCTGGTTACGTATCGCCGGAAGCGGCAACCACCGGTTCAACCAATGACCTGACAACGTCGGGCAAATGGTTCCTGGATCGGGCGCAGACGCAGCCGCTTGCCGACAACCTGTGGTCCGCAAGCTACGGTTACCCGGTCGTTTCGACGCCGGCAAGTGACGCGATCATTACGAACACATCCGTTCAAGGTTCGATCATGGCCATCTCCGCGAATTCCGAATATCCGGAGAAAGCGATGGAATTCCTCAACCTGCTGAATACGGACCCTGTTCTGCGCAACATGGTGGATTCCGGCATCGAAGGCGTCCATTACAAAATGGTGGATGACCTGCATATGGAAAATCTGCCTGAGTCCAAAAATTACGACATGCCTTCCTACTCGCTCGGCAACAACATGCTGCTCAACCTGAACAGCAACGATCCGGACGACAAGTGGGATCAATTCAAAAAATTCAACGAAGAAGGGGTCAACTCTCCGATTCTGAGCTTCAACTTCGATGCAAGCAACGTGTCCGCCGAACTGACGGCCGTGCAAAACGTGAAGGAACAATACTGGGCGGCACTGATGACCGGCACGCTCGACCCGGAAACCAACCTGGACCAAGTGATCGAGAAGTTCAATCAGGCCGGGCTGGAGAAGGTGATGGCCGAAGCGCAAACGCAGCTGGACGCGTGGAGAGCGGCGAATCAATAGGATTAAGGGAGAAAGGATCGGGCGGCTGCATGCTTGCGTCCGGTCCTTTTCCATTCATGCCTGAAGGGGGAGGATTTTGATGACTGCATTTTTGAAAAACCTGTTCAAAAACCGGGTTTTGCTGTTCATGGTGCTGCCAGGCGCCATCTGGTTTCTATTTTTCTCGTATTTGCCGCTCGTAGGCACCATCGCCGCGTTCAAGGAGTACCGATTCAGCCGCGAAGGCTTTTGGGCAAGCCTGATCAAGAGCGAATGGGTAGGCTGGGACAACTTCAAATTTTTGTTCAGCACCAACGATGCCTGGCTGATCACGCGCAACACGCTGCTGTACAACGTTGCCATCATTTTTCTGGGCCTCGTATTTGCGGTCGGGCTTGCCGTTCTGTTATCCGAGCTTGTGAACAAACGGCTGGCGAAAACGTACCAAACGGCCATGTTCCTGCCATACTTCCTGTCCTGGGTCATCGTCGGTTATTTCGTGTTCAGCTTTCTGAGCATGGACCGCGGCATGCTGAACCAGATTTTGGGCTGGTTTGGAGCTGAACCGGTTCAGTGGTATTCGGAAACGAAGTATTGGCCATACATCCTGATTCTCGTCGCTCTATGGAAAACGGTGGGTTACAACAGCATCGTCTACCTGGCCTCGATTCTGGGTATCGACCGTTCGCTCTATGAAGCCGCGATGATCGACGGCGCGAGCAAATGGCAGCAGATTCGGAACATTACGATCCCGATGCTGTCTCCCATCATTATTATCATGACCCTGCTTGCGGTCGGGCGCATTTTTTATGCGGACTTCGGGCTGTTCTACCAGGTGCCGCGCGACTCGGGAACGTTATACGCCGTGACCAACGTGATCGACACATACGTGTACCGTGGTCTGAAGGTCAGCGGAGAGATCGGCATGAGCACTGCGGCAGGCTTGTATCAATCCGTCGTCGGTTTCGTGCTTGTCATCATTTCCAACTACGTCGTCCGCAGAATCGACAAGGACAGCAGCCTGTTCTGACGCAAAGGAAAGGGGAGATTCACCTTGGCACAACTCGTTAAAAAACGCGACTTCCACCACGTATCCCGCGGCTGGAACGTCATTTTGAATATTGTGGCCAGCTTGTTCGCTTTGATTTGCGTGTTTCCGTTCGTGTTCGTGGTCATCATCTCGCTTACCGACGAGAAGGTGCTGGCGAGCGAAGGGTACCGGGTCATTCCGTCCGAATGGAGCTTTGCTGCATACCGATTTATCTGGCAGAGCGGGGACACATTGCTGCGCGCGTATGGCGTCACCATTCTGGTGACGGTGCTGGGCACGATCATCAGCTTGATTTTGATGTCGCTGTACGCCTACGCCGTTTCCCGCAAAAGCTTCCGATACCGCCGATTTTTTTCCGTGCTCGCCATTTTGACCATGCTGTTCAACGGAGGCATGATCCCGACGTACATGGTCGTGTCCCAATTGCTCGGATTGAAGGATACGATATGGGCGCTGATTTTGCCGCTGGCGATGAATGCCTTTTATATCATGATTTTGCGTACGTTTTATTCCACCAGCGTTCCCGACGCGTTGATCGAATCCGGGAAAATCGACGGTGCGGGCGAATTTTATGTGTTCCTGAAAATCGTGCTTCCGTTGTCCCTGCCGGGACTGGCCACGATCGGGCTGTTCAGCACGCTCGGTTATTGGAACGACTGGTTCAACGCGCTGCTGTATATCGATAACCCCAACCTGGTGCCGCTGCAGTCGATGCTGATGCGAATCGAATCCAGCATTCAGTTCATCCAGCAAAATTCGGCCAACAGCTCGATGAGCTTGGCGGCAATGCAGTCGATTCCGCAAGACACGTCGCGGATGGCCATGGTTGTGCTGGCGACGCTGCCGATCATTTTCGCGTATCCGTTCTTCCAGCGTTATTTCGTGCAGGGACTTACGGTCGGAGCCGTCAAAGAATAGGGTCGAGAGAGAAAGCATAAGAGCTGATCGGGATAATCGATGGAAGGAGCGGTTCACACAATGATGATCTACAAGGATCCCAGCAAGCCGGTTGAAGAGCGGGTGAACCACCTGCTGAGCCTGATGACGACGGAAGAAAAGGTAGGCCAGCTTGTCCAGCCTTTCGGCTGGCAAGTGTACAGCCATGAGGCAGGGCGGATCACGCTGACCGAAGCATTCAAGGATCAGATCGCAAGCGGAGGCGTCGGCTCGCTGTACGGCACCCTGCGCGCCGATCCGTGGACAGGAGTGACGTTAGACACCGGATTGTCCGCACGGGAAGGAGCCGAAGCGATCAACCTGATCCAGAAATACGCCGTGGAGCATTCCCGGCTCGGCATTCCGCTGCTCATCGGGGAAGAATGTTCGCACGGCCACATGGCGATTGGCGGTACCGTATTTCCGGTCCCGCTGCTGCTCGGCAGCACATGGAACGTCGATCTTTACCGGAAGATGTGCCGTGCCGTTGCGAGGGAGACACGGGCACAGGGGGGAGCCGTAACGTATTCCCCGGTGCTGGACGTGGTTCGCGACCCGCGCTGGGGACGCACGGAGGAATGTTTTGGCGAAGATCCGTTCCTGATCGGTGAAATGGCGGTCGCTTCCGTGGAGGGGCTGCAAGGCGAACGGCTCGACGCGGAAGATGCACTCGCAGCCACGCTTAAGCATTTCGTGGGTTATGGCAGCTCGGAAGGCGGGCGCAATGCCGGACCGGTGCATATGGGGTGGCGCGAGCTGCTGGAGGTTGATTTGTACCCGTTCCGGAAAGCGGTGCAGGCTGGCGCGCAATCGGTGATGCCGGCTTACAACGAAATTGATGGTACGCCTTGCACGGTAAACCGGGAACTGTTGGATGGCGTTCTTCGCGAGCAATGGGGGTTCGACGGTCTGGTCATTACGGACTGCGGCGCCATCGACATGCTTGCCAGCGGTCATGACGTGGCGGCGGACGGCATGGATGCAGCGGTGCAGGCTTTGCGGGCCGGGATCGACATGGAGATGTCCGGCACGATGTTCGGGCAATATCTGATGCAGGCCGTCCAGGAAGGCAAGCTCGAGCCTCATGAGCTGGACCAGGCCGTAAGCCGGGTGCTGACGCTGAAATTCAGGCTGGGCCTGTTCGAACATCCTTATGTGGATGCGGACCGGGCCGCTGACGTGATCGGCAGCGAAGAACATGTGCGGCTGGCTCGCCAGCTGGCAGCAGAGGGCATCGTTTTGCTCAAAAACGAGCATAAGACACTGCCGTTGTCCACGGCTTCGGCAGGACGCATCGCAGTGATCGGGCCAAACGCCGATCAGCCTTACAACCAGCTTGGGGACTATACATCGCCCCAGCCAAGATCGCGAGTCGTCACCGTACTGGACGGCATTCGCGCCAAAGTGGCCGCCTCGCACGAGGCGCTGAAAGATGAGCGGGCGAAACCGGACGATGGGGTCCTGTATGCGCCAGGCTGCCGCATCAAAGGGGATGCTGCGGAAGGCTTCGAGCATGCAATCGCCACGGCGGAAGCCGCAGATACGGTCATCATGGTGATGGGCGGCTCCAGCGCGCGCGATTTCGGCGAGGGCACGATCGACCTCCGAACGGGAGCTTCTGTCGTATCAGGCCATTCGTGGAACGACATGGACTGCGGGGAAGGCATCGACCGCATGACGTTGGGATTGGCCGGCGTGCAGCTGCAGTTAATGCAGGAAATCGGCAAGCTGGGCAAAAACCTGATCGTGGTGTATATCAACGGCCGTCCCATCGCGGAGCCATGGGTGGATGAACACGCCGATGCCATCGTGGAGGCCTGGTATCCCGGTCAGGAAGGCGGCCATGCCGTCGCCGACGTGCTGTTCGGCGACGTGAATCCGTCCGGCAGGCTGACGATCTCCATTCCGAAGCATGTCGGCCAGCTGCCGGTCTATTACAACGGCAAACGTTCGCGCGGCAAACGGTATCTGGAGGAAGACCTGGAGCCGCGGTATCCGTTCGGATACGGGCTTAGCTATACCACCTTCGAGTATGGCGTGCCAAAGCTCGATGCCGCATCCATTACGTTGCACGAAACGGTTACGGTATCGATAGAGGTAACCAACGTGGGGCCGCGAAGCGGTGCCGAGGTGGTGCAGATGTACGTCACCGACGTCACCAGCGAGATGACCCGTCCGGCGAAGGAGCTGAAGGGATTCGCAAAGGTCATGCTGGAGCCCGGCGAAACGAAGACGGTTAGCTTTTGCGTCGGGGCGGAGCAGCTGCAATACATTGGCCGGCATCTGCAGCCTGTTGTCGAGCCAGGGCTGTTTCGCGTCCATATCGGCAGAAACGTGAACGATACGCAATATGCGGAACTGCACGTAAGGGAGGGATAGGAAAATGGAACGTATCAAACGATGGATCGCCGAGCTGTCCCGGCATCAATGGCTGGAACAGCGGGAATTGCGCAGCTGGGAGATCCGCCGCGCCAATTATGTTTTGCCGGGACAATACGAGGAAGAGACGGCGTATACCGAGGGCGAAGGCTTGGATGTTTTCCCCAGCGTGCAGGGCACGACGTATTTTTTTCGGACACGACTGGAAATTCCGGAATCTTGGAGGGATGCTCCCTTCGGGCTTGTATTCGAGTCTGGAGGAGAAGGGCTGTTAAGGGTTAATGGGCGCTCTTATCAAGGATTGGATCGCAATCATACCTACGTGACGCTGGATGCCTCCCGGATCGGGGATCGTCCCGAGCTGGAAATCGAACTGTTCGATCCTGTGCCGGAGCCCGTCGATCCGCTCAACCATCAAGCGGTGATCCAACCGCCGATTACGTCCGTGTCAAGTTTGCTGGTCCGACCGAACGAGGCGGTGCGCAGTTTGATGTATACGGTCACCATCGTGCGTGATTCGGCGGCGCTAATGCCGGAAGCTGAGCTGCGCCGGGTGCGTTTGCTGGAAGCATTGCACCAGGGCATGGATGCTTTCGTGGGCATGACGAAACAGGAGATCGAGCAGGGTGAAGGCATCCGCGCGATTGAGCAGCAATTGCGTACGAACGTGCGCGGCATCGGCGGCAATGCGGAGGGGCTGGAGCATATGATCGGCCAATCCCATATCGACATTGCCTGGTTATGGCCCGTGCGGGAAACGGTGCGCAAGACCAGCCGCACCTTTTCCACCGTCGATGCTCTGATGAACGAATATCCCGATTATATGTACACGCAAAGCCAGCCTTTGCTGTATGCCTTCCTGAAGGAGAACGATCCCGAATTGTACGAACGGGTCAAAGCCCGGATTGCCGAAGGGCGCTGGGAGCTCGTTGGCGGCATGTGGGTGGAGCCTGACCTGAACATTCCGAGCGGCGAATCGCTGATGCGCCAAATGCTGTACGGCCAGCGTTTCTATCAGGAGGAATTCGGCAAGACGTCGCGGATCGAATGGCTGCCGGATACGTTCGGGTATTGCGCTTCATTGCCTCAAATCCTGAAGCATGGCGGCGTGGATTACTTCATGACGACCAAGCTGGGCTGGAACGATACCAATGTGTTTCCGCATGATCTGTTCCATTGGGTAGGGATTGACGGCACGGCTATTTTGTCCTACCTCAATCATGGCGTCAATGAGCACACGCTGTCCAAGGACATTCACGACCATTGGCAGTCGTACCGCCAAAAAGCCGAACATCCCGAGCAGATGCTGCTGTACGGGCATGGAGACGGCGGGGGCGGCGTAACCCGGGAAATGCTGGAGTACGTGCAGCGCACCGAGCTGATGGTCGGCCAGCCGAGCCAACGTTACAGCACGGCAGCAGCTTTTTTCGCAGGGATCGAACAGCGGGGGCCGGAGCTTCCGGCGTGGCATGGCGACCTGTATCTGGAGCTGCACAGGGGCACGTACACGACGCATGCTCGCAACAAGCGGCACAATCGCCGGGCTGAGAATCTGTACCGGGAAGCGGAGCTGTGGCATGTATTGGCTCGGCCGGAACTGGATGAGCAAAGCGATACCTCGCTCCGTTCGAGTTTGCATGATGGCTGGAAGTTGATCCTGCTTAACCAATTCCACGACATCATCCCAGGTTCGGCCATTACCGAGTCTTACGTGACTTCCGAGCAGGAGTATGTGCGCGTTATGGAGCTGGGAGAACAGGGGCTTGCACAAGGACTGCATTGCCTGGCCGCAGGCATGGATGTGAACAGGCCGGGGGACGGCGTGCCATACGCGGTGTTCAACGGCTTCGGCTGGAAACGCAGCCCGGTAGTGAAGCTGCCGGGAACGGATAGCCACGATATAGATGTACAGGCAAAAACAAAAGTCTATGTCGTCACAGACGGTGCCGGACAGGAATTGCCTATGGATGTTGGAGAAGATGGCATTTCTGTACGCGTCGAGGATATTCCGGCCTTCGGATATCGCGTCATCTGGCTAACGGCCTGCGATGTGCAAGCCCATTACGGCACAGATGGCCAGCGGGATGCTGGAACGGTTAACGGCATGAATCAAGATGCGTTGGCGGAAAGTGATTCCAGGCAACAACCTATGGCGGAGTTGGCCGCGTCGATGGAAACACATGCTGAACCGAGAGAAGACAATTCACAGCAAGTGATTGACCCGAGCCCAGGATGCAGCGAATTCGTGGATACCTGGGAAACCCCGTTCTATCAGGTACGCTTCAATGCCAATGGCGAAATCATCCGCTTATGGGACAAAACGGCGAAGCGCAACGTCCTCAAGCCCGGGGAGGGAGGCAACCGGTTTTATTTTTTCCATGACCGTCCGTTGCTCTGGGATGCTTGGGATATCGACAGCCGTTATGAACATCAAGTTGCTGGCGAAGCCGAGCTGCTGGAGCAAAAGTGGGTACTCGCTGGCCGGACGAAGGACGTGCTGCGTTTCCGCTGGCGGCTGCATGATTCGTTCATTACGCAGGACATCGTGTTCTACCATCATGACCGCCGCATCGATTTCAAAACAAAGGTGAACTGGAAGGAAGAGCACAAGCTGCTCAAAGTGGGCTTTCCCATCGACGTGGTGACGTCCAAGGCGACGTACGAAATCCCGTTCGGCGCGCTGGAGCGGCCGACGCATCGCAATACGAGCTGGGAACAAGCCCAGTATGAGGTATGCGGGCACCGTTTTGTGGACGTGTCCGAGTACGGGTACGGCGTCAGTTTGCTGAATGATTGCAAATACGGATACGACGTGCAGGGAAGCACCATCCGGCTTTCATTGCTGCGCGCGCCAAGATGGCCCGACCGAACGGCAGACCTGGGCGAGCATCACTTTACGTATGCGTTGTATCCACATGAAGGGGATTGGCGAAGCGCGCATACGGTGCGCCGGGCATCCGAACTAAACAGTGAAGCAGCCGTAATGCGGATCGAAGGAGAAGACAAGGATGGCGCGGTAAATACAGCGTTAAGTCCATCATCTGACAGGGATGCTTGGATTCGGCTGGACAGCAAACACGTCATTCTGGATACAGTCAAAACGGCTGAGGATGGCAACGGCACGGTGCTCCGGTTTTATGAATCGGCGGGCTCGCGCGAGCGGATCGTCCTGAGATGGCCTCATGCCTTCGGGCAGGCTTATCTCTCCAATGCGTTGGAAGAGGTTGGAGAGCCGCTTGAAGCCAACGACCGGCAGATTGAACTGCATTTCGCACCGTACGAAATCAAAACCGTACTTTTGCGCGATATATAAGAGGAACTGAGATAAGCACATCAACGGAGAGGCAGAACCAATCTGGAGAAGCGGAGCGGTCCTAAAAGCTTTCTGAAAGAAAGCTCCATCGGAAGCGTAGTCTTATCACCGGATTTTCCCCTTGACAAGGGGGTTCAAAAAATTCGGGGATAACGGTGATCGGAAGATGGTACTGCACTCGAAGTGTCCTGGTGCGATTCATTAGTCCGGCTTAAATAACGGAAAAAGATTAAAGGAGAAGCGACCATGGAACAATTCAGATTACCCAAAATACCGATGCCTTCGGTTGCCTTGCCGCAATCGGTTCAAGCGGTACTCGCCGAGGCGGACGATAAGCTGGCTCACAGACCGAAGCTGCTCCAGCTGTTCAAAAACTGCTTCCCGAATACGCTGGAAACGACGACTAAACTGATGAACGATGGCACGACCTTTGTCATCACGGGTGATATTCCTGCCTGCTGGCTGCGCGATTCGGTGGAACAAGTGGTCCATTACGTGCCGTTTGCGAAGGAAGACCCGGAGCTGCAGCGAATCATCGGCGGCCTGATCAAACGCCACATCCGGTACGTGCAGATCGACCCGTATGCCAACGCGTTCAACGAATCGGCCAATGACTGGCATTGGAACACGACGGATGAAACGGAAATGTCCCCCTGGGTGTGGGAGCGCAAGTTCGAGATCGACTCGTTATGCTTCGTGATTCGGCTCGCCTATTTGTATTGGAAAGAAACGGAGCTGACCGACATTTTCGATGCCAGCTTCAAAGCAGCCATGCGTGTAATTGTGGACCTGTTCAAAACGGAGCAGCGGCATATGGAGCAGTCTCCATATCGCTTCACGAGGGATAATGGCATTCCGACGGACTCTATCCGCAACAACGGGCAAGGCATGCCGGTCAATTACACGGGCATGATCTGGTCCGGTTTCCGTTCCAGCGATGACGCTTGCGATTTCCACTACAACATTCCAGGCAACATGTTCGCCGTCGTAGCGCTGCGCCAGATGCAGGAATTCGCCGAGTGGGTGTTTCGTGACATGGCTTTGCTGAAAGAGCTGAAACAGCTGGAGCAGGAAGTGCGCCATGGTATCGAGCTGTACGGCATTTACCGCCATCCCGAATTCGGCCCGATCTACGCCTACGAAACCGACGGGTTCGGCAATTATTGCCTGATGGACGACGCCGGCACGCCTGGCCTGCTGTCCATTCCGTACCTCGGCTACGTAACTGCGGATGATCCGGTGTACCAGAATACGCGGCGCTTTGCCCTCAGTAAAGAAAATCCGTTCTATTATGAAGGCAAAGTGGCGAAGGGCCTCGGCAGCCCGCATACGCCGCCGGATTATATTTGGCATATGGGATTGTCCATGCAAGGACTGACGGCCACCTCGGCCGAAGAGAAGCTGGAGATGATTCGATTGCTGGAAGCGACGGATGCGGATACGGGATATATGCATGAAGGCTTCCATGCCGATGATCCGACGGTGTTTACGCGGAAATGGTTTGCCTGGTCCAACAGCTTGTTCTCCCAGCTGGTCTATAAAGCGATGAAGGATGGGTTGTTATGAGCCTGAACGATGTGCAAAAACGTAAATCCGCCTCACCGATCGTCATGTTGTGCGATCCCGGCTTTCCGGTCGAGATCGCTCTGCCTGCGCCGGAAGAGCAAAAGAACTGGCCGGAAACGGAGGGCATTTTGGTCGTCCGTGCGGATGAATTAGCAGCTGCCTTGGAATCGATGAATGGGCAAGGTTGTTTGGTGAATCTGCATGCGCCTTATTTTCCGAAGTCAGCCTGGAAGGCGATCTGCGATTTCCTTCATCAGGGAGGAAGCCTGGTCAGCGTCGGCGGCGCACCATTCAAGCGGCCGGTTCGGCGCGAGCATGATGCATGGGTGGCGGAGTCGGAACAGACGGCATATCATCAGGAGCTTTATATCCATGAAACGCTGCGCGTATCGGGGGACAATGTGGCTAGCTTGCAGCCGTCCACGAGCATACCATTGCTGAAGGGACGACAAGGCTTGTTTCCTGTTGCGCCGACGTGGAATCTGGTTCCGCATACGACAAAATCAAGCGATTTGCCCCACCAGATGGGTTCCGCCGGTCCGATGAGCACCCAGATTTATCCCCTGCTCAAAGGAATCAGCACGGATGGCCGCAGCGTGTCCGCCCCTGTCGTCTTGTGGGAAAATTCCCGCGGTACGTTTGCCGGCTCGCGCTGGCTATTCGTTCATGCACCCTTAACCGATTTATTCTGGCAGCAGGATGGAGTGGAAGAGATCGTAAGGTGGGCGAAGTTTTGCGCCAAAGGTGTGACCGAGCTTTCGCTGAAGCCGAACTATGCTTCGTATGAACCCGGAGAACGGGCGATCCTGACGCTGCAAGGACAAATTTTGCAGCATAGAGCCCGCGGCAGAGTTGGCATGGATACGGCGGAAACATGGATATTTAAACTTGCAGTAGAGCGGGCAGACCCTGAAAATGGTCAGGCTGAACAAGTATGCCATCACCAGTTGGAGCTGGCATTGACGGGGGAACAGCGTTTTGCGCGAATTCCTCTCCCGTTTGAGATTCAAAACGGGCTTTATCGGATCGTGTGCCAGGCTTCGGGACCGGATGGCGAAACACGCATGCTTCGCCAAGGCTTCTGGGGACAGGATGCTGAATTGCTCGCAGCAGGGGAACTGCTGACTCGCGGCCGGGATTACTTCCTGCAGGGCGGTCGCCCGCTTCCCGTAGTGGGCATGACGTACATGGCATCCGACGTGGCCCGAAAGTTCCTGTTCCTGCCCAACGCCGAGGTATGGGACCGGGACATGGCCCAGATGGCCAAAGCGGGCATCAACTGGATTCGCACCGGCATTTGGACCGCTTACCGCAACATGATGCAGGTGGACGGCCACATGTCGGAAGAGGTGCTGCGATCGATCGACGCCTTCCTGCTCACGGCGAAGCGCCACCGGTTGCGCGTGACGTTTACCTTCTTTTCATTTACGCCAGAGACATGGGAAGGGACGAATCCGTATCTGGACCCGCAAAGCGTTGAAGCCCAGAAACGCTTCATTCGCAGCATCGTCAGTCGTTATACCCATGCGACGCATGTAGATTGGGACCTGATCAACGAACCTTCGATGTTCGATCCGGCGCGCATTTTCTCCAGCGGGCCACGCTCATCTAGGGATCTGCACGAACAGCAGGCGTTTGTGCAATGGCTGCGTGAACGTCATGACACGATCGAGGTGTTGCAGGAAGCGTGGAACATGTCTCCGGCGCAGCTGCCGAACTTTGAAGCCGCTCGCATCCCCGAAGCCGAAGAGATCAATTTCGACGTGCAGGACATGCATCAGGCCAAAAAGGGAACCCGCTGGCTGGATTATTGCCTGTTCTCGATGGAGATGCACAACCGTTGGGCGCGGGAACTCGTGCAAACGATCAAGGATCTGGTGCCCGATCACCTCGTGACGGTGGGACAAGATGAAGCGCTGGGCGCACAGCGGCCCTCTCCGTTTTTCTATGAAAGCGAAGTGGACTATACGACCGTGCATTCCTGGTGGCTCAACGACGATCTCGTATGGGATGGCATTTTTGCGAAAACGCCGCATAAACCGAACCTGATCCAGGAAACGGGCATAATGTACGTCGAAACGCCGGACGGCCGGGCCAAACGCACGGAGGAGGAACTGCGCAGCATCCTGGAACGGAAATACGCGTATGCTTTTTCCACAGGCGGCGCGGGGGCCGTGCAATGGATCTGGAACACGAATTTTTACATGGACAATGCCAACGAATCCCATATCGGTGCGCTCAGGGCGGATGGCACAGAGAAGCCGGAGGCGGACGTATCCTATGATTTCGGCCGTTTCATGGGCGGCATTCGCGATCTTTTCCGGGAACGTGAGCTGGAGGATATCGCGGTGGTATTCCCGTATTCCAACGATTTTTCCAATCGCGCGCTTGCCTATGATGCCACGACCAAGCTTACGAGAGTGTTGGCCTATCAACTGAAACAACCGTTCAGGGCCATGTCCGAGTACCATCTGGCGCATTTGGAAGAACAACCGCCGAAGCTGATCATCGTGCCGAGTCCGCACAATATGGACAGCGGTGCTTTGGAACGATTGCTATCGTTCACGGAGAAGGCAGGGGCCACGCTGCTGTTTACCGGGCCGCTCGGCTTGGATGCCTACTGGAAGAAGACGGATCGTGCAGACCTCCTCGTCGGCGAACGTGAGCAGCGTAACGTGCAGCGCGAAGAAATGCTGGATATCGACGGAACCTCTTATGCGCTTGCCTATGGTCGCCGCCGTATTGCCGAAGTGTGCAAAGAGGTCCTCGTGAACGGGAACGGTCATAATCAAACGGATGGAAGCAAAGCAAAGCTAGACTCCATTACAAAGGTGACGTTGGGTCAAGGAAAGCTGATCTGGTGCCCGCTGCCGCTGGAGCTGAACGAACGGGAAGAAGCGCTCGCGGCCACGTATCGGTATGCCATGCATTCGGCGGGGATCGTTTCCGATATGGAATGGCTGACCGGAGGCGAACTTGCCGGGGTGTATGGCCGTAAGCTGACATTTGCGGAAGGAAGCCTGTATGTGTTTGTTTCCGAGTATGGCCGGGATGCCGAAGTTTGCGTGCGGGATGCCCGCACGGGAGCCACGTATTCCTTCGTGCTGGAGAGCAATCGCAGCGTCCTGTTTGCCGTGGATGCATCCGGTCAGTTACAGGAGGTTTACCGTCCTGAAGAAGTCGAAATTACACAACTTGATGCCGAGGTGAGACAGACCACATGACTACATCCAAAAGAGCCCACATCATTTCCCACACGCACTGGGACCGCGAATGGTATTTGCCTTACGAAAAACATCACATGCGCCTCGTGCGCCTGATGGATTCCCTGTTGGATCGGCTGGACGAAGAGCCGGAGTTCCGCAGCTTTTATTTGGACGGGCAGACGATCATCATCGAGGATTATTTGCAGGTACGCCCAGGACAGAGAGAGCGGCTGGAGCACCATATCCGCAGCGGCCGGATCATCATCGGACCATGGTATATTTTGCAGGATGCCTTTTTGACGAGCGGCGAAGCCCATGTGCGCAATATGCAGACCGGGCATCGTGATGCGAGACGTTACGGGATGCCGGCCAAAATCGGGTATTTCCCCGACACGTTCGGACTGGTCGGCCAGACGCCGCAGCTGATGCGGCAATCCGGCATCGACAACGTTTTTTTCGGGCGAGGCGTCAAACCGACGGGCTTCAACAATACCGTGTCCGACGAAGGGTATGAGTCCAGCTATTCGGAGTTGACGTGGGAGGGTCCGGACGGCTCGCAGGTGCTCGGCATCCTGTTTGCCAACTGGTATTCCAACGGCAACGAGATTCCGGCAGACGAAGCATCGGCCTGCTCGTATTGGCATACCAAGCTTGCCGATGCGGTGAAGTATGCGTCCACCGACGAGCTGTTATACATGAACGGCTGTGACCATCAACCGATCCAGCTGGATTTGCCCGAAGCACTGCGTGTAGCCCGCAAGCTGCACCCTGACGTTGAATTCGTGCATTCCAGCCTGGAGGATTATTTGGATGCGCTGAAGGCATCCTCGACCCGCGAGCTGTCCGTCGTCAAAGGCGAGCTGCGCAGCCAGCGCACCGACGGCTGGGGAACGCTCGTAAACACCGCTTCCGCACGCGTGTATTTGAAGCAAATGAACCAAAAGGGGCAGGCATTGTTGGAAAAGGTAGCCGAGCCGCTGGCATCCATTGCTTACACGTTGGGCCATGCTTACCCGCATGATCAGTTGGACTATGCCTGGAAAATGCTGATGCAGAACCATCCGCACGACAGCATTTGCGGCTGCAGCGTGGACGAAGTGCATCGCGAGATGGTCACGCGTTTTGACAAGAGCCGCCATGCGGCGGAAGCGCTGATTGAAGACAGCTCAAGGGCTATTGCGGAAGCCGTAGACACCCGCCGGTTCGGCGAATACGGAAACGATGCTCGTCCACTGGTCGTGTTCAACACGTCGGGGTGGGTGCGCAGCGGTGTCGTGCAGATGGAAATGGACGCAGCCCGGCTTTATTTCAGGGATGGGCTTGGTCTGGAAGAAAATGCAACCCGCATGAAATCCATTGATCTATCCCGATATCTATTGGTAGATGATCAGGGAGGCCAAGTAGACTGCACGCTGGAGGATATGGGGCTGCAATTCGGGTATGACCTGCCCGATGACCGGTTCCGCCAGCCGTACAGCAGCCGGCGCGTCAAATTGACGTTCGAAGCCGGGCAGGTTCCCGCCTTGGGATGGAAAACGTATGCTTTGGTGAAAGCCGACCGTGCAGAACGAGATGAGCGTGGCAGGGCAACGGCAGACCGAAGCCTGAATGGCGAATCCAGCTTGCTGCGCCATGACCGTGGGATGGAAAACGACAAATTCATCGTACGCATTGCGGACAACGGTTCATTTTCGATTCAGGATAAACGCACCGGCCAAGTCTACAACGATCAGGGCATTTTCGAAAATACCGGGGATATCGGCAACGAGTACATGTTCCGCCAGCCGGATGGAGAAGCTCCGCTGACGACTCGGGATCTGCGTGCAGATATTCATGTCGTGGAAGACACCCCTTATCGGGCCGCTTATGAGATCGTTCATCAATGGAGCATACCGGAATCTGCCGATGCCAAATTGGATGAGGAACAGCGAGAATTGGTCTATTACCCTAATCGGAAAGCCAATCGCTCCAACAAGACCACAGTTCTTACGATCCGTACCCGCGTATCGCTTGAACGGAATGGCGAAGGCGTTGAAATGGCGGTCAAGTTGGACAATCATGCTCGCGATCATCGGGTTCGCGTGCTTTTCCCGACCGATCTTGAGGCTGACGTGCACCGCGTCGATTCGATTTTCGAAATCGCAACGCGTGACAACATACCGGCTTCCGAATGGCAAAACCCGAGCAATACCCAGCACCAGCAATGTTTTGTCGATGTTGGTGGAGAACAGGCCGGACTTACCGTTGCGAACCTTGGGTTGAACGAGTATGAAGTGCTGCGGGATGAACGCAATACGATTGCCGTGACGTTGCTGCGTGCCGTAGGCGAGCTCGGCGACTGGGGATACTTTCCGACACCGGAGGCGCAGTGCCAAGGAGAGCATGAATTTCATTTATGCTTGATCCCTCATGACGGGAATGGAGCGACAAACGGTGCGTATAGAACAGCATACCAATTCCAGATTCCGTGGACGGCGGCACAAACCGGGGTTCATCCGGGCACGCTTGCATCTTGCCACGCTCCGTTTGATTGGCATGGAGAAGGGGTTGCTTTTTCTTCATTGAAAGTGAACGAAGAGACGGGTGACCTGATGCTGCGATGGTACAACATGACGGGTGAAGGCACGGAATTGAAGGTGACGCTCCCTAAGGAGGATGCCCAACCCCGAGCAGCACTGTACAAAAGCAACATATTGGAGATCCCGGGCGAGTCAGTGGCTCCAATCGGAGCGCATGCACCGGAGAAGAAGGAAGGCACATCCATGTTAAGAGAAAGCTGGTTGGTACCAGCGGGGCCTTGCGAAATCATAACGATCGGGATCCGGCGATAAAAAACGAAGGAAGCATGGTTATGGTTTCCCGAAACCATGCGCATTAAACATCATGGCGGGCCGCCGAATCCTGGCGGCTCGCCTCTTCCTCTTCACCTGCAAGAATGCTTCTAAAGAGCGTACTGCGCTGTTAAGCGCCTTCCAGGAACAGGGGGGAAGCTAATATAACAGCCGCGATGAAGATCAATTGGAGCATTAAACGGGGCCAGAACGGCCATACGGGCTTTCCGTGTATGGACATTTTTTTTCGAGCCGCATATGCATTTGCCGGGAACATCAACAGGAGCATTAAGAGCAAACCGCTGGAAGCCAGCCAGGCGGTGCCGGGAATAAGAATGCCGATGGCGCCCGCAATCTCAAGGACTCCCGTCCAAGTCACGATGCCTTCCTTATATGGCAAACCCGGAGGCACCATAAGTACCAAGTCGGGTCTTCGTTTCCCCCAATGCGCAGAAGCGGTCAGCAGAAACATGCAGGCAACGCCTCCTTGGAGGGCAGGATGCCAATGATCCAGCATAGGTACTCCGATCCAACCAAGTCCGCGAAGCAGCAAAAAAGTGGTACAGAGGGTCAATAAGGGTGCCATGTAATTTCCTCCTTATCGTTGTTTATCTTCAATAATGACGCGCATGGTTTGAATAATATCAGCCGAAAAAAACGATCGCTTTCCGATTAATCCTGCTGCGTCAGCATGCGGGCTATAAATTGGGATACTTCGTTAGAGCCCAAGCTTGATGTGTCTTTCGAACCATACGAGCTTTTTATTCGCATTCCCAAGGAGAGCAGCACGAACAATTCTGCCATCTGTTCCGCATGAACCGATTTAGAGATGACACCATGCTCTTGCCCAAGCTCGATCCATTGCCTTGAATAACTGACCGATTTCTCGTGAAATTGCTGTAGTGCTTCAGAAACCAGAGGGGCATCCTCTTCTTTCCCGAATAAATACAATAAAATTTTGTTGGTGATATTTTCCTTTTCTTCGAGTCCTGTTAGATTCAAACGGATGATATCCATCGGTTCTTGGAATGTTTTTACTTTGGCGTGATGGACGGTGGCGAGGAAGGAAGCGTGTATCTTTTCCAAATGTTCGTTCAGAATCCAGACGAAGATTTCGTCCTTGCTTTTCACATAGTGGAAGATGGCGCCTTTGGAAAGTCCCGATTTTTCCATAATTTCTTTTAAAGTGATGGCATGGCATCCCTTATCCTGCAGCAATTCCTTTGTGGATCCCAGAAGCTGGGCGATGGTCTGTTTTCTGCGGTCTTCATTTTTCAAAGAGTTTCTCCTCCTTAGGTTTCTGTGCGGGTCGTTCAAAAGTAATAATAAACCGACTAGCGGTTTGTCTTATAGTTGCAAAGCTCTTTATATTTTTGATGATTATGTTTATTTTACAAACAGACCGTTGGTTTGTAAATAGAGTAAACACTTTTATTTCGCATAGTCTGACCTAATCAACAACCGAGAAACTCTACATGAGAAGGCATTTTCGCTATTCTACACGTTGAATCGAATGAATAACTGGCAAAAAATTGACGAACGAAGCGGTTGAGTTGTTCCCCGAACTTATTATAGAATGAAGGTTAGGATTTCATTCAATCGAATGCTGCCTTCCGATGTGCCGATCCATGCGCTCGTCGAGGTTTCAATGCGGATGGTCTCAAGGGCAGGCAACATTAATCGTGAATTCCAACAATGCATATACAAGGGGGCTTGAAGCCATGGAATCCTTGGGAGGACTGCTTCAGCAGCTGAACCCTTCCTTTCGCGAGCAGTCCCGGCGGATCGCGGAGCAGTTGATTCAGGACCCGTACGTGCGGGAATTCCGCGCAAAGCATCCCGAATTGCAGGACGCGCACCTGATCACCGACCTGAGCAAACTGTACCAATTTGCGAGGGATTCGAAAAACTGCGCGAATTGCCCGGGATTGGACAACTGTCCGAACGATTTTCAGGGGCACTTTTGCAAGCTGGAAGTAGAGAATTTTAACGGCAAACCCGAAATCATAGATAAAAAGGCGCCTTGCGCCAAACATCTGGCCTGGCAAAACGAACAGAGTATCCGCAAACGGATCCGCAGTTTCTATGTGGACGAGCGTGCGTTGAATGCAGGATACAACGACGTGGAAATCATGGGCAGGGATCGGATGCGTGCGCCTGCGGTCAACCAGGTACTGCGTTATGTCAATGAGGCAAAGGTTAACGGGCTTTCAACGCGAGGTTTATACCTGGAGGGTTCCTTCGGAACGGGGAAAACGTTCTTGATGTGTTACTTGCTGCATGAACTGGCCATCGCGGGTTATACCGGGGTCATCATTTATATGCCGGATTTCGTGGAAGACCTCAAATCCATGATCACCGAGGGCCAGAAGTTGAAGGAAACGACGGAAATCCTCAAAAATTGCGATGTGCTCATCTTTGACGATATCGGCGCGGAAAACCTGAATCCTTGGGTACGGGATCACGTAATGGGATCGATCTTGAACTACCGCATGAACCGCAAGCCTACCTTTTATACGTCCAATTACAACTTGGATGGTCTGGAAAAGCATCTGAGTTTTACGAGCAGGGAAGGCGAGGATACGAACAAGGGGCAGCGATTGATGGACCGTATTCGCCCGTTTGTGGATGTCGTGGCCGTTCGCGGTGAAAACCAACGAGGCAAGCAAGACTAACCTTTAAGGTGGGAATCGGTGCCGATGTGCTTATTGGGGACACAGGACCCCGAATACAGCGATAAGCCCAAAAAGCCTGGTCTTCGCATGCTGCGAAAACCGGGCTTTTTGGGTCCCTGCGTGCAGACGGCTCTTATTCGGTCAAAAACTTAAAGATCACCATACCGAAAAAGATGACGGTCATCAGGCCAAACATGCCTGTTACGCCCGCAACCAGATCAAACAGGTCGTTGCGGGGCTCCTCATTGACATGTTCGCGCGGGTCGCTGATTCTCACATTGGTGTCCATGTTATTGCCTCCTTTGGGATGAGCAGCCTGCCGCGATGGTGGCTGAGCCCGAAGTGCTTTTAGTATACTTGGAAAAGAAAGCGTTTGTAAAGATTTAGCATTTGGTCCATTAAAGGTGGAAAATGAAGATTTGATGTTCGCGAGATGAACATTTCCAAGTTGGTTTCACAACATTAACGCTCCTGTGTTATAATGGCAGTGTCGTTCACGACGTTACAGGTTATATTAACCGTAAAGCATATATAAGGAGGACAAATATCATGGCTATTGTTAACGTATCCGATCAATCCTTTAACGCCGAAGTCGAAGGCGAAGGAACGGTTCTTGTTGATTTTTGGGCGCCTTGGTGCGGTCCTTGCAAAATGCTCGCTCCAATCCTGGAGGATCTGGCTTCCGAAGTTGGCGATTCCGTCAAAATCGCGAAAGTCAATGTGGATGAAAACCCGGAATCTGCTTCCCGCTTTGGCGTAATGAGCATTCCTACCTTGATCTTCTTCAAAGACGGTCAACCTGTGGATAAAGTGGTTGGTCTGAACTCCAAAGAAGCTCTCAAAGGGATCATTGAAAAACATCAATAATTCATGGGTTACACACATACGCCTCCGGTTATGCGCCGGGGGCGTTTTGCGTCACAATTCATCGGGAGGGAGGACCCGCTGAAGCATGGAACAATTTATCAATACGGTACAAGCACAAGAAGAAGCACTGGAACGGATTCGCCACAAGCTGGCTTTGCTGCCGGATCTGCCAGGCTGTTATTTAATGAAAAATGGCGAAGGAACCATCATCTACGTCGGTAAGGCAAAAGTGTTGAAAAACCGTGTCCGCTCCTATTTTATCGGCAGCCACAACGGGAAAACACAGCGGCTCGTTTCCGAAATCCGCGATTTCGAATATATTGTGACCGGCAGCAACATGGAGGCGCTCATTTTGGAGTGCAACCTGATCAAAAAACATATGCCGCGTTTCAACGTATTGCTCAAGGACGACAAGACGTTTCCTTACCTCAAAATTACGAATGAACAGCATCCGCGTTTGGAGGTCACCCGGCGGGTGCTTAAAGATAAAGCAAAGTATTTTGGCCCATACCCTAACTCATATGCAGCCCATCAAACGAAGAAACTGCTGGACCGGATGTATCCTTTGCGCAAATGCGGCGTGATGCCGAAGGAAGTCTGCCTGTATTATCATATGGGCCAATGTCTGGCGCCTTGCGTGCAGGAAGTGCCGAAGGAGCAGTATGAGCAGATCTCCCAGGAAATGGCGTCCTTTCTGGGCGGCGGGCATGAGGAAATCAAAAAAGACCTGCAGCGCAAAATGCAGGAGGCGGCAGAAGACCTTTACTTCGAACGGGCCAAGGAACTGCGCGACCAGATCATTGCCATCGACGCCATTATGGAAAAGCAAAAAATCACGATGGCTGATGCCAGGGACCGGGACGTATTCGGTTTCGCGATCGACAAAGGCTGGATGTGCGTTCAAATTTTGTATGTCCGCCAAGGCAAAATGATCGAACGCCATGTGTCGACGTTCCCGTTTTATGGGGATGCGTACAGCGACTTCATGACTTACGTGACGCAGTACTACAGCGACAACCCTGCATTGCCTCAAGAAATCCTTTTGCCGGAGATGCCGCAGGAATTGCTCGAACTGAACGATGTAGAGGCCGGGGAAACGGATAGCGACACGGCGGCTGCGGTAACGGCCGAAACGGTCGAAACGGAAACGTCTTTCCGTGAATCGGATGCCGGGCAAGAGCTGCTGGTGGCCGAATCCAGAGAAGATTATGCGCCGTCCGGCGATCTCGGGGAAACGGGCGAACCTTCGATGCATCCGCAGGATGAGTCTGCCGCATCGGTAATGGAGCCGGCCGACCAGCCGTTGTCGGGATTGGAAGAGCCGGCACAGGCTGCCGCGGCATTGCAGGAATGGCTGGACATCAAGGTTTATGTGCCGCAGCGCGGACTGAAACGGCAAATGATCAAAATGGCCGTCGACAATGCCAAGGTTGCGCTTGAAGAGAAATTCAGGCTGATCGAACGCAACGAGGAACGGACATCCAAAGCGTCGGAAGGTTTGGGACGTTGGATCGGTCTGGACCAGCTGCGCCGGATCGAGGCGTTCGACAACTCCAACATTCAGGGAACGAACCCGGTTTCGGCCATGATCGTGTTTACCGACGGCAAACCGGACAAAAAGGAATACCGCAAGTACAAAATACGTTCGGTCGAAGGACCGGATGATTACGAAACGATGAGAGAGGTTATCCGGCGGCGTTATGAACGCGTGCTGAAGGAAAACCTGACCATGCCGGACCTGATCGTGGTGGATGGCGGCAAAGGGCAAATTTCGGCAGCCGTGGACGTGCTGGAAAATGAACTCGGGCTGTACATTCCCGTATGCGGCCTGGTCAAGGATGCCAAGCACAAAACGTCGCAGCTCATGATCGGCAATCCGCCGGAAGTCGTGGCTTTGCCGCGCGACAGCCAGGAATTTTACTTGTTGCAGCGCATCCAGGAGGAGGTTCACCGCTTCGCCATTTCGTTTCACCGCGAGCAGCGCGGCAAATCGATGGTTACCTCCAAGCTCGATTCGATTCCGGGTATTGGAGAGAAGCGGCGCAAGCTGCTGCTGAAGCATTTCGGGTCTTTGCGCAAAATCAAAGAGGCCAGCGTCGAAGACTTCCGGCCTCTCTCGATCGGCGACAAGCTCGCCAAACAAATTATTGCAGCGCTTCGTGATGAGGAGTCGTAACATACGGCTTCTCTTTTTTGCGTGGATTGAAACGATAGATCACGTAACCCACGATGGCTGGAAGCACGATCCAGAATATCCCGGCAGAAACGTTCAGTACGTCTCCCATGAATATCAGGCTAAGACCCATCAACAAGCTGTCGAAAATGACGTGGCTGAATACGACCGCGATAAAACCGTGCCGCAGCATGATCAGACTGAACAACAAACCGATGACCGTCAGTTCGATCGGACGCGTAATGACGGGATAAATCGGATACAGGGTGTGTCCGAGCGCCCATATCAGCGTAGGGATCAAGCAGGCGATAAACGTATTGCGCACGATTTTTTGCATCATGCGTATGCCGAACAGGCGATATACCGCTTCTTCGCCGATCCCTGCCATCCATGCCATGATCGGGAAAACCCATGCGTATGTCATATTATACGTGGATTGGTCTGCCGAGGTGGTTGACCAGGTCCCGATGCTGTTTTCCAGAACGAGAAACAAAATGGACTGCACGCCGAGCAGAATGAAGGCCCACAAATAACCGACAACCATGCTGTCCAGCACGTATTTTCCGTAACCGGGTTCTTTGGCACGAGGCCAAGGATTATAACCGATTTTGCGCCACATGCCGTCGCCGGCCACGAGAGACAAGTAGATCGTTGCGCTCATGACCAGATTGACGCCCAGTTGAATGACCATTAGAAACACAAGCATAAAGCTGGACAATCCTTGGGCTTCGAAAAGCGGCATCATATTCAGCGTGCCGATGACGGAAGCGGCGAAGTGCACCAGTGCCAGCACAAAGCCCCGTTTGAACGACGTATGGGACCGGGTCAGGATGCTGTAAATGATGGCGAGCACGCCAAGGACAAACGTTAGAAATCCATAGCCGGCGTACGTCATCCAGTTGGCCTGACGAGTCTGTTGGTTTACATATGCATTGTGCGCGTCAGGTACGGAGAAGACGGCGTCAAACGAACGGACTTCTTCATTTTGGAAGGTAAAGCGGAGTTCAAGCCGGGAATCGCCAATTTGTTTCGTGGGATCGGAGTATACAAGCCCCCCGTCGTTTTCTCCGGTTTCCAGTTCCAATTGCGAAGCATCGTATCCGAACTCTTTTACAATGCCTGCAACGCTTTGCACTTTTTGCTCCAACGTCATATTGTCTTCAGCCAGCCGCAAGGCGGAGTTGGTTTTGCTCTTGTCCGGTTCCGCTTCGATGGATGCGTATAATGAAGAAGGAAGCTCGTGTTTGAAAGCTACAACTTTACCTGTTCTCATATGTACGTCAACATGCAGATAACCGCCTTTGACCTCATCGGGCAGTCGGACCCGAAACACGTCATAAGGGTATTGTTCTTCCCATTTCCGGTTGTAATCGTTCAGCTGTTTGGTTTTGGCCATATACCCGTACACATCGGAATGGGTATGGTACGTGACCAGCGCATCGTCCTCGTCGACAGGAAGAGAATAGTCTGGCAGGGACGCCGCGAAGGATCGGGCAGATTGCACCGCCTGTGCCTTGGTAATAATAGGTGCAGACTGGATATCCGTCGTTTGTGTTGAGGTGGATGGGAAAATCTGCAGCACCGCAAATAAAATCAGACCGATCGCCGCAAGCAACCCCAAGCGCTTGAAATTGGCCTTAACCCGCAGAGGCTGCCCTAAGGGATTCATTGAATATGTTTCCTCCTTTAACCATGTGTTATAACAGTAAAGATATCATAGGGTGGATATGGAGCGCCAATCCCGGAACGAGAACGGGTGCAAATCCCTGAAAATGAATGAAAACGATCGAAACAGTTGGTTTCATTCATCCACATATCAGAGTTTTTCCCAATTCGGCGAAATTCGATGCTATTTCCGGGAAAAGCCGTTTTGTTTGCAAGAAGCGGAACGCTTATAATTTTTGATGCCAATGCGTATAAATCGCATGCTTCGGCCAAACAAGGGAACGAATAAAAATAACCCGCCAAGCACTATATGCGGCGTTACGGGAAATGATACAGAAACACGATATATTCATCATGAGCCGAATAGACGCCTGTTAGCGCATCCACCATGGGTATGCCTTGCGTGACTTCGGACAGGACTCCATCAGATGGAGTCATTTTCATTTCGGCAAAGGGGGTCGATAACCAAGTGAAACCGATGTTTCGATCGCTGCTGCAATCTCCGCCGCGTATTCTCGTTTTGGGTTTTGCGGGCATTATCTTGCTCGGCACGTTCATTCTGATGCTACCGCTATCCGGCAGAAACGGGGAGAGCCTGCCGTTTATCGATGCGCTGTTCACGGCAACCTCCGCAGTATGTGTCACAGGACTGGTCGTCGTGGATACAGGCACGCATTTCTCGGTGTTCGGCCAGGTAATCATTGCCGTGCTGATCCAGATCGGCGGGCTGGGATTCATGACGATGTCAACGCTTGTGGCCATTGCCTTCAAACGGCGAATCTCGCTGCGCGAGCGGTTGATCCTGCAGGAGGCGATGAACCAGAGCACGATGGAAGGCATCGTGCGGTTAATTCGCAAAGTCGTGGCATACTCCCTTATTCTCGAAGCAGCTTGCGGGACCCTTTTCGCCATACGTTGGGCGTTCGACATGCCGCTGGGAAAAGCGGCATATTACGGCTACTGGCATGCAATTTCGATGTTCAACAATGCAGGGTTCGACTTATTCGGGGATTTCCGCAGCCTGACGGGGTATGTGTATGATCCAATGGTGAATTTTACGGCGATGTTCCTGATCGTGTCCGGCGGCATCGGGTTCGTCGTGTTGTCCGATCTGGCGGAATATCGCAAAACGCGCAAGCTTTCGCTTCATACCAAAGTGGTGCTCATGATGACCGGGCTGCTGATCGTGTTCGGCGCGCTTGTCATTTTTATATTTGAATTCAACAATCCACGCACGCTTGGCGGACTGAACTGGGGCGGCAAAATATTGGGATCGTTCTTTCAATCGGTTACCCCGCGTACGGCAGGGGCCAACACGGTGGATATTGCCGGCCTCAGGCAGGCCACGCAATTTTTTATCATTATATTGATGTTTATCGGGGCTTCCCCCGGCTCGACGGGTGGGGGCATTAAAACAACCACGTTTCTCATCATGGCCGGGGCCGTCATCGCGATGATGCGCGGGCGGGAAGATATCGTGTTTTTTCGCTACCGGCTGGTGCAGGAACGGATTTTCAAAGCGCTGACGATCACGCTGCTGGCCTTGCTGCTTATCATCGGCGTGACGATGGTGCTCAGTACGACGGAGGACAGCAGCTTCCTGGTGATCCTGTTCGAAACCACTTCCGCATTCAGCACGGTAGGTCTGTCCATGGGGCTTACGTTGAAGCTGACGACCTTTGGCAAAGTGATGATCTGTCTGACAATGTTTGTGGGAAGATTGGGTCCGGTCACGCTGGCATATGCGCTTACGCAGAAAAAGGGTAAGGAACTGTACAGGTATCCTGAGGGCAAAATGATTATTGGATAAGGGGTTCGTGAAAAACGATGAGAACACAGCAGTTTGCGGTCATCGGGCTCGGGCGTTTCGGCTCAAGCCTGGCGCAGGAATTAATGGAGCTTGGTTATGAGGTGCTGGGCATCGATAAGAACGAAGAGGTTGTGGAGGATATGAGCGAATTGGTCACGCATGCCGTCGTTGCGGATGCCACGGACGAGGAAGTGCTTCGTTCCCTCGGCATCCGCAATTTCGACTGCGGCATCGTGGCGATCGGTGACGATATTCAAACGAGCATTCTCACGGCGATTCTGTTGAAGGAACTTGGCGTGAAAACCGTTGTGGCCAAGGCCATTTCCGTGCTGCACGGACGCGCCCTGGACAAACTGGGCATCGATCGCGTGGTCTATCCCGAGCGTGACATGGGCATTCGTGTGGCACACCAGCTCGTGACTCCGAACCTGATGGATTACATTGAACTTTCCAATAATTACAGCATCGTGGAGATGAAGGTTCCAGCCTGCATGCACAATACGACCTTGTCCACCCTGAATGCGCGCGTCCGCTTCAATATCAGCATCGTGGCGCTGCAGAAGGAAGCCGGGGTCATCATTGCTCCGACTGCGCTGGACACGCTGCAATTGGGAGACATTATGGTCATCATCGGCAATAATGACGACATTGAACGGTTCGAAGAACAGGTCGTCAGTCAGGAAGGCTGATGTATTGCTTCTTAGGCGATCTACATCGCCGTGTATTTTACGTAGGCGTCGTTGTCCTCCTGGAGGATAACGGCGCTTTCGTCGTAAATAAAGCGGCCGTCTCCTTGACCCATTGCCTGGCCGTTTCGCTCAGGAATTCCTTTCCGCCGTAGATCATGCTTGTGGTGCGGCGGGTTTGCTGAAGCTGGGGCAAATAAACGGATACCAGGTCATTGTCGGCCAGCAGTTGGGGGCGAAGATACGATTTGGGCAGCAGTGCCGCCGCTTTTCCCGTAGGAAGGAGCCGAATGATGGCTTCGAACGAGTCGATCTCCATGCGTATGTCAGGCATGACCCCGCAGCGCTGAAACAGGTCATCGGTGAGTTTGCGGTACCAAGTGCCTTTGGAAAAAATGATCATCGGCAAATCCTGCAGGTGCTCCATGCCTGCCTCCTGTCCGGCGAGCGAATGCGTTCGCGGAACAACCAGCTCAAGATGGTCATCGAACAGCGGAATGCAGTTCAGACCCGCTTCATTGATGGAAGATGCAACGATGCCGACATCGGCCTTCCTTTCCCGGACAAAGGAGACGATCTCATGGGTTTTGCCTGTCAGCAGCTTGATTTCCGCATTGGGGTGTTTCTCCATGAAGGCGTTTACGAGCGGCGGAAGCGTCGTTTGGAGCGTCGTGAGACTGGCTCCCAGCGTGATTGAGCTCTGTTCTTCTTCTTTATATTGTGCCAGCATGGTCAAAAATTTGTGCTGCTGCTGCTGCTGCTCCACGGCAAAGGTGTAAGCGAGCTGCCCCACGCTGGTCAGCTCCAGACGTTTGCCGCGGCGATGGAAGAGAGTGACCCCGAGCTCGTCTTCCAGTTTGGCAATTTTGCGCGAGAGAGCAGGTTGAGACAGATTCAACAGTTTGGAGGCGCGGTTCAAGCTGGATTGCTCCACAACTGCGGCAAATGCGTTTAATTCCTCGAACATGTCGGCAGACCCCATTTCCAGTGAGAGTGATGATTGTCATAGATGGTGGCGTTCCTTTAAGGTAAGAAAAGATGCATCAGTGTTTATCCCTTATGCATATAGGGTATATCTTTTAATAATTATATTGCAATTCCCTTATAAGAAAAAAAAGAGTAACATGAATTGTGACACAAGTTGTTCACACCTGAATAAAACAGAACAATTTGTTTGAATCCCCCCATTGGGGAGATCAACTCATCGGATGTGTGAACGAATTTATGAAAACGTTGTTATTTCGAAAGGGGAACGACATTTTATGAAAGGGTTTTACTCCAGAAAGCTGCACTCCCTGCTTGGCGTCATCCCGCTCAGTTTGTTTTTCATTGAGCATCTGGTGACAAACTTCTCTGCGGTAGAGGGCGGCAAAGAAGGCTTCAACGGCGCTGTTGCTTTTCTGAACAGCCTGCCGCTCGTGATCGTACTTGAAACGCTCTTGATCTGGTTGCCGCTATTCTATCACGGCGTGTATGGACTGTATATAGCCTATCAGGCGAAGCCCAACGTTGGCCGCTTTGGCAATGAGCGCAACTGGCGTTATACGCTTCAGCGGGTCAGCGGCGTCATTACCTTTGTATTCGTCATCTGGCACGTTTGGGAGACGCGGGTACAGGTTGCGCTCGGCAAGGTCACGCATGAGGAACTTGGAGGCATCATCCATGATGTCGTAACGAATCCCGTGACGTTCATTTTATACTTGATCAGCGTGATCGCGGCTTCCTACCACTTCGCGAACGGTCTGTGGTCGTTCCTCGTCAGTTGGGGCATTACCGTCGGGCCGCGTGCTCAACGCGTATCCTCCTACATTTGCATGAGCTTGTTCGGCATCGTGTCGATCATGTTCATCGCATCGCTGATCGCGTTCCGTAACGTGGATTTCCAAACGACCACTTCAATGATCGAAGCAGTCAAATCGGTTTTCATCTAAGCATTGGGCTCAATGCCGACATATAAGGGAGTGAAAGAAATGGCATCATCTAACGTAATCATCGTGGGCGGAGGTCTCGCAGGTTTGATGGCGACGATCAAATCGGCTGAAGCCGGAGTCCATGTTCATTTATTTTCGCTGGTACCCGTAAAAAGATCCCACTCCGTATGCGCCCAGGGCGGCATCAACGGCGCGGTAAACACCAAGGGGGAAGGCGATTCCCCGTGGGTACACTTTGACGATACGGTGTACGGCGGCGACTTTCTTGCCAATCAGCCTCCGGTCAAAGCGATGTGTGAAGCAGCACCGGGCATTATTCACCTGATGGACCGGATGGGCGTTATGTTTAACCGCACGCCGGAAGGATTGCTCGATTTCCGCCGTTTCGGCGGAACGAAGCATCACCGCACCGCATTTGCGGGTGCAACGACAGGCCAACAGCTGCTGTATGCGCTCGATGAGCAGGTGCGCCGCTGGGAAGCTGCCGGACTCGTCACAAAATACGAGAACTGGGAGTTCCTGCAGGCCGTTATTGACGACGAAGGCATTTGCCGCGGCATCGTAGCGCAGGACCTGAAAACGATGAAGGTGCAGACGTTCCCTGCGGAAGCGGTTATTCTCGCCAGCGGCGGGCCGGGCATCATTTTCGGCAAAACGACGAACTCGGTCATCAACACGGGCACGGCTGCAAGCGCGGTGTATCAACAAGGCGTGAACTATGCCAACGGTGAGTTCATCCAGATTCACCCGACAGCCATCCCGGGGGATGACAAGCTGCGCCTGATGTCCGAATCGGCACGCGGCGAAGGCGGACGGATCTGGACGTACAAAGACGGAAAACCATGGTACTTCCTTGAAGAAAAATATCCGTCCTACGGTAACCTGGTCCCGCGCGACATTGCAACCCGCGAAATCTTCAGCGTGTGCGTGGACATGGGGCTGGGCGTTAACGGGGAAAACATGGTTTATCTGGACCTGTCCCACAAAGACCCGAAAGAACTCGACGTCAAGCTGGGCGGCATCATCGAGATTTACGAAAAATTCATGGGCGACGATCCGCGCAAAATCCCGATGAAAATTTTCCCGGCGGTCCACTACTCGATGGGCGGCATGTGGGTCGATTACAATCAGATGACCAACATTCCGGGATTGTTCGCTGCCGGAGAATGCGAATATCAATACCACGGCGCAAACCGTCTGGGCGCGAACTCGCTCGTGTCCGCCATCTACGGCGGCATGGTCGCAGGCCCCAAAGCGGTTGAATACATCAAAGGACTCAAAAAGTCGTCGGCAGACATCAGTTCCAGCGTGTTTGACGGATACACGAAGCGCCAAACCGACAAATACGAAGGCATCCTGAAAATGCAAGGCAACGAAAATGCCTACGTGATCCATAAAGAGCTGGGCGAGTGGATGACCGCCAACATGACGGTGGTTCGTTACAACGACAAGCTCGAAGCAACGATCGGCAAAATCAAGGAACTGAAAGAGCGTTACCGGAAAATCAACATGTACGACACATCCGGCTGGAACAACCCGGGAGCGGCATTTACCCGTCAGCTGTGGAACATGCTCGAATTGGCCGAAGCGATGACGCTGGGCGCGCTGCTCAGAAACGAGAGCCGCGGCGCACACTACAAGCCTGAATTTGCGAAACGCAACGACGAGGAGTTCCTCAAAACAACGATCGCGACATGGACAGCCGACGGCCCGCAAATCTCGTACGAGCCTGTGGACGTTTCCTTGATCCCGCCGCGGGTACGCGACTATTCTAAAGATTAAGTAGATTATTTACGTTGATGTTTAGCAGGATGAAATGGATTGCACATCAAACGAAGCGTCAAAAGATTACTGAAGAAGCGAAGCGTACAGTAAGCTTTTAAATGCTATATTCCAGCATGAATATTGCAATTTTCAGTAAAACGTTGCAGTGCTGCACGGCGTAGCGGAGGTAGCGGCAATATCCTGTAGAAGCGGCGCTTCCTCTGAATACGTCCCAAAGATTATTTACGTTGATGTCTAGCAGGATGAAATGGATTGCACATCAAACGAAGCGTCAAAAGATTACTGAAGAAGCGAAGCGTTCCAGAAAATCCGGGGATAACAGCGATCGGAAGTAACTTTTGCAGCGGAGTGACTGTGTGCTGACACTATCGATCCTAATAACGAGCAACGATCAATCATCGTCACCACAAGGAGGGGACAGCGATATGGCGGAAACAGCAACAGCCAGCAAAACCGTCAAGTTTATCATTACCCGTCAAGACAGTCCGGAGTCATCTCCGTACAATGAAGAATTCGAGCTTCCCTATCGCCCGAACATGAACGTGATTAGCGCCCTGATGGAAATTCAGCGCAATCCCGTCAATAACAAGGGAGAGTCGATTGCCCCTGTATGTTGGGAATCGAACTGTCTCGAAGAGGTTTGCGGCGCCTGTTCGATGGTGATTAACGGTAAGCCGCGTCAGGCTTGTGCCGCTTTGATCGACAAATTGGAACAGCCGATCCGGATCGAGCCGATGAAAACGTTCCCGGTCGTACGTGACCTCGTCATTGACCGGAGCCGCATGTTTAACTCGCTCAAAAAGGTCAAAGCCTGGATTCCGATCGACGGCACATACGATCTTGGGCCAGGACCACGGATGCCCGAGAAAAAACGCCAGTGGGCGTACGAATTGTCCAAATGCATGACCTGCGGCGTATGTCTGGAAGCTTGCCCGAACGTCAATGAGAAGACCAACTTCATGGGACCAGCGCCACTGTCGCAGGTACGGTTGTTCAATGCTCATCCGACAGGTGAAATGAACGCGGAGGAGCGCCTGGACGCCATCATGGAGTCCGGGGGCATCGAAGGTTGCGGAAACTCGCAAAACTGCGTTCGTTCCTGTCCAAAAGGCATACCGCTTACGACATCCATTGCAGAAATGAACAAACAAACAACGAAACACATGTTCAAGCGTTGGTTGGGCATGTAGTTCCGTTTTGCCAAAGGAACAAACCACGAACACGAACAAAGGAGCCGAGGATTCGGCTTCTTTTTTTTCCTCGACTGAACATGTTTCGCTTGAACGCATTCGGCATAAATATAACAAATACATCCCCCGACCCGTAACACAGAAAAGGGGAGCGTGAATGGGTAAAGAATATGATATACTGATGGAATTAATATGAGCGGATGGTGAGACAGGAATGGGAAACTACGGACACAGAAACAGCCAACCGTCGTCTCGAATCCCGAATCTTCACACAGCCCCCCCTTTATTCCCCGGAGAGGAGAAAAATCATGACGCCTCCCGATGGGGTGATCGGCTCAAAAAAAGGTTGATGTTGGCCATAGCCGCTATTTTCTCTGGAGGGTATGCCTTATGGGAGCCTCGCTTACTCGATGTGGTGAAAGTCGATCTGAGTTTGCCGGGATTCCCCAAGGAATGGAACGGGCTGCGCATCGTCCAGTTCAGTGACGTGCACCTCGGATTCCATACCCATCTGAAGCAGGTACAGAAGCTCGCTTCCGCAATCGGGGAGCTGCAGCCGGATGTGATTTGTTTTACCGGAGATATGGTCGAACGGGAAGCCGCTCCGATGCGTGACTATATTTCCGTGCTGGGCTCCATGCAAGCGAAGTATGGTAAATTCGCAGTGTTGGGGAACCATGATTATCGGGGCAAAGAGCAGAATCAAGTAGCCGCCATGCTTCAGGAGGCCGGATTTATTTTGTTATGCAATAGTCATGCCGTGCTGCAAAACGGTAATTCCCGGATTGCGTTGGTCGGTCTGGATGATGGGCTCACGGGCAATCCGGATCCACAAAAGGCAGTTCAGGGCTTGGACGACGGAATATGGAAGCTGCTGCTGATGCATGAGCCGGATTATGCAGATTTCGCCGCTCCCCTCGGCTTTGGAATGCAGCTATCCGGACACAGCCATGGAGGGCAGGTGCGTTTTCCTTTGCTTGGGGCGATGACGACACCACGGGGTTCCCGCAAGTATATTAAAGGCTTGTATCACGTTGGGCAGCAGCGGATGCCGGTCTACGTTAACCGAGGGTTTGGCATGACACAGCTGCCGATCCGGTTTTTGTGCAGGCCGGAGTTAACGGTATTTCAACTTAAAGGGATGCCTGAAAGAACGGCAGGATCGTCCGCTTCATTGGAGAACATATAAATATGATCTTGGCAAAGGAGGGCAGCCGGATGGAAAGAATAGCGATCGTTTCGGACATTCATGGTAACATGACGGCGTGGAATGCAGTGCTGGATAATATTCGTCATCGCGGAATCACGCGCATATTTTGTCTCGGCGACCTCGTGGGCAAAGGCCCGGCACCTGCCGAGGCTGTGGATTCCGTGAGAACAACCTGCGAGCAGGTGATCCGCGGCAATTGGGACGAGTTGGTGGCCGTGAACAAGGACAATGAAAATTTCACCTGGCAGGCAGAACGGTTGGGAGCAAACCGCCTGGCCTATTTGGCCAATCTTCCGTTCAGCTATGAGCTTCGGCTTAGCGGGCGTGCCATCCGTCTGGTGCATGCTTCGCCGAAGAGCGTATATCATCGCGTGCAGCCATGGGATGAGCTGGAGCAGAGAATGGCGATGTTCGATGCTCCGGAAGAGGCGACGGGATTCGGAACAGCCGATATCGTCGGTTATGGTGATGTGCACAATGCGTTTTTGCAGCATCTGAACGGCAAGATGCTTTTTAATGTTGGAAGCGTGGGCAATCCTCTGGATATGACTCAAGCGTCCTATTGCATTATCGAAGGCGAAAACAGCAATGATGTTAAAAGTGCCTTTAATCTGCAATTCGTGCGTGTCCCTTATGATATCGAACAAGAGGTGCGCGCGGCGGAGCAGGCCAATGTGCCGTTTCTGGATTTTTATATCCGTGAGCTGCGAACAGGCGTTTATCGCGGTTTGCAGGATCAATAGAGCCGCAGTATAGAAAAGGGCGTTTGAAGGAAAGCTACACTTTGATTTGGATCGTCGATGCATACGGTTGCTGCCGGAATTTCTTGGGAGCAAGCTTGTCTTATCGGAACCTTATTCGACAGGCAAAAGGAGCGATGATCATGTTGACGCGAGAGATGCTGATGGAAGGATTGCCCATGCTGCAGACGGAGCGTCTGGTTTTGCGGACATTGCGCCAGAGCGATTTCGGCATGATCGCCGATTTGCTTTCCGATCCGCAGGTTATCCAGTACGTGAACAGGGGGAGTCAGCCTGCGCCCATTCGTGCGAGAAGACTGCTGAATCAAATCCGCAGCAGCAGCGCCAATCTCGATTCGATTCATTACGGCATTTGCTGGAGGGAGACGGGAAGCGTAATTGGCCTTGCTTCCTTTCAGAATTGGAACGAACATGGGCGAACCGCGCAAGTGGGGTACATTGTGGACAAGTCGATGTGGGGCAAAGGCGTCGCGACGGAAGCTGTACGCCGTTTGCTGCAATTTGGTTTTGGCGAATTGCAGCTCTCCAAAGTGGAGGCACGCTGTTATGAAGCAAACCAAATGTCCCTTCAGGTACTGCGCAAACTCGGGATGAGCCGGGAACGGACAATTGCGTCATACGGGCCGGCTCGGGCGGATGCAGCCATGCCAGGCCATGAGCTGGACGTGCACATTTACGGCATTTGCAAGGAACAGCATGAATTCGCTCAAAAACAAGATTTTCTGCATACGTTGCAACCGGTGGCATTCGGCAAACCTGAAGCGCATAATTTATATTAGCCATCAGGATGTAACAAACATCGATCATTTGTTACACAATTGAAATATAGCTGCAATTGAACTCTAACAGACAAGGGGTAAACTTATCTCATGACCCCCTTTTTGATAAATAGATTATGCTGTTGGGACCCGTGCGAACGGGTTCATTTTTTTTGCCTCCAGAATCAGGGTTCCATGAACAAAAAGAAACCCATTGCCTGAAGAGAGCACTGCTCTTGGCAACGGGTTATGGTTACAGTGGCACCACCTGCATCTGCTTCTGTTTGAAATATACCCAGTCGGTAAAACCGATCTGCTTCAGCCTGTCGCGGACCGCTTCCAGTTCGTCTCCTACGCGTGCAGGCTTGTGGGCATCCGATCCGAACGTGACTTTGACCCCGTAAAAACGGGCTCTTTCCAAAATGGCATCCGAAGGATACCAGCCGCCGCTCAGTTTGGTTTTGCCTGAAGTGTTGATTTCGATGGCCACGTTGCATTCGGCAATGACTTTAAGCGTATGATCGATCGCTTGATCCGTCTTGATTTCCGAGAAAGGAGGATAGTTGCCCTTCATGGCGTCGATATGGCCGAGAATCTGGAACATGCCGCTGCGTGCAGATTGGCTGATCAAATCGTAATACTTTTCTTTGACTTCGATCTTTCTTGCATCGCTTAGTCCTTTCCAACGTGTTTTGTTGAAGATGCTGACATCTTCGGTATGGTGGACGGAACCAATCACATAATCAAAAGGATATTGACCAAGCGTGCTTCGGTATAACTCGGCATGGGCTGGGAAAAAGTCGGACTCGATGCCAAGCAGAACGTCGATTTTGCCTGCATATTCGGCTTTCAATGCAAGCACTTCTTCCACGTAATGACGCAATTCCGACTTAGCCATGGCAATTCGGGGGAATGCATGCTCTTCTTCGCTGCCGAAATACGGCGTATGATCGGAGATGCCGATCGCTTGCAGTCCGGCACGGATGCCTGCTTCGATGTAATCGCGAATGTTTCCGTCTGCATGACCGCAGCGAAAATGGTGGGTATGAAGATCGAATTTCATGACTGTTCTTCCTTTCTCGGGCAAATTTCTTATTCCGAACTGATGAACTGCGTTTCAGGCATGCCTTTGAGGTCGCTCAAAAACTGCTGCATGGCCGAGTTGAGATAACGGCTTGCTTTGTAAATGACGCCCACAGGATGGCTGACTTCAAGCTCGCCGAGCGGGATCATTTTCAGCGTCCCTTGCCGGAGTTCATGCGCGACCGACTGCTTGGAAATGATCGAGGCTCCGAGGTTGATTTCAACCATCCTTTTGATTTCCTCGCTGCTGGACAGCTCCATGACCACATTCGGTTCGATGCCGTGTTTTTTGAGAATGCCTTCCGTAAACTTGCGGCCAACCGTGTCCGGCGACAGCAGGATCAGCGGGATATCGCGCAGTACGTCCACTGAAGCATGTTTTAGTTTGGCCAAAGGATGGGCAGGAGAAACAATGAGTTCAAACGTATCATAATACAACACGGACGTATTCAGGTTTGGATTGCGCTCCGTCAGATAACCGATGCCGATATCGATTAACCCGCTCTCCACCAGCGTATAAATTTGCGAGGAGGGCATGGATTGAATGCTCGTCTTGATCAAGGGAAATTGATCCTGAAAATAGGACAGCACGCGCGGCAAAATCTGAATGGCAATGGAAGTGGTTGTCCCTAATACGATATGTCCTTGAGGGGTCTCATCCAGATCCGAGAGTTTTTGCTTCAGCTCATCCACGATATCCAGCATGCGCTCTGCATGCTCCAAAAATACTTTCCCCCGGTCCGTGAGGGTAACGGGCTGATTGCGATCCACGAGCACGGTGTTGAATTCGTCCTCCAGACTTTTGATCTGGGCGGAAACGGCAGGTTGAGTCAGATTCAAAAGCTCGCCTGCCTTGCGGAAGCTCATCGTTTTGGAAATCGTAATCAGCGTTTCCAGTTGGCTGATATTCATGGTTGGCCTCCTTGCGATCAACTTGTCAACTATATAAGTTGAATAAAAGATTTTACACGGGACCACTGCGCGGTCAGAACCATCTTCCGATCGCTGTTATCCCCAGATTTTTTTGAATTTTGTCTCAAAGAGGGAAATCCGGGGATAAGCCTACGCTTCCGATGCAGCTTTCTTTCAGAAAGCTTTAAGCGAACGCTTCGCTTCTCCAGATTTGTTCTGTCCTCTCCGTTGTTGTGTAAATATATAGTTCAACTTATATAGGGGGGAGTAAAAAAATCCCGCAAACATGTCATCGTTCTGTTACTTTAAATTATATGGGAAACGGGGCAGCACGGCAATGAAGCAGATGGAAGCAACTTTTGCACAATCTGTACAACGGGTTGGTACATATATCACTGGACATGATTTTTCTCTTTCCCCGCCGAAGCTCATCGAAATATAGGTAAAATAGTCCTAAAACCAAAGTTCTACCCCCTGGAATCGCCAATTCTTGCCCGGCAGGGGAGAAAAGCTGTGAGAATTCGCCAATAACAGCTATAAACATTTGATCTATCAATGACGATAAATTATAGAGCACATGCCTTGCCGAATTCATGATGAATTCTTGGACGTGATAAAGTATAATGAAATTATTGAAAATGGGACTTTTGGTGTGTGACCCATAACCCAGTGTAAGGGGGACATTAAACAGTGAAAGCGGAAGTGATTAATCCTTTCCTGGAATCCGCGCGAAACGTATTTGAGCAACTTATTCAGGTTTCACCTTCCACCGGGAATCTGGGCGTGAAGAACGTGGAGTACATTGCTGACCATGTTTGGATCGTGATCGGCATGACAGGGCAGCTGAGCGGAAACATCGTATTTGGCATTCAGGAGCAGGTTGCGCTCAAAATCGTTTCTGCCATGATGGGCGGTTTTGTGATTACGGAGATGGATGACATGAGCAAAAGCGCCATTTCGGAGCTTGGCAACATGATCAGCGGGAATGCAAGCACCATACTATCCAGCCAGGGCGTAGTTGTAGACATTACGCCTCCACAAGTCATGAAGTCGGAACATCTGACGGAGTTCAATGCCTCGAAAGCACTATGCATACCGCTTATGATGGACGGTATCGGTGAGATGGATATTCAAGTCATGATCTCGTAAAATGGAACCAAACGCCTGAAAGGGCATTAGCGTTCATTACGGGAGGATTTCGGATATGTTGAAGGACCAGATCGTTTTCATTACGGGCGCATCGAGCGGCATCGGCGAGCTCTGTGCCCGAATGCTGATTGAAGAAGGTGCCATTCCCGTTTTGGCTGCCCGTTCGCGGGACAGGCTCGAAGGAATCGGAGCTTCGTTAACAGGACGACATGAATTGCTTGAGCTGGATGTCACCGATGATACACAGGTTCAGGCAGCCGTGGACAGCGTGATGAAGAAGTACGGCCAAGTGGACATTTTGGTGAACAATGCAGGCTACGGCAGGTTTGCGGCAATCGCAGACATGACGGTGCAGGAGTTCGAAGAGATGATGAATGTCAACTACATGGGGATTGTGCGCTGTACAAAAGCCGTGCTGCCCCAAATGCTGAAACGTGGCAAGGGCCAGATCGTCAATGTGGCCTCTATGGCCGGAAAGATCGGTACAGCCAAGTCGGCTTCCTACACGGCGACGAAACATGCCGTTCTTGGTTTTAGCAATGCGCTGCGCCAGGAGTTGCGCAAAACGGGCGTGGTGGTGACCACGATTAATCCAGGACCGATCGATACGCCGTTTTTCGACCGTGCCGACCCGTCCGGTAACTATGTCAACAATGTGCGCTGGATGATGCTGAAGCCGGAGGATGTTGCCGCGCACATGATCCGGGCGATGAAGAAACGCAAGGAAGAAGTGAATCTGCCCCGACTGGCGTCGGCGGGCATACGCCTGTACCAGCTGTTCCCACGTCTTGCCGACCGTCTGACCCACGGCATGATGAATCAGAAATAAGGTCGCACCCATCGTTTTATCATATGGAACATCCGAAAAAGCTCCGCGAGGGGCTTTATTTTTTTTGAACATGCCACTTTTTGCAAACCGATATTTGGTGTGTGGACTTTTTTCGCATATAATGAAAGGTAATGTGAAGATAGACTGGCGCAACTATTACTTTAAATAAGGATGGACAATCATGACGAATGAAACATTTGCTTCAATTGGCGTGGATCAGGACCTGGAAGCGGTACTGGCCAGCCATGACATTACACAGCCTTCCCCCGTGCAGGCTCAGACGATCCCGGTCATGCTGGAAGGGCGCGACGTAGTCGCCAAATCCCAAACGGGAACAGGCAAAACGCTGGCATATTTGCTGCCGCTGCTGCAAACCGTCAAAAGCGACGTGAAAGGAACGCAGAAGCTGGTCATCGCCCCGACTCAAGAGCTCGCCATGCAAATCGTGCGGGAGGGACAACGGTATGGAGAAGGTCGCGGCATTGGCGTGCTGGGACTCATCGGAGGCGCAGCGGTTAAACGTCAGGTAGAGAAATTGCGTGAACACCCGGAATTGGTCGTAGGTACGCCAGGACGGCTCAAGGAATTGATTACGATGAAAAAGCTGAAAATGCACAACGTATCGACGATCGTGATCGATGAAGCGGATCAGGTGTTCCAGCTTGGCGGAGCCAGCGACGTGGATTTCATTCTGCGAAGCGCGCTGCGGGATCGTCAACTCGTCTTCCTGTCGGCCACGATGGACGAACATACGTCGGCGCTGGCCAAACGCGAAATGAAGGAACCGGTGCATATCGGGATTGCGCCGGACCAAGCTACGGCTTCAGGATTGGAGCATTATTACTTCGTCGGGGAGGAACGGGATAAAATCGACCTGCTGCGTCGTCTGGTAAGACAATATAATCCGGATCGGGCCATCGTTTTTGTCAACGCAACCGAGGACATTGGCGAGGTTGAGGCGAAAATGAACCATCTCGGCTTGTCCGCCGCCGCATTGTACGGGGATGCCGACAAAGTGACGCGCAGCAACGTGCTGTCCAGCTTCCGCAACGGAAAAATCAAATTGCTGATCGCCAGCGAAGTGGCGGCCAGAGGGCTAGACATCGAAGGCTTGCCTATGGTCATCAACTATGACCCGGCCTTCGATTCGGAACATTATGTCCACCGTGCGGGCCGAACGGGGCGAATGGGACGCAGCGGGATCGTGCTGTCGATCGTGGACGAGAAACAGGTGTTTATCATGCGCAAATTTGCGCGTGAACTGGGTATCGACATCAAGGAACGTGCACTATACGGCGGCAAGGTCATCGAATCCGACAAGCATACCGATGCACGCTCAGGCGGCGAACGTGGAGCAGCAGGGGCTGCCGGCCTTTCCAAGGGGCGCAAACCTGGTCAGGCGAGCCGTGGCAGCGGAGCGCGGGCAGCGATATCCAACCAGCGCGGAGGCAGCAAAGCCGCCGGCGGCAGATCCGAGCGCGAACAGGATCGAAAAAACAAAGGAGCGCCGAAATGGAGCAAGGAGAACAAGCCTCGTTCCGAACAATAATCGCTGACGAAAGAGGTGCATGGATGCATGAATAACACTGAACCTGTGTTGCAAATCAGCGGCCTGAGCGGAGGTTACAGTGCCAAGCGCCCTGTATTGCATGGCATCGACCTTCAGGTCGGACGCGGAGAGATGGTTGGACTGATTGGCCTGAACGGCGCGGGCAAGAGCACAACCATGAAGCATATTTTGGGTTTGATGAGCCCGCAGCAGGGCGATGTGCGGGTGATGGGCAAGACGCGGGAAGAGGATGCGCAAATCTATCAGTCTGCGATGGCTTTTGTCCCCGAGTCGCCGGAGTTATATGATGAGATGACCGTCATGGAGCATTTGGAATTCACGGCACGGGCTTATGGCGTATCGGAAGCCGATTTCAAGCAGCGTACGGAGAAGCTGCTGGACTTGTTCCGCATGCGCGAAAAGAGCGCCAGCTTGTCCACGCATCTGTCCAAAGGCATGCGGCAGAAGGTGATGATCATGTGTGCGTTCGTGGCCGGGCCGCCGCTCTATATCATTGACGAACCCTTCCTCGGGCTTGATCCGCTAGGGATACGTTCCTTGCTGGATTTCATGCTTGAGATGAAAGCGGCCGGATCATCCATTTTGCTGAGTTCCCACATTTTGTCGACCATCGAGAATTACTGCGATCGTTTCGTGGTGCTGCATCGCGGGCATGTCATTGCCCAAGGCACGCTGGGCGAGCTTCGGAACCAGTCCGGGCAGCCGGATGCCACGCTGGAGCAAATGTTCTATTCGCTCGTGCAAGGCAGGGATTAGGCATGGATCTGAAACAGCTTTGGAAGCAAAGACGCACAGGGTTCTGGAACAACATCGTTCCGTACATAGGTTACGTGATCCAGAGCGGCGTTGCCATGGTCTTTCTGTTTGTGGTCATTGCATTTTCCGCCTGGTATACCTCTTTCGTACAACGTATTCCTGCAGGTTTTCCAATTCGCTGGGTCGCGTTGCTTTTGCTTGCCCCGCTGGCCATTTTTGCGGGATATCGTACGTATTTACAGCCGGCAGACATCGTTTTTCTCAGGCCGCAGGAGCATCGGATGCAAGAGTATTTGAAAAACAGTTTCTCGCGCGGCGTGATCTATAAGTGTATCGGACTACTGATCGTTTACGTGACGTTATGGCCGCTCTATGTGCGCGCCGACGCGGATGCGCGTCCGTTCGGGTGGTTTTTGCTGCTGCTGCTCGCATGGAAAGGAGTGTCCAGCTATGGAGCTTGGCAGGAGCTCCGCATGGTCCAATACGGCGCAGCCCGAGGGTACCGGCTGCTGCGCTGGGCTGTGGTCATTCTGGCGGTGGCCGCCTGGTTGTGGCATCCGCTGCAGCGAAGCATCTGGTTCGAATTGCTGCTTGCCGTGCTTTACCTCGTGGCATTGCGAATTCCGCATAAACATCGGGTAGCCTGGGAACGCCTGATTCGAGTGGAGCAATCCCAAAGCGCGAGAGTCATGCAAACGCTGGGATGGTTTGTGGATGTCCCATCTTCAGGGCAGAAGGTCAGCGCACGCCGCTGGTTGAGCAAGTGGGGAAGCGGCTTGCCTTGGAAACCCGAGAAGGCTTACCAGTATTTGATCACCAAAACGTTTATTCGGACCGAAGTATTTCCGATCGTGGTGCGTCTGATTTTGCTGGGCATGTTATTGACGTGGTGGACGGCAGGCACTTACTTTGGCCTCGGCGTGTATTTGTTCTTCCTGCTGATCGCCGGGGTCCAGCTGGGGTCGTTGCGCCGTGCCCATGCCGAATCGTTCTGGATCATGATTTATCCGATTACCGAAGAAAGCCGTCGTTCCCAGGTGCTTGGTTTTATTTTTCACCTCCATGCGGGTTTCGCACTCCTGCTATGGCTGCCGATGCTCACCGCGGGAATGGACGGTTTGGGGATCATCGGGGCAGCACTGGTCCTTGGCGTTGCGGTTGCGTACCTGATGAGAAGATCCCAAAGAAACAAATGGTTGAAGGAAGAAGAGGACATATAGAGCTCATTCGCTATTTGGTTAATGGCATTTGCGACAGTTCTTAGAGTTGAAGAAACGGTTGATCCAGGGGAAGTTCCGGGTCAACCGTTTTTGCGTTAGTTCGGGCCGAAGCGTTTATACCGCGCCGGAGTTATGGTACTAACAACAGAGGAACGATTTCGTAATGATCACGAGCAGGATGAACAGTACAAGAATAGCACCTGTACTTGTGAATCCACCGCCACAGTATCCGTAACCGCCTCTTGTTTCTTCAACGCCAGACATGGTCATTCCCCTTTCGGTTCGTTGTTGGCACGCCTTTGCGTACACCGTATATTATGAGCCGTGGGTATAAGTTGATTGGGCAAGTGCCCCGTTTCCAAAGGAAAAAGAAGGTTTGGGCGCCGGATTGCACTTCCGTAAACGCAAGAACACCTCCCTTGTCGCATGCGGGCATGTTTCAAGAGAGGTGTTCGGAATGAGGAGAGCAATGCAGCCCCGTCTCCGTTTTTATGGAATAGGCGTTTTATCCTATATTTAATTGGCTTGCAGTTCCAGAACGCTGCGATGAATGGTATCAAACAGATCCTCAAGCGAGGACTCCTCGATGCAGGAGAAGGCTACGCGCAAATCCGTTTCTCCCAATGCGATGGTACCTACGCCGTATTGCTGCAGCAGATGGTTGCGGAGTGCTTCCGCACTGACATCTTTAAGCTTCAGGCACATGAAATAACCGGAGTTGAACGGATAATATTGCAGTGCATCGCCGTATTTGCCGCTGTCAAGCAGTTCCTTTACTTTGTTGGCACGGCCTTTCATAATTTCGAACTTCTCCCGTTTTTGGGCTTCGAACCCTTCTGCCTTGAGTGCATCCAGCACAAAGGTTTGAGACGGATGCGGACCGCTGGAAATCGTGGCACGGATGATGCCCAGCGTCTTCTGCTCCAGTGCATTCAGAACGCCGGCGTCCTCGTGGGCATACGTGATGAAACCGACGCGGAAGCCCCATACGAATTCTTCCTTGGTCGCGCCATCGATCTTGACAGCAAGGACCCGCGGGTGAATGCCGGCCAGCTTACCGAACAACGACTCGTGAATGGAATCTTCGAAGAACAAGCCATAGTAGGCATCATCCGTAACAGCAACCACATCGACGCCTGCTTCCGCAGCCTGGCGAATCGTATCCACGATCAGGTCTGCTTCTTCGGCACCCGGCGTGTAACCTGTCGGATTGTTCGGGAAGTTAAGCAGCACGATGGCTTTGCCCTTGTCTTTCTGTGCAAGAAGTGCATTCAGCAGACCTTCGCTGTTGAACGTCAAGTCTTCGTTAAACAGGGGATAATGAACCAACTGGCTGTGACGGCGAATTCCGAAGGTCAGCTCATAATTTTCCCAGTTTTTATCCGGATAAATCACAGCGTCCCCTTCATCGGCAAACAGGTCGGCTACGATGCTGAGTCCGTGCGTCAATGCATTGGTTACAATCGGATTGCCGAAGCTTTTGCCTTCCAGGGAAGGCGTTTCCTTCAGCAACTTCTCTCTCCAAACTTTCCGCAGCTCAGGCTTGCCCGCAGGCGGAGCGTAAGGATACAGATCCTTGGGTTCATATGCGGAGAGCTTCTCCTGAATGACAGGAAGATGCATCGGTACGCCGCCTTCAAGGGCAATACCAATCGTTGCGTTATAGGTTTTGGCCAGGCTTGCCGCTTCGGCAGACTGACTCAGAATGCCTTCTTTCGGGAAATAGATTTCCTTTCCGAGCTGCGACAGCATGGAGTAGACGTGACTGCTGCCTGCCTGAATACTTTCGTTCAACTGTTCAGCCAGTGGATTCATTATTTTCATCCTTCCAAGTCTTTGGGATTCAACTGCCTAACATTATATCACCTTGCATGCAACCCGTCACGGAAATTACGCATAATGACAGTTATTACACTTCACCGCGTTGTTGCAGGAGGAGAATTGGCTTGGAAAGACGAAAAAGCGCTCCCTGTTTTCACATACAATGAACGGTCACTTCTGGTGAAAAGGACAGTACTTTCGCATCATTTCGGCGGTTTCGGCATCCCGGCCTTCGTCTCGGCGCTGCAGTTCGCCGTTAATGTGCTCGAACCGGTCTGCCGCCAGGTTTTGCCCGAATTTGAATTTGGCGCTGAGGCGTTCGGGAACGATGCGGACCACCGCGACCGCTTTGAGGCGGCCTGCATAACGGGAATCATTCGCATCGATGGGAACGTAACCGCCCTGCGGTTGAAGCTTTTCCATGAATCGTTGCAGCGCCTTCCCTTTGGTGTGCAGGTCGGAGACGACTTCGGCTTGTCCGAAAGCCATGACGCTTTTAAAAAACGAGGTTGCCGGGCAAGCGAGCTCGGGATCGCTGAAGTAGGAAGGAATCAAGGAAAACTCCTCGGCGACCGTAAAGCTGACGGAGGAATCCTGTTTGATCTGTTTCATCTTCTCTCCGGCCAGACTGCCATGGAAATAGAAGCATCCCTCCATATAAACAAAGTTCAGCGGCGTTACCCGAGGCGAGCCGTCCGTGCCAATCGTTCCCAGAAAACCAAATGAAGCCTCGTTCAAAAATGCTTCGATTTCCTGTTCTTCACTCACGCTGAATTCTTTTCTTCTCATCTGCAAGATCCCCCTTGGTTGGTATGGCCTGAATCGTCGTAGAGCGTACTTCTAAGATATAAGCTATATTGACAATAAAATAGATCCAATTTACATTCATTTTTATAGGCCAATTTGAATCGGGTAACGTGGAGGTGATGGTTGTTATGGAGTTTTGGCTCCCCATGGAAAGCTATGAACGCCAGCACCGTTTCAAATATGCCGCATTGTATCACGCGCTCCGCGATGCCATCCATGCGGGAACGCTCGCAAGCGGAACGAGGCTGCCGTCGACGCGAGATCTGGCCCGCCAATACAATCTTTCGCGCGGATCCGTTGCCCAGGTGTACGACATGCTGCTTGCAGACGGATACGTGCGCGCCTACCGTGGGAAAGGGACATATGTTTCAGACACGCTGACGGAAAAGGAGTATACTGGGCGCGAGGCCAAGATCAGCTTGTCCCCTTGGGGGAAGAGGGTAGCCAACTTTCATATGGTGAACGGGGACGTGCCCATCGACGCCGTCCGCCAGCCCGTCATCGATTTCAACATGCAGCGCATGCCTGCCGAGCATTTTCCGCAAGCCGAGTGGAGAAGTGCGCTTGCCGCTGCCCAGCGCAGTGATTGGAGGAGGCAGAGCAGCGTGGCAGGGGATCTGGAACTGCGTGAGGCCATCGCCTCGCATGTGAGATGGACGAGAGGAATACACGCCGATCCTTCGCAGATTGTGCTGTTCAGCGGGTCGATGCAGGGAATAACGCTGCTGACCCAGCTGCTCGTTTCCGAAGGAGACTCCGTTGTGCTGGAAAATCCAGGTTATCCGGGCATTGCCCAAGCTGTAAAGGCGGGAGGCGGCCGTCTCCTGCCGGCTCCCGTGGATGCGGGCGGAATCATTCCGCAAGCGTGGGAAGCAGGCGTGTTGTTCGTTACGCCGACCAGACAATATCCTACAGGGGCGGTGCTGGGCCTGGAGCGTCGGAAAAAACTGCTGACCTGGGCTTCGGAGCGGAATGCCGTCATTATTGAGGATGACTATGACAGCGAATTCCGGTGGGGAGGCAGGCCGATCGAACCGCTCAAAGTACTTGATCGCGAACAGCGAGTGATCTATATCGGCTCGTTCTCGCAGACGATGCCGGCGGCGGTTCGGCTGGGGTATGCCGTTTTGCCGCAAAGCCTCGTAGGTCCTGTTTTGGCGGCAAAAACGTTGTATGAACCCGTTTCCCCCGCATTGCTGGAGCAGCGTGCATTGGCCCGATTCATGACCCGGGGCTGTTATTTGCGGCATGTGAGAAGGTTGACGCGCCTGTACGGGGAGCGGCATGATTTTTTCGTGAACGAGCTGGAGCGGCAGCTGCCGGAAGCTTTTACGGTGCAGCCGGGAGATGCAGGCTTGCACGTTTATGCGACATGGAACGGCAGTTCCGAATCCTTTGAACGGTTCAAACGGTTGGCTGCGCAGGAAGGCGTTCGATTTCGTGATGCGGCCCGGTATCACTTGAAGCCGTTCTCTTCTGCCGTTTGCTTTGGATTTGCCCATCTCGACGAGAAGGCATTGGCCGAAGGCATCGCCATCATGCGGCGTGCGTGGGAGAAGTGCATATTTTCGTTTCGGTGAATTCCGCTGTATAATAGGATAAGGTTGTATGGTTTTATGCTCCGGAGGGAGCTGACATCCATAGATGAGCGTGCCGTGCGTCGTTTTATGTTGGACGAACAGTATGGCACGCATGAAGAGAGATCAACATTCAAGGGGGAGTGGCGACATGCTGCAGGCATCGCCGTCATCTTTTGTTATTTTGCCCGCAGTCGCCAAAATTGTCTGCGAGCCGGGCTGGAAGTGGCAGAAGCGGGAAAAACCGATGCAGAATTACGATTTGTTTTATGTATGGAGCGGTGAAGGTACGGTTGTCCTCAATGATCAGCCGTATGAGGTTGGCAAGGGCAGTTGTTTCCTGTTTCGGCCGGGCGACCATACCAGTGCGACTCATAATCGGCAAAAGCCGCTTGTGCTCACGTACATTCATTTTGATGTGGAAGGGCATGTTACGGAAACTCCGCAGCCCTACCGCACGGTACAGGAGACGGTGGAGTTTGAGCATCTGCTTGCCCGGTATGTGAGGCTGTTTTTGTCCGATGTGTACGGACGGGAAGAGGAGAGCAAGCTGATTCTGAAACAGCTTATGATTCATCTGCTGCGGGCCGATACGGAACCGCCTGCCGAACGGAAAGTAAGCAACCAGCTCTCCGATGTGATCCAGGAAGTCGCCAATTATGTCCGGCAGCATCCCGGAATAACCCATCGCGTGGAGGATCTGGCAGCTCGTGCGGGATTATCCCCGCGATATTTTTCCATCAAATTCAAGGAACTTGTCGGTTCCTCCGTGCAATCGTACATTATCCGCATGCGCATTGAGCGTGCCGAGCATCTGCTCGTGCATACAGGCATGAACGTTACCGAGGTGGCCGATGCGCTCGGGTATCGCGACATTTTTTTCTTCAGTCGTCAATTCAAGCAATACACCGGCAAAAGCCCATCCGAGATCCGTTAAGTTAATGACAGTTTACAATCTCAACACCACGTAATGGGAGAAATGCGGCGGACGGGTTTTCCGATCAAACCAAAAAAGGCACAGTACCTGGTTCAGGGGCTGTGCCTTTTTTGCCTGCGTTCAGTCGTTATGGATTGACCCGTTTAAACCGTCCAAGAAGTGTTCCCATTTTGACGGTATCTCCAGGCTGCAAGTCCGTTCGAGGTTCAAATGTCCCGCTTTGCGTTAACAGGACGACGGTTGAACCGAACTCGAAATAAGCCAAATCATCGCCTTGTGCCCAGGCACTTGTTGTTTCATCGGCGTATTGGATGCTGCTTACGTTCATGGCGCCGACCTTGACGACGGCCACTTCGCCAAAATCGTGAGCAATGTAGGTAATCAGCCGTTCATTCCGGCTTAACACCGCTCGCATATGGGTGAGTCCGAAATCGTTCACGGGGTAAACCTTGCCTTTAACGTGCTCCGTCTCGATTTTGTGGCCGCTTACGGGTGCATGAATGCGGTGATAGTCGCGAGGGCTGAGGTAAAGGACAAAGGCATAACCATGTTTGTACTTCTCCTGGTGGGGAGAATGGTTCAACAGCTCGGCAAGTGTATAATTTTGTCCCTTCACGTTAAGGAGCGTGCCCGAAGAGATGGGTCCGGAGGCCGTGATTTTGGCATCGACCGGACTGATCAGAGCATGCTCCGAAAGATCAAGCGGGCGCATGCCAGGCTTTAATTTCCGCGTGAAGAAATCATTCAGTGAACGATAGTCCTTCCAGTCCATTTCGGCTTCATGCAAAGGGATGTCGTATGTTCGAACAAAATAAGGGATAAAGGCCTTGCTTATCCTGCTCTTGGAAAATCCCCCTACGGTTTGAGAGATCCATTTGCGAGAAGAAAGCTCGGTCATTAACCGTAACAGCGTTTTTGCCATGAATATCCCCCTTAATTAATGCAAAACATCAGGATCGGCAATGGCCAACCATTCTGCATAATATTGACACAGAATGCAAGCGAAATCAATACAGGCCCCTATGATACGTTTGGGTTTGGCGGGAAATGCGGGCGTTTTGTTCAAGCAGCAGACGGCCGTAGGCCATCGGTTCCCGATAACTGGCCATCCAGTGTTCATTCATCCCGGCTTTGCGAAAGCCGTAACGTTGGTCTCTTCCGTTGCATTCGATAAAATAGATCCTTCCCTGTTCAGTCACGCCCATGTCCAATCCAAGGTCGGCCAAATGCGGCAGGTTCGCCGAAAGGGTGTAGGCCACCTGGAGCGCAATGGAACAAATCGAGTCTTCGAGCTCGGCGCGGGCCAGAGTGGTTGAATCGCTGTCCAGCACGTCTCCGAGCTTCATGACTTTTCCGCCTTGCGCGATGTTGGTGACAAAGGTATGCGCAGGAGCGGCTTTGGCAAACATGCCGGTCACTTGCCACAAACCGTCTTTTCCGCGCTGCACGGATATACGCAGGTCGACGGGTCTTCCCTTGTAACGCAGCAGTGGAATTCGTTCCTCAATCAAATAGGCATGGCGGAATATTCGCCGAAGCGCAGCCGATGGCAGCTGGCCCTTGTGCAGGCGGAAGGTAGCCCATCCCTTTCGTGAAGCCTTGGATTGACAGGTTAAATGCCATTGCCCTTCTTTTTTGAACAAACGCATGATTCCATGGCCGATGCTTCCGCTGCACGGTTTGATAATGAGATCGTCGAATTGGTCCATCATATGAGCCAAAGATTGCTGCGTGGCCCTTTGCGCATGAGGCAGATGTTCACGCAAAACCGGATTTTGAAACAACATGTCATGGATATAGTCTTTGCGATAACGGTTGCGGACGTTGTAAATCTGGATGCCTTGCAGCAGCAACTGGGCAATTTTGTGCTGTTCCATCCGGCGCAGCTGGAAAGCGCGATTATGAATGACCGCAGGAAGGGGTATCCGCCTCCGGACATAAGTTTCCCCTATGCGGATATAGGCCAAGCAGGTTTTGCTTTCGGGATGGATATCCTCCAGCCGCAGGAAACAGGGCACCAAATTGTAGAGTGCCGCTGCCATCTCATAATTGACGAGTGATTCTTGGCCGGTTTTGCCATTCGGTATGCCGCGGTACATCCGTGTATCGAGCAAAATGCCGATCAGTTCTTGCGGCATTGATTATTCCCCCTTTCGAGTAAATGCGAGAAGTATTACTTACGAAGCCGATATGTTGGCGAACGAATGCAGATTGAATCACGTTTATTTTTTGGCAATGCTTACATGCAGCAGTCATGTTTCTTGGGTGTGTGCCAACGGTGTATATAGATATCGTATGACGCCGCCGGACCGATGCTTGGACACCCGCCTGACCGGCATGGAGGGGGACAGCCTATTTCATACGGGACAGGTTGTTTGCTCTTTCTCGTGCAGAGGCTGTCCTTTCTGCGCCAATGTCTCCAAAGATAGTGGCATATGCCCAAATCAGCGCATATGATGGCGGAGACGAAGGTTAGAGGAAGGAGCAAGCTGCATGAGTAAAAAAGGGAGAAAAAAGGCCCAGACGCCGAAACTTCGTCATCTGAGCCCCACATTTAGGGAGCTGGAGCTGACGGAACGCCGCACTAGTCCGGTTCGTTCAAGCTTTGCTCTCGAGAAGGATGATCGTTTGAATGCCCATGTTCCGTCATCGAAGGAGCCAGACGGACCTCTACAGCCATCCGATCCCGCATTGCCGGAAACCGTTGAACCATCTGGAAATGCGCAGCAGCCCGAAATTCATGTTGAAGTCGTTCAACCGCCGCCGGAAACTGCGGTTACGGAAGCTGCGCAGGCAACTGCTCTCGAGAAGGATCAGATGAAAGTCAGCAGCGTAGCCCAATGGTCCGCGGAAGTAGAAGACAACAAGCAGGAAGGCCTCACTGCCGGAGAAAGGCTCAAACAGTTGAGGCAAAACCAGATGCCCGGCCAAGTCGGACATTATATTTACACCGATGACTTAAGCGAGCATGCGGTTACGGAGAGCCGGTTGGCCCCGCTGTCCGTGGATGCAAGCAAACTGAAGCCGGGTGCCGTTGGAAGCGAGGCTCTTCAGGACTATGCCGTAACGAGCATTCATATCGCTGACGGAGCGATCCTGTCCGCCAAGCTTGCCGAAAATTCCGTGTCGGAGGAGCATTTGATTGATGGTTCCGTATCGGGCCACAAAATCCGAAACGCCTCGATTTCGGGGGATAAAATCAGGGATGGTAGCATCACGTCGCAGAAGCTCGGCAATCAGGTCATCGATGCCTCCAAAATCGCGGACGGATCAATCAGTGCAAGGCATTTTAATCACATGGTCATTACCGAGGATCTGATTAAAAATCAGGCCATCACCGGAGAAAAGATTGCTGTTAGCAGCATTGATACCCGTCATTTGGCCGGAGGGGCCGTGCATACCTCGAAGCTTGCCGACGATGCGGTTACAACGTCCAAAATCCGTGAAGGCGCGATAACGGGCAGCAAGATCGAAGAACAATCCATTACGTCGGCACACATTCAGACAGGGGCTATTCAACAAAGTCATCTTGCCGAAGGTTTGGTGGGAAGACCTCAACTGGCGGACGAAAGCGTTGGCAGCAAGCAGATTGAAGAAGGCGCGATCGAAATGAGGCATATTGCACCGGGTGCGCTAAACGGCAGACACTTGGCCAGCGGTTCCATCAGCCAAATTCAGATTGGTGCTTATGCGGTGGGGCGGGACCAAATTGGACCAGGGGAAGTGCAAAGCGAGCATTTGGCGGAAGGAGCCGTCATCGGCTCAAAGATCGCGGATCAGTCAATCGGAACGGCAAAGCTTCTGGAACAAGCGGTGACGGCCTCCAAAATCGCGGATCAAAGCATTGTTTCCTCCAAAATCGCCGACGAGGTCATTCAGGGAAAACATCTGGCCCAGGCTTCCATTCGTGCCGAACATATCGCCAACCGGGGAATTACGCCAGTCCACATCGACAATGCCGCGATCCATTCCATTCATATCGCTTCAGGAAGCGTGGAAGCTGTGCATTTGGCAGACGGCAGCGTTTCGGGTGCAGCATTGGCAGAGAATGCGGTGTCTACCGAACATCTGTCCGAAGCATCCGTCGGAACGGATCAAATCCAAGACGGAGCGATCACGGGTAAAAAACTCGCTGAAGGAAGCGTGACATCAGACAAACTGGGGCCGGCATCGGTCAATGGCAAAGTTCTGGCACCAGGCAGCGTTTCGACAGTACACCTTGCCAATGGCGGAGTGACGAGCAGTCACCTGTCTCCAGGCAGTGTAAGTTCAGAGGCGTTACGGCCGTATACGGTAAAATCGGAGCATCTGACCGAGCGTGCTGTAGGAGCCCCTCATCTGCAGCCGGGGAGCGTGCAGACGTCGGCGCTGGCTAAAGGAGCCGTGACGGGAGAAAAGATTGCACCAGGCAGCGTAGCTTCTGCACAAGTGGCAAATGGCTCGATTTTCCCTCCGCATTTGACGGACCATGCCGTCACTTCGCCAAAGCTGTCTCCGGAAAGTGTGTCCACTGATAAAATTGCCGATCAGGCGGTGACGTCGGCCAAACTGGCGGACGGCAGTGTGAACTCTGCCAAAATAATGGCTGAGAGCATTGCGCCCAAACATATTCCGACAGGTACGATTCACGGATACCATTTGAAACAGCATGTGGTTTCCTTGGAGCATTTGGCAGATGAGGTTCGTTCCCCTGATTTGTTCGCCGATGGCAGCATCACCAGCAATAAATTGCAACCGGGTCTGATTCGGGAGGAATATTTGGCTTCAGGTTCCGTATCCGGCACCGCGCTGCAGCCTGGCGCCGTTGGGAAGGAACATCTGCAGGCCTCGGTAGTGGAATCCGCCCATCTTGCCGCGGGCAGCGTGGATTCGGATCATCTGGCCGAACGGATTGTTGGCCCGCAGCATTTGCAGGTAGAAAGCATCAATGGCGAGCACATTGCCAGCCATGAGATCAAGGCGCGGCATTTGGCGCCTTCATCGATCAAAGAAGAACACTTGGCACCCCTGTTGATATCGGGAGTCCATTTGCAGCCTGGGCTAATCAGCAGCCTGCATTTGCAGGCGGAATCGACAGGTCCTGTACATCTGCAGCAAGGGGCAGTGAAATCCCGTCATATTGAGGAAGGCGCCGTGCTCTCGCATCACATTTTGGAGCGCAGCATCGGCAATGCTCATCTGGAAGAAGAATCGGTCAGCACAACGACTTTGCAAGATGGAGCAGTGACGGTCTCCAAACTCGCCGATGGCAGCGTGGATGGGCACAAACTGATCGACGGCAGCATCGACACGGTGCATTTGGCGGACGGGGCGGTGCAAGGCAGCAAGCTCGCAGCAGGATCCGTGGGGTTGGATCATCTCGCAGCAGGTGCGATCGACGGCAGCAAACTTGTTGAAGGAAGCATCGGCAGCGTGCACTTGCAAGCAGAAGCGATCAGTTCGGCAAATTTGCAAGATGAAGCAGTGACGGCTTCCAAGCTTGCCAAGGGCAGCGTGGACGGCAGCAAGCTGGCCGCGGGAACGATCGGCCTGGAGCATTTGTCGGCGGAAGTGTTGGAGGGTAGTAAACCGGCCGAAGGCAGCATCGAAACAGCGCATTTGGTGGACGGAGCGGTTGATGGCAGCAAGCTCGCAGCAGGATCTGTAGGTTCGGATCATCTCGCGGCAGGTGCGATCGACGGCAGCAAACTGGCCAAAGGAAGCATAGGCAGCGAACACTTGCAAGCAGAGGCGATCAGTTCGGTGAACTTGCAAGACGGAGCAGTGACGGCCTCCAAACTTGCCGACAGCAGCGTGGATGGCAGCAAACTGGCGGCGGGAACGGTAGGCCTGAAGCATCTGTCGTTAGAAGTGCTGGAAAGCAACAAACTGGCTGAAGGAAGCATCCGCAGCGTGCACTTGCAAGCAGAAGCGATCAGTTCGGTGAACTTGCAAGATGGAGCAGTGACGGCCTCCAAGCTCGCCAAGGGCAGTGTGTACGGCAGCAAGCTCGCAGCAGGATCCGTGGGTCCGGAGCATCTTGCGGCAGGTGCGATCGACGGCAGCAAACTGGCGGCGGGAACGATAAGTCTGAAGCATTTGTCGGCAGAAGTGCTGGAGAAAAACAAACTGGCCGAAGGCAGCATAGGCAGCGCGCACTTGCAAGCAGAAGCCATCAGTACGGCGAACTTGCAAGATGGAGCAGTAACAGCCTCCAAGCTCGCCAACGGCAGCGTGGATGGCAGCAAGCTGGCGGTGGGAACGATCGGTCTGGAGCATCTGTCGGCAGAAGTGCTGGAAAGCAGCAAACTGGCTGAAGGCAGCATAAACACAGCGCATTTGGCGGACGGGGCGGTGCATGGCAGCAAACTGGCCGAAGGCAGTATCGGCAGCGCGCACTTGCAAGCGGAAGCGATCAGTACGGCGAATTTGCAAGATGGAGCAGTGACAGCCTCCAAACTTGCCAATGGCAGCGTGGATGGCAGCAAACTGGCCGAGGACAGCATCAGCAGCGCGCACTTGCAAACAGAAGCGATTAGTTCGGCGAATCTGCAAGATGGAGCAGTGACGGCCTCCAAGCTCGCCAACGGCAGCGTGGATGGCAGCAAGCTGGCGGTGGGAACGATCGGCTTGGAGCATCTGTCGGCAGAAGTGCTGGAAAGCAGCAAACTGGCCGAAGGCAGCATCAGCAGCGCGCACTTGCAAGCGGAAGCGATCAGTACGGCGAATTTGCAAGATGGAGCAGTGACAGCCTCCAAACTCGCCAATGGCAGCGTGGATGGCAGCAAACTGGCCGAGGGCAGCATCGAAACGGCGCATTTGGCGGACGGGGCGGTACAAGGCAGCAAACTGGCGGCAGGAACGATCGGCCTGGAGCATTTGTCGGCAGAAGTGCTGGAGAGCAGCAAGCTGGCCGAAGGCAGCATCAGCAGCGTGCACTTGCAAGTAGAAGCGATCAGCTCGGCGAACTTGCAAGATGGAGCAGTAACAGCCTCCAAACTCGCCAATGGCAGCGTGGATGGCAGCAAACTGGCCGAGGACAGCATCAGCAGCGCGCACTTGCAAACAGAAGCGATTAGTTCGGCGAACCTGCAAGATGGAGCAGTGACAGCCTCCAAACTCGCCAACGGCAGCGTGGATGGCAGCAAACTGGCCGAGGACAGCATCAGCAGCGCGCACTTGCAAACAGAAGCGATCAGTTCGGCGAACCTGCAAGATGGAGTAGTGACAGCCTCCAAACTCGCCAACGGCAGCGTGGATGGCAGTAAGCTGGCAGCAGGAACGATCGGCTTGGAGCATTTGTCGGCAGAAGTACTGGAGACCAACAAACTGTCTGAAGGCAGCATCGACACGGTGCATTTGGCGGACGGTGCGGTACAAGGCAGCAAATTGGCTGAAGGCAGCATCAGCAGCGCGCACTTGCAAGCAGAAGCGATCAGTTCGGCGAACCTGCAAGACGGAGCAGTGACAGCCTCCAAACTCGCCAATGGCAGCGTGGATGGCAGCAAGCTGGCAGCAGGAACGATCGGCTTGGAGCATTTGTCGGCAGAAGTACTGGAGACCAACAAACTGTCTGAAGGCAGCATCGACACGGTACATTTGGCGGACGGTGCGGTACAAGGCAGCAAATTGGCTGAAGGCAGCATCAGCAGCGCGCACTTGCAAACAGAAGCGATCAGTACGGCGAACTTGCAAGACGGATCAGTGACAGCCTCCAAACTCGCCAACGGCAGCGTGGATGGCAGCAAGCTGGCGGCAGGGACGATCGGCCTGGAGCATTTGTCGGCAGAAGTGCTGGGAAGCGGCAACCTGGCCGCAGGAAGCATCGGATCGGAGCAACTGGCAGATGGCTCCATTGATGAGAACAAACTGGCCGAAGGCGCCGTATTCTCCTATCACATTTCCGATGGCAGCATTGGTCGTGTTCATTTGGAAGAGGAAGCTGTCGGAACGTTGAACTTGCAAGATGGCGCGGTCACGCTTTCCAAGCTGGCTCCAAGCAGCGTGGATGGCAGCAAACTGGCCGAAGGCAGCATCGATACGGTGCATTTGACGAACGGTGCGGTGCAAGGCAGCAAGCTCGCAGCTGGATCCGTCGGTTGGGAGCATCTCGTGGCAGAATCCATTGATGGCAGTAAACTTGTTAAGGGAAGCATCGGATCGGAGCAACTGGCAGATGGCTCCATTGATGAAAACAAACTGGCCGAAGGCGCCGTATTCTCCTATCACATTTCCGATGGCAGCATTGGTCGTGTTCATTTGGAAGAGGAAGCTGTCGGAACGTTGAACTTGCAAGATGGCGCGGTCACGCTTTCCAAGCTGGCCCCAGGCAGCGTAGACGGCAGCAAACTGGCGGCAGGATCGGTTGGTTTGGCACATCTGGCAGCAGATATCATCGAAAACAGGGAACCTGCAAAAGCGAGCATCAACACAGAGCATTTGGCAGACGGAGCGGTACAAGGCAACAAGCTTGCCGCTGGCTCAGTACGCGCGGAGCATATCGAGCTAGGTTCGATCGACGGCAGCAAACTGGCGGCCGGTTCCGTGCAATCGCGCCACATTTTGGATGGCAGCATCGGCAGCTTGCACTTGGAAGAAGAAGCGGTCGGCACGCTAAACTTGCAAGACGGATCGGTTACCGGTCCAAAACTGGCAAATGGCAGCGTGGATGGCAGCAAACTTGGCAAACAAAGCATAAGTTCCCTTCACTTAAATGGGGGGATCGTGGGGACGGAGCATTTGAGTGCGGAAGTCTGGGAGGCGATTCGCCAACTCAGCGGAGATACGTTGGAACAATTGGTTGCCGCAAAGCAGCAGGAAGAACAAGAGTCGGCAAAGGCAGCAGCATTTACTCTAAAAGACGAACCGATTCAGGATACGAACCAGGTGGACGTACAACCGAATCCGGAGCCGGCTGCCGACGTAAGGGAAAGCCTCGAAGCTGCAGAACGGATCAGTGAAAATTCCGTTCGGGGGGATCACCTGTGCGAGGATGCGGTGGGTAGCCGGGAGCTGAAGGCAGGGGCCGTAACCCCAAAACATTTATCTTTCCATCCGGTGCGAAGTTCCAGCCGCCAGCCGATCGTTCAACAGTTCGGCATGGAAGCCTTCATCCTGCCTGAAGAAGATTCCTCGGTCGAACTGACGGTAATATTTGAAGAAGCTTTTGCATCGGAGCACTACGTCATTGTGGCGATGTGCAATGACCGGGGATTTCAGGTATCGCTCTTGTCCCAGAGCGAAGACGAAGCAGTGTTGGAAGTTACACGTACAGCAGGATGCAAGCACACGTACGGACTGTTGTCATGGATCGCGGCCGGTCCGTCGTTATAACGGAGATAACAGCCGTTAATGCTGCAAAGGCGGTATCCGGGAAAATCCGGAATGCCGCCTTTTTTACTATCTGTATAAAGATTGTCCTGTCTGAATCGCCAGAGAAGGCCAGGTCAGTATAAAGGGGCAGTCCCGTATTCCATGCCCGGAGGCCGACGGCCCGGAACACTTTTTGCAATGGTTGTCACAGCGAATGAGTTGGGTCCATACAAGTCGAGTGCAGGCTGAATGATATCAGTTTTGGCAGCCGGATATTTGGACGTGGCTTCAAAGGGGTGATCACCGAATGGTAAAGCATGTGAACGGCTTTGTCGGCTGTTTCCATAAACGATCCATGTCGAAACGGACGGAGCAAGTCATAAGTGAAGAAAACTGCTCAAGGGCGAATGCCGTTTCCACTTCTCCACAGATACATAGAATACTGTGTGCTCCTTTGGCGATGGATGATGAAAGAATACGGGAGGTGACCATATTGCAGAATCGGAGACGGAAGGTTGGTGCTGTCGTAAAGGCAAGTGCAGGACGAAAAAAGAATCGCCGGAGAAGAGACGTCCGAAAGACGGGGATTTCCAACAAATCCAAACGCCGAAGGTATGTTCTGCCCCGTATAGGTCTGCCTAATGCAGGAAACCCGTTGCTTTCGGTCATTATTCCAGCCATGAATGAGGAGAAAACCGTCCGCAGGGCGGTACGCGAAGCGAAGAGAATCAGCCCGAGCACCGAAGTGATCGTTGTCGTCAACGGTTCTACGGACCGTACGGCGGCATTAGCCGCAGGCGCGGGCGCACGAGTACTTGTCCATGACGATGCCCTCGGCCATGACGGAGGACGGCGCGTAGGCGCAACGGAGGCATGCGGCGATATCCTGCTCTTTACCGATGCGGATATCGTTATTCCCGCCGAACAAATGGCGCCTTTCGTGCAAGCGATTGTTGACGGAACGGATGTGGCTCTTAATGACTACACCGGGCCAATAAAGCGCAATCCCGTGCATCCGGTCATAGAGGCTAAGCATGCATTGAACATCATATTGGAAAGACCGGACCTTAAAGGAGCTTCCCTTACTGCCATACCTCACGCGATGAACCGCAAGGCACTGGAAATCATCGGCGTGGAAGCGCTGGAAACTCCGCCGCTGGCCTTGGCAAAGGCCGTGGATGCGGGACTTCGGGTACGGGCGGTGCATCATGTGCCCGTCGGCAAAATGAACCGGCTGCGCGCCTTGAAGCGATCAGGGCCAGACCCGTTGGAAAAAATCGTGCTGAACGATCATCTGGCCGCGATCCGATGGATTACGGGTCATCGTGGTCCACGAGGAGGATTTCCCGATTTGAACCGTGTCCGCGCTTTGGCAAGATGAGCAGGTCGGAGGTGAAACCATGAAGCAGCAAACGGGGCGACGTAGGCCCGCAATAAATAGAAGAGTGCGTCGGAACCGCAGAATCCATAAAAGGAAACGTCCGGGGATGGCTATCCATCCATACGCAGTAAATTTGGATGTCTTTCGAAGGGCGGGACAACAAGCAGGCCAGGCTGCCCCCGAAGAAAGGGAGGCATTCATCAGGCATGCATTCCAGTCATGGCATGAACACGGCAAGGCGGTCGAGGGAACGTTTCCCACGTACGATAGTGCGATTTTGGCAGGCAAGGCGTTCATGGAAGGATACGCTCATGCCGCCGGCCGCAATCTCGATCTGGTCCCTTTGCTGCTGCGCCGCCCGGCTGCGGCCGTAGTCTGTGCCTGCAATGAAGAGCAGACGCTTCCGCAAGTGCTGAGACAGCTGAAACGTTTGCCTTTGGAGGATATTATCGTTGTGCTGAATGGAACGAAGGATAACAGTTTGGAACGGGTGATTTCCGAGAAAGGCATCACAATTGTGTATGAACCGGAACGGGCCGGACATGACGTGGGCCGGGCATTGGGAGCCAAAATGACGATGGCGGATTCCGTGCTGTTCGTGGATGGGGACATGGTGCTTCCTGCCGAACAGCTGCACCTTTCCTGTACGAAATCGACCGTGGAAGCGATGTTGCGCTGAACGATATCTCCTCGCTGATTCCTCCTTTTGCAAGGCAGGATGAAGTTAGCCGCATCAAGGCCTACCTCAACCGTACATTGGGAAGGCCGGATCTTGGCTCCAACTCCATGACCGCCGTCCCCCATGCAGTATCCCGCCGCATGATCGATACCGTCAAACCGGAATCGCTCGTTGTGCCGCCCAAAGCGCAAACCCTTGCCATCCATCATGGTCTGGCAATAGCTGCTCCCGCACGGGTTGACGTTATCCGGACCAATCGTTTGCGCAAGTCGAATATCGGCAGCGGCAACGAGGTTGCGAAGCTGATCATCGGCGACCATCTTGAAGCGTTGGCGGTTTGGCTGAAATTGTCGGAAGAAAGCGGGAGGACTTCGCCGGGCATTTCGCGTATCGAAGTGGCCTACAGGAGGAACGGCAGATGACATTGACCAGTATCATTATTCCTACCTATAACGGCTGGAGCTGTTGAAGTCTTGCATCGCGGCCATTCGCCGGCATACCGACGACGCCACGCCGTATGAAATTGTCGTGGCAGATAACGGCTCGACTGACGGAACGGCCTCCTTTTGCGCGAGCGAACGGATTCGTTTCGTTCGTTTGCCGGCCAACCGCGGATTTCCGGCAGCTTGCAATGCGGGCATGCGTGCGGCATGCGGAGATGATCTGTTGCTGTTGAACAACGACGTAACCGTAACGCCCCGCTGGCTTCGCAATCTTCATGCTGCCTTGCATAGCGATGCCGGCATCGGTATCGTTGGTCCGATGACCAATTATGCAAGCGGCATTCAGCAGGTCAACGTGGATTTCCGGGATATGGAGCATTTTCAGGAACTGGCCGCCGTGAATAACCAACCCGATCCGGGCAGATGGAGAGAAGTCCAAAGGATCGTGGGATTATGCATGATGTTTCGGCGAGACATGATGGAGAACGTGGGTCTTTTGGATGAAGCGTATTCCCCGGGGCACTACGAAGATGACGATTATTGCTATAGAGCCCGTCTGGCAGGCTACCGGCTGCTCGCGTGCGGCGATGTGCTGGTCCACCATCAGGGCAGCGCAAGTTTCAAGAAAACGGACCGGGATCAGTGGAACCGGTTGATTGAACGGAACAGAAAGCTTTTTATCCATAAGTGGAAAGTGGATCCGCTTGACTATGTTGACCATCAGACGAAGGAGGGATAAGGAATGAAAGGTGTCATTCTTGCAGGCGGAACGGGAACAAGACTATATCCCTTGACTCGCCTGATCAACAAACACCTGCTTCCGGTCGGCAAACATCCGATGATCGCATACGGACTCGACAGACTCCATCAGGCGGGAATCGAAGATATCATGATCGTGATGGGCACTCATTCTGCGGGTTTGTACACGGAATTTCTGGGAAGCGGCAAAGAGTACGGCGTCAAGCTCACCTATCGCATTCAGGAGAAGGCCGGGGGGATTGCGGAGGCCTTGAACCTGGCCAAAGGTTTCGTTACACCCGGCGAAAAGTTCGTTGTACTGCTTGGCGATAACCTGTTCAGCGATGACCTCAAGCCTTATGTGGAGCGCTATATGGCACAACCGGCAGGGACAGCACGGGTCCTTTTGAAAGAGGTGGACGATGCTCGGCGTTATGGGGTGCCTGTGTTCGACCCGGCGAACCCGGAGCGGATTGCCCATATCGAAGAGAAACCAAGTCAGCCGAAAACTTCGTATTGTGTCACCGGGATTTATATGTATGATGATCATGTTTTCAATTTCATTGCCGGCATCTCGCCGTCGGCGCGCGGAGAATTGGAAATCACCGACGTGAATAACCATTATGCTGCCGCCGGAAGCTTGGAGTACGATATATTGCAAAATTACTGGACTGATGCAGGCACCTTTGAATCGTTGCAGGAAGCGGCCGTCCGCATGAAAGGACAGCTGCCATAAGTCGATGAGCCACAGTTGCCGCCATGCGGCACCTCGATCGGGTGGATGAACCGCGCTGGAGCCCCAATGCTCCGGCGCTTTGTGCAGTGGCACTTTCTGTGGCCGGCAAGGGGGAATGGGGTGACAGCAGCGAAAAACACCGGAGCAAGCAGGAGAGAGGGCAAGCTTCCCGAAAGGGACCCATCAACGATGGCAAGTCAGGTTCAACGTCCAGAAGTAGAGGCAGCCAAGCTTAAGAATAAAGCAGCCCGCCGAAGAGCGGTGCAAAACCCATTCGTTAAACGCGTGGGACGTCTTGTTGATGCAAACGAAGACGGGCAGCTTAATGTCGGAGTGAACCAGGGCAGTGATGAGCAGATCATCGTCAACGAAAGCGACGAACTTATGGATATAAATGGCAAAAGTGGCGAGATAGCGCCTTGCAAGCAGCGAGTGTCCATTTCTGCACGCCGGGGGAGGTATGGTACCGGAAAAGGAAAAATGTCCCGGCACTCCGGCTTTGGGCGCAGGAAGCCAGGCAGCCGGGCAGGCAAAAGGGCGGGCGAAGCACAGGCGCGCTAAGCTTAATGCCGGAGCGCGCGCGGGCACTGCCCGCGGCCAGAGCGCGGCGCCCGGCCGCCGCCGGGGCAAGCGGGGCAAGGCTGTGCGCCGCACGCACTCGCCGGCACCGCAGGCACTGCCGGCGGGCGCTGTCGGCGCAGCACCGCCGCAAGCGGGCCAGGTGCGGCCCCGCGCCGCTGCGGGGGGTGAAGGCGCTGCCGGTGCTCGGGGCAGCGCGAAGGGCGTGCCGCCGCAGGCTGCGAAGCGGGCGGCACGGGATAGCAGCTACGCCGCCGGTTTCCGCGACGGCGTGTACGCGGGCGGGGAGGCGCTGGTGGAGCAGCGCATTCCGCCCGACCACATTCTGCCGGACGTTGCCGCGGCAGAACTGATCGCGGCGGGGGTCAACCAATATGCCCACCGCCTCGCCCGATTGGCCGGCCCGCATGAGGTGGCTGCCCACATTTACGCGGCGCTGGACGCCGGGCGCCCGTTGTCGGTCATTCGCCTCGGCGATGGCGAATTGCTTGCGCTGGCAGCGGACACTGTGCTGTCCAGCGAAGAAGTGCAAGAGCTGGCCCCGTTTCTGCCCTATGCGGGAGTGCCGCGCTCCACGCCGGATGTTCGTGCCTCCTTGGTGGAAGCGATTCGCCGAGCCGATTGGGTCGGGGTACCCATCTCGCGGGCACCTACGTTCCAAGGGTTGCTGTTTCCGGTGCTTCGCCATTTCGCGATCGATTGGTCGAGCCTGAAGTTGACCGACTCCACAATCAATTACAGCCTGCATCATTCCAGGCTGCTGCCGTCCCTTCTGCAGAACCGGCGCGTGCTTGTGATCGGCAATTTGGCCTCCGAACTGGGGGGGCTGCTGCAGAGCCACGGGGTGCATGTCGCCGGCATGATCGCACCGGTTGCCGGATATGCCGACATTCCGCGAGTCATGCAGCGAATTCGGAAGCATGATTTCGATCTGGCGCTGGTGGCGGCGGGCATTCCCGCAATCGTACTGTGCCGTCATATTGCGGATGAACTTGGCAAGGTGGCCATCGATTTCGGTCATCTGGCAAACAAGTTGGTGACGGGAGAACTTCAATATTGACGCGCTTCCAGTTTGATTATGTAAAAAAGAACAGCGCTTTTGAACAAAAAAGGAGGGAGCGGTATGGGCAGACCGGATCATGAGACAAACGCGGGGCAGCCTTATAGGCAAACAGATGAAACGTACGACTGTGAGGATGTTTTCGCCGGGGGTGTTTCACCCCGGGCCGAATGCCGTCAGGAGGAGCGAATGCGGATTTTAGGGAGGCCGTCAGGCAAGCAGGCCATTCTACCGCGCTCTTCCGGCAAACCCGGAAAAAGACGGAACGGGAATCGGGCGTCGGCCCCATCTGTTTTTTTGCATGCGGCAGCCCGCGGCAAGGGAAGCCAATCCAAAGCAAGCCGGAAGGGACAACAGGCTCTTCGAAGGACGAAGATATACAATCAGGGCTACAAAAGAGGGTATGAGGACGGCGTGCGCCAAGGGAAAAATTCGTTCGGCGCCGTGTTTGACGGGGTAAGCATCGTCATTCCGACTTACAACCAGCGGGATTATGTACTGAAATGCGTATCCAGCATTGAAAAGCACACCCCGGCTCCCTACGAAATCATCGTGGTGGACAATGGATCGCAGGACGGCACCGCCGACGCGCTTGGGCGGATCGGGGGCATGGTTCGGGTAGCCGCGCTGGATGGCAATCGTGGGTTTGCCGGCGGAGTGAACCATGGCCTCATGATGGCCAAAGGACGGCATATCGTCGTGCTGAACAACGACACGCTGGTCACGCCGGGTTGGCTGGACAACATGATGGCATGCCTTCAAAGTCAAGCGGACATCGGCGTCGTCGGTCCGGTGACGAATTATATCGGCGGAGAGCAGCAGATCGAGGTGCCTTATGATGACGTATCGGAGATGTGGGCTTTTGCCGCAAACTACAATAAGCCCGATGCGTCCAAATACCGCCTGACGGATCGCCTCGTCGGATTTTGCTGGTTGTTTTCAAGGGAATTGTTCGAACGGGTAGGTTATCTGGACGAAGGTTATGCCATAGGCAATTTCGAGGACGAAGATTGGATCGTGCGCGCGAAACTTGCGGGATACAAGCTCGCTGTGGCAGGGGATGCCTTTATCCATCATTTCGGGAGCGTCAGCATAAAGGCGGTGGGAGAGCAAAAATTGGCTGCTGTGAACAAGGAAAATGAGCAATTTTATGAGCGAAAATGGGGAGACCCCCACGCCTTGATCGCCGAAGCTGCCCGCATGTCAAAGGAGGCTCCGGCTTCGTTCGACGCCCGTGAGCGCCAGCCTTTCAGGCGCAGCAGCGATTTCTATCCGGAGGGGAGCTTCTTGACGGATGTGAATGGCGACGCATATTACCTGTCTGGAGGTTGTCGGCGTAAATTGCACATTCCAGTTCCGCAGGGCATTTCTCCCGTTCGGTTGGCAAAGCCCGATCTGCTGGGCATTCCGGTCGGCAATGCCATCGATTCTTCCATGCAGATCCAGGGAAGGGCTTCAGAGTCCGGCCAATCATCGGCCCATCTGCTGCAAGGAAGTTCGGCGGAATGGCCGGAAGGCAGCGTTGTTGCGGCCAACGAAGCACCGCAGATATGGTACCAGATTAGCGGCGGCAAGCGGAGAAAATATGCTTCGGCATACGCCGCCGAATGCTGGGGAGTTTACCCTTATGCGGTCATACGGGTTCCTTACGAAAAGCTGCATGCTCTAGAGGAAGGATGGCCGATCATAGCGCCGCCGAAATTGCTGGGTTGCCAACTGTAGGAGGGCTTGCATGGAGGTCGGCCGTGGTGCGGAATGAATCGCAGGGAGACCCGCCTTGGGTTTCATTCCGCATTCGCCAATTACATATGCTGCGAGAGATCGAATACATTCTTTCTATGTGCTTATAGGTTTATTCTATTAGCAATTCCATTGACGCTTCCTGGACGGAGGAGTACATTTAAAGCCATAATTCTTATTTAACAGGTAGGAATTGATGGTCTAAGAATGACAGTTCTTCGGACCTTTATCATGAAGACAAACAGGAGGTATGTCAATGTCTGCTGCAAGCAAAAAAGTCGTGTTATGGAGCAAAACGGGTTGTCATTTTTGCGGAGAAGTCAAAGCATTCCTGAATGAGCGCAACCAGCCTTTCGAAAACATTGAGGTACAAGGGCATGACGTGTTGAGGGATGTCCTCGAAGCCAAGTACGGCATTCGGCATGTTCCTGTCATCGAGGTAGGCGTGGACGGAACATTCGAAGCTCTGCTGGAGCCGGACCTGGAAAAGCTGGCAGCCCTGCTGGCACAGCCGGGGGAAACAGCAGCCGTCTGATTGCGGGCCGGAAGCCGTTTGCATAAGCGAAGACAATGTCCCCCGGTCATGGGTTGCGAGTCTGCCACCGCTGAAGATGGCCGGGATTCGTTCTTATAGAAAAGTTCTATCGAAGCATGGTTGACCCGTTTCGGGGGCGGTGATAAGATTTGTGGAAATTAAAAACATACCAAACGCATAGGAATAGTTATTAATTGTAGTCTTATCAGCTTGCTGCCCGAGGTTGGTTTGTTTCATCGTTCATTTCGGAGTTATTGACTTCAGTTGAATCCCATTCGAGGAAGGCGGAATGCATATGACAACGCAACGAAAATTAAAGCTGGGTGCCATCGTCCATGGCGTGGGAGGCAGCATGACGACCTGGAGGCATCCGGAGGTACTGCCGGACGCCAGCGTTAATTTCGAATTCTACAAACGCCAGACGTTGAAAGCCGAGGAGGGCAAGTTCGACCTCGTGTTTATCGCGGACGGACTCTACATTACGGAGAAATCGATTCCTCACTTTTTGAACCGCTTCGAGCCGATTACCATCCTGTCCGCCCTGGCTGCCGTAACGTCGCGCATCGGATTGGTCGGCACGCTGTCGACTTCCTACAGCGAACCGTTCACCGTGGCAAGGCAATTCGCGTCGCTGGACAAAATCAGCAACGGACGCGCGGGCTGGAACGTCGTGACTTCCCCTCTGGAAGGTTCGGCCAAAAATTTCAGCAAAAAGGATCATCCGTCTCATCCGGAGCGTTACCGGATCGCCAGCGAATATTTGCAGGTCACAAAGGGACTATGGGATTCGTGGGAAGACGACGCCTTTGTCAGAGACAAGGAGAGCGGAGTGTTCTTCGATCCTTCCAAGCTGCACACGCTGAATCATGAAGGGGAATATTTCTCCGTTCAAGGACCGCTCAACATCGATCGCTCGAAACAGGGGCAGCCGGTCATCTTCCAAGCAGGATCGTCGGACGACGGTAAAACGCTGGCTGCCAAAGAAGCCGATGCCGTTTTTACCGGGCATGACAAACTGGAGGATGCGCAGGCTTTCTACAAAGACGTCAAAGAGCGTGCCGTGGCCTACGGCCGTTCCGCGGACGATATCGTCATCATGCCGGGCATCAATCCGATCATCGGACGCACCGAAGAAGAGGCTGAGCGGAAATACAAGGAGATTGCGGGTCTGGTGACGATCGAGAAAGCGTTGGATTACCTTGGCCGGTTTTTCGAACATCACGATTTCTCCCAATATCCGCTGGATGAGCCGTTCCCCGAGTTGAACGGCATCGGCAGCAACAGCTTCCGCAGCACCACGGACAAAATCAAGAAGGATGCGAAAGAGCAAGGATTGACCTTGCGCGAGGTTGCCCTTCGTGCCGCAACGCCGCGAAGCAAGTTCCTGGGCACGCCCGAGCAGGTTGCGGATCAAATCCAGGCGTGGTTCGAAGCAGAAGGCGCCGACGGCTTCATCATTCATTCCGAGCTTCCGAGCGGGCTGAGCGATTTCGTCGAATTGGTCGTGCCGATTCTGCAGGAGCGCGGCATCTATCGGACCGATTACGAGCATGATACGCTGCGCGGCAATCTTGGATTGAACATTCCCGTTAACCGATACACGGCTGCCCGTCAAGAAGTTGGTATCTGACAAGGTATCGAAGTTTTCCAGGGCTCCGCATGTTGCAGCCTAAAACCAAGTTAACTCATAGGAAATATATATTTAACACTGATGACTGCTGTATATACAGAGGGGGAAGCGATATGATCAGGTCCATTTCGTGGTTTAAATATGTGGCGCTTGCGTCGGCCTTGATGCTGGTATTGTCCGGTTGCGGTGCAGGCCGTCAGGCGAGCAGCCCGGCTCAGGCGTCGGGCGGGGAACAAGCGAAGGCAGAAGGCGGCAATTTGACCTATGCCCTCGCCACTTCTCCCGATACGCTTGATCCTCATCGCAGCGGCCTGGCCGTGGCTGTGCGGGCCATCCGAACCTTGTACGACAATTTGGTCGTGCAGCTGCCGGACGGTTCCATCAAGCCATGGCTGGCCAAGGAGTGGACGGTGTCGGACGACGGCAAAAGTTATACGTTCAAGCTGCGTGAGGACGTGAAGTTCCATGACGGCACGCCGTTCAACGCCGAAGCGGTCAAATACAACCTGGACCGGGTCATCGATCCGGCGACTAAAGCCGCGAACGCCCTTGCCCTGATCAGACCCTACAGCTCCTCCGAGGTCATTGATGAATACACGATCAAGGTTAACCTGTCTCAACCATCCGAAGCATTCCTCGGCAACCTGAGTCAGGCACTGCTCGGCATCGTGTCCCCTACGGCGGCGAAAAAATACGGCGATCAGCTGGGCAAAAATCCGGTAGGTACCGGGCCGTATACCTTTGTCAGCTGGTCCGAAAATGCCGACATCGTCGTTGCCAAAAACAAGGACTATCATTGGGCACCGGAGACGGTCGACAATGACGGTGCGCCTCATTTGGATCAGATTACGTTCAAAATCGTTCCCGAAGAAGCCACGCGGATCGGAAGCGTGCAGAGCGGCCAGGTGCTTGCGGCCGAGACGGTTCCTCCGCAAAACGTCGCTGCGCTCCAAAGCGATCCGAACCAGCAATTGCTGCAAGCCAACACGGTAGGGCTGCCATATACGCTCTTTTTTAACGAACGCAGGGCACCGTGGAATGACGCAAAGCTCCGTCAGGCCGTGCAAGCCGCAGTGGACGTGGATGCCATCGTTAAAACGTTGTATCTGGGAACTTACGACAGAGCATGGTCCGCCTTGTCCCCGGGCATCCTCGGCTACGACAGCTCGCTGGAAGGCAGCATCAAGCCGGATATTGCCAAAGCCAACCAATTGCTGGATGAGCAAGGATGGACTAAGGGAGCGGACGGAATCCGGGAGAAGGACGGCAAACGGCTGACCTTGCGGTACGTAGACGGTTCGCCTAACCGGGAGAAGCGCAACGATATCGCGGCGATGATTCAGCAGCAGTTGAAACAAGTGGGGATCGAGGTGCAGGTGGAGATTACGAAGGACGTTGCCACGGTCATTTACCAGAATTGGGACTATGATTTGTACGGCAACAGCCAGGTTAATTCCGATCCCCATGCGCTGTATGCCTTTTACCACACGCCTGCCGAAGGCGAACGCCCAACGTTGTCGGGCCTGTCGGACCCGGAGATCGACAAACTTCTTGAGCAGGGTGCGGTAGAGAGCGATAAGGAGAAACGGGTGGAAATCTACAAACAAATTCAGCAGTATTTGATCGATCAGGCCGTGATCCTGCCCATTTACGTGTTCCCTTACACGGTGGCGGCATCGAAAACCGTGCAGGACATCAAATTCGATTCGCTCGGTTATCCGCTGTTCAATGATGCGCGGATCCAGCAGTGACGCCGCTTGATGCATTTTGACGATGCATGAATTTACATTCAGGAAGGAGATGTCCCGGCATGGCACAAACGATACTGACCCGGATCGCGACCTCATTGTTCGTCATTTTTGGAGCTTCGGTGCTGGTGTACTGCATCATGTACCTTCTGCCGGGGGATCCGGTCCTGCTCATGCTGGACCCTTCCTCGGCCACGCCGGAAATGATCGCAAACCTGCGGGCACAGCTTGGGCTGGATCAGCCTTTCTATATCCAGTTTGCCAACTATTTCGGCGATATGCTGCGCGGCGATTTCGGCAAGTCCATGCTGAATTCCGACCCGGTGCTGCCGAAAATACTGGAGCATTTCCCGGCTACGCTTGCCTTGACGGCGCTCAGCGCCATTATCGCGATCGTCGTTGGCATTACGCTCGGCGTACTGTCCGCCATTCATCGCAATGGCGTCATTGACATTGTCGCCAGACTGGTCGGGTTGTTCGGCATCTCGATGCCGACGTTTTGGACCGGAATCTTGTTGATCCTGTTATTTTCGGTACAGTTGGGCTGGTTCCCGGCCATGGGGTCGGAGGGCTTCAGTTCCCTGGTGCTTCCGGCGGCAACCCTTGGGCTGGTAGGTGCAGGATTTATCGTGCGCATGGTGCGCAACAGTATGCTGGAAGTGATCAACGAACCGTTTGTCGTTGCGCTGCGAGCCAAAGGGCTGACGCAGCGAACGATCATGTACGGGCATGCTTTACGCAATGCGCTGATCCCCGCCGTCACCGTCATCGGCATGATGATTGCCGACTTGCTGGCAGGAACCGTGGTGGTAGAAACGGTGTTCTCCAGACAAGGCATCGGGCGAATCATCGCGGATGCGCTGATGGCCAAGGATTTGCCTGTCGTGCAGGGCGTCGTCTTTTTTACGGCCATCATTTACGTGGTCCTGAATTTGCTGGTCGACATCTCCTACGCGTACATCGATCCAAGGATCAGGCGTGCGGTGAAGGCATGACGATGGCAGATATGCGGAATATCGAAGGGCATTTGCACGAAGCAGGGAGGAGAAGCAGATGAGCATGAAGCCGCTGGCTCAGGAAAAGAAAGCATGGAACCGAACCGCTGGGCGCATTCGTTGGCGGGGCGGCATTCGCAAACGCATCAAAGCATCGTTTGCGATATCGCGGTGGTTTTATTATTCCGCATTGGTTGTGGTTGCTTTTATCGTGGCCTGTGCCATCGTGCCGGGATGGATCGCTCCTTATTCTCCGACGGAAATGATGACGGACGCGATTTTGCAGGCTCCTTCAGCAGCGCACTGGTTCGGCACCGATTATTTCGGACGCGACATTTTTAGCGTCGTTGTGCATGGCAGCCGGGATTCCCTGCTCATCGGTCTCGTCTCCGTTCTGGTGGGGGGACTGGTGGGGAGCGCGCTTGGCATCATTTCGGGGTACGCGGGCGGAATGGTGGATACCGTCATTATGCGTTCCGTCGATATTCTGATGGCCGTTCCCGGGATTCTGCTGGCACTGTCTGTTGCGGCCGCGCTTGGCCCCGGACTGATGAACATCGCGCTCGCCGTGGCCGTCGCAGCCATTCCGGGATATGCGCGTGTGCTTCGCGGGCAGGTCATGTCGGTAAAGGGGCTGCCGTTCATTACGGCTACCCGTTCCTTGGGCGGTTCGAACGCGCGGATTTTTTGGAGGCATGTCCTGCCGCATTCGTTGTCTCCGCTGCTCGTTATGGCTACGCTTGGCGTAGGTACCTCCATCCTGACGGGATCGGGGCTCAGCTTTCTCGGGCTCGGCGTGCTCAAGGAAGTTCCGGATTGGGGCATGCTGCTCTCACAGGGCAGGGGCTACCTGACCGTGGCATGGTGGATTTGCACATTCCCGGGACTCGTCATTACGCTGTTTGTGCTCGCGGTCAATCTGATCGGCGACGTGCTGCGCGACCGATTGGACCCGCAAACCAAAGGAACGGCTTAACACATACCAAGATCGCTTGAGGAGGGATTGTTAATGTCAAACGTCGTAATTATCGCGGGATCGCCATCCAAGCGTTCCCGCCTGACAGGACTGATCGATTACAGTGCAGGAAAATTGGGTGAAGCAGGCACTACGGTAAATATTATTCATGTCGCCGATCTGCCGGCAGAAGATGTGGTTCAGGCCAAATTCGACAGTCCTGCCATTCAGGATGCGCTTGCGCTTGTGCAGGCAGCGGATGCGGTGATTGTGTCCACCCCGGTATACAAAGCTGCCTATTCCGGCGTACTGAAGTTGTTTCTGGATCTGATCCCGCAGGAGGGATTGAAAGGAAAGCTTGCGCTTCCGCTCGTCATCGGCGGTTCCATTGCGCATTTGCTGGCGATCGATTACGCGCTGAAACCTGTGTTAGCCGCCCTCGGCGGAAGACATATCCTTGGCGGCGTATATGCCGTGGATCAGGGCATTGAACGTCTGGAAGACGGGACCTATGCCCTCTCGGCGGAGATCGCCGCACGTTTGGATCGCGCTTTGGAAGAATTGGTATTGACATTAAGCAGGGAGAGCATTACGATCTCCTAAAACCAAGTAAATTAATGGGTTAAATCAATATTGACGTTATCGTCAATGGATAAGGATACGGAGGCGCTTATGAACATTGAGAACATTGAAGCATTTGTATATATCAATCATTACGGAAGCTTCAATAAAGCTGCCGAAGTGCTTTTTTTGTCCCAGCCTTCCGTAACGGCACGCATTCAGTCGCTGGAACGCGAGCTCGGCTGCAAGCTGTTCGACCGGCTTGGCAAACAGATCGTGCTCACGGAGGAAGGCAGGAAATTCCTGCCGTACGCCCAGCAGGTGCTGCAGGTGATCCAGAAGGGAAAACAGAAGCTGCAGCAGCGGCGCACGACGCCGAATGCGCTGCGACTCGGCAGTACCATCTCGGTGTCCACCTATGTCCTCCCCGATTTCCTGCCGAAGGTCAGGGAAGCCTATCCGGATGTAACGGTCAAATTGACGACGGCGACGACGGACCAACTGGTTGCCAAGCTGTTGAACCAGGAAATTGATCTGGCGTTTGTGCGCAAGGTTATGCATCCGGCCATTCGCACGGTCGCTTTTTACGAAGATCCCATTCAGCTTTACGTGTACAAAGGACATCCGTTCATTGAAAAAGGACACGTCAGCATGGAAGCGCTGCGGGATGAGCTGCTTGTGTTCTTCGAATGTGGATCGCTCGATTGGCTGCGGATTCACCGGGCATTCGACTCGCTGGAGCAACCGCCGGATATCGCCTACCATGTGGATCAGTCGGAAACCGCGAAGAAGCTTGTGCTTCAGAAGGCGGGCATCGCATTTTTGCCCGGATTGACGGTGCAGAAGGAAGTTGGGGAACAGGAATTGTTTCCGATCCAGGTGCATGAAGTCGCGGGTGTGTCGTTACAGATCAGCGTCGTGACATTGAAAGAACAACATTCGCCGTTTGCGGAGCCTTTCGGGGAGCTGTTGCGGAAGTTATAGATGAGGCAAGGCAGGTTGGCATGCGAAGGAGGAAAAAGGATGAGTATTCGTATTGGTATTTTGGATCAGACCCCGATCTATGAAGGAGAAACGCCGGTACAGGCTTTCCGGCATACGATCGAGCTTGCCAAGGCGGCGGAGCGGCTTGGATTCCATCGGTTGTGGGTATCGGAACATCACGATTCGGAGCATGTCGCCGGCTCGTCGCCCGAGGTATTGATTTCGCACCTGCTTGCCCATACGGAGCGGATTCGTTTGGGTTCCGGCGGAGTGATGCTGCAGCATTACAGCCCGTATAAGGTGGCCGAGAACTTCAACGTGCTTGCCGCCCTTGGTCAGGGACGGGTGGATCTGGGCATCGGTCGCGCGCCGGGAGGTTTGCCGCGCTCCACCCAAGCCCTGCAGGAGGGAGTGAGCGATGCGGCTCCACTGAAAGAAAAGATACTGCAAGTCAAGCGGTATATTCACAATGAACCGCTTGCGGACGAGACGCATCCTCTGGCAGGCTTGCGTGCCGCACCGGTCGTCGATGCGCCTGCCGAGCTCTACGTGCTTGGAGCCAGCGTGGATAGCGCGGCGATGGCCGCCGAGTTAGGACTGCCTTATGTATTTTCTCTGTTCATTAACGGCAATACGGAGGTGGCGCAGGAGGCCTTCCGCGTGTATCGCGAACGATTCGACCGTTCCGGTGGTTCCGAGCCTTACGTGGCATTGGCAGCGGCGCTCATCGTGGCGGAGACGGAGGAAGAGGCCAAGGAACTGACCAGCGAGCACAAACTCGTTAAAATTCACCTGGAAGGCGGCAAAACGCTGACGGTCGGTTCGATTGAACAAGCGGAACAGTTTGGCGAGCAATCGAATGAAAAATACCGGATCGAGGTGCTTGAACCAAGCACGATCAAGGGCAACAAGGAGAGCGTAGGCCGGGTTGTGGCCAAGCTGCAGCGGGATTTTGCCTTTGATGAACTGATCGTAACAACGGCAACCCGCGATTTCGGCAAAAGACTGCGTTCCTTCGAGCTGCTGCGCGAGGCGTTGGTAGAGCAAGGGCTGGATGCATTTGAGGCAGAGCATGAAGCTATCCAGACCGTTGTCGGCTAACCTCTGGTTGTGCCAAAATTAAATTACCGCGAATCGGGCCACGACCAGAGAAGTTGCAGCTTTGATCGCGAAATGACGTGTTCCATAACGATTTGATGGATCGGAAATTGAACCAAGGGGGCCATTTCATGAAAAGCGAATTGGAGCAGCGAGAGGCGCAGGATTCGCAGGATGCGCCTAAAGAACCAACGTCCTTATCGGATATGGCGGATCGCGGCCAGGATCTTTCTTTCGCGGAACGATTGACGGCCATCCGTCGTCATTTGCATCGTCATCCGGAATTGTCGGGCGAGGAATGGGAAACGACGGAATCCATCCGGGGCTGGCTGGAGGAACAAGGTATTCGCATTGCCGAGGAATACTCGCTTCGCACCGGACTGGTTGCCGAAATCGGGGAAGGCGAAGGTCCGGTTGTTGCGTTAAGGGCCGACATTGATGCACTGCCGATCCAGGAAGAAACGAAACTGGAGTATGCGTCACAGGTGTCCGGAAAGATGCATGCCTGCGGACATGACGCTCATACGGCCATACTGATCGGCGCTGCCGAATTGTTAAAGCAACGCGAATCGCGGCTGCCGGGCAGGGTTCGCCTTCTGTTCCAGCCTTCGGAAGAAAAAGCGACGGGGGCCAAACAAGTGATTCAAACCGGTGCGCTGCAGGATGTTCAAGCCATCTTCGGGCTGCATAACAAACCTGACTTGCAGGTAGGCAGCGTTGGCATCCGCGAAGGTGCACTCATGGCCGCCGCGGACGGCTTTGTCGTTAAGGTGCAGGGCAAAGGAAGCCACGCGGCCGTACCTGAGGCAGGCATTGATCCGATCGTGGTGGCATCCCATATCGTCACGGCCTTGCAGTCCATCGTGAGCCGAAATGTCGGAGCACAGGAAAGCGCCGTGATCAGCGTGACCAAAATCCATAGCGGCACGGCCTGGAACGTCATTCCGGAGGAAGCGGTGCTCGACGGCACGGTTCGTACGTTTGAAGAGAAGGTGCGGGCACGCATCAGGGAGCGCTTCAACCAGGTGGTGGCTGGCGTAGCCGCGGCATACGGCACCACCGCCACGGTCCGCTGGATTCAGGGACCTCCTGCCGTGGTCAATGACCCTTCGCTTGCAGCCTTGGCGGAACAGACCGCCGCAGCTGTAGGATTGAATGGCGTCAGGCCGCTGCCGTCACCGGCAGGCGAGGATTTTTCTTTTTATCAAAGGGAGGTTCCGGGCCTGTTTCTTTTCTTAGGTACTTCCGGGTCGCACGAATGGCATCATCCTGCTTTTGATTTGGATGAACGGGCGCTGCCGCTGGGGGCTGAACTGCTTGCATCTCTCGCGGAGAACGCACTGAGACAAGCACGGAAAGAACACTTCGGAAATGAAAAATAAATGAAGCAAGGGCTGGCACATTGGTGTCAGTCTTTTTTTGTGTGTACAACATAGATTGAATTACATATAATGATAGAAAATATGACAGGGAAATAAAGGGATTCTCCGATAGTGTGAAAATTACTGTCTTAATAGCTTTGATTGCGGTTTTAAGAGAAGCAGAAGGAAGGATTGACCATTCATTGAAAAACAAAAAGCGAGTGTTGTGTAAAAAATGGTTGTTATTGACGCTAACGGTGCTTGCCTCGGCAATGATATTGTCTTCATGCGGCGCAAAGGCAGGTGGCGGGTCTGGTGAAGGAACCTCCGCGGGCTCAGCATCCCAAAGTGAATCTGCGGTTAAAAAGATGACGTTGTTGTTCCATTTCAAGAGCAGTACGCTTGACCCTTCCAATGACCTTGTGGCGGTACGGGCAGGAATTACGGAAACCCTTGTCAGGTTAGACGAGAATCTGGCCGTACAGCCTTGGCTTGCCACCCGCTGGGAAGCACAGGGAGATGATACATGGATCTTTGAGATCAGGAATGGCGTGACTTTCCAAGATGGTGCTCCGCTTGATGCGGCGGCGGTCCAAGCTTCGCTGGAGCGTGCTGTTAGCGTGAATGGGGCATTGAAAAATGCACTCGATATCAAAAGCATGCAGGCTGAGGGGCAGCAGTTGACCATTATGACCAACAAACCCAATCCTGCCCTTGTATCGGAACTGATCAACCCTTACGCTTCGATCATTAACGTTGAGGCCGAAAAAGCGATGGGTACGAAAAATTTCAATCTGGCGCCCGTAGGTACGGGACCTTTTAAGGTAACGAACTTTTCGCCAGGTATCCAAATCCAATTGGAACGTTATAACAGGTATTGGGATGGCGCTTCCCCGCTGCAGCAGGTCGATTTCAAATTCAATGAGGATGGAAACGTGCGCTCATTGGCGCTGCAATCGGGCGAGGTCGACATTGCCACACAGTTGCCTGCTGAATCTGTGGAACCGATCGAGCAATCATCCGATTTGCATGTGGAATCACTCCCTGGATTGCGCGTGCACTTCCTGTTGTTTAACCCGGCGGGGGAGGTAACGAAGGAATTGAAAGTAAGACAAGCTCTGAATTTGCTGCTGGATCGCCAAAGCATTGCGAATGACGTCATGTTGGGGTATGCCGCTCCAGCCAACGGTCCGTTTAATGCGAACCTTCCGTTCGGCAGCACAGATCCCGTTCAACCGGAAAACGTCGAGCTGGCCAAAGCGCTGTTGCAGGAGGCCGGTTATGTGCTCGAGAACGGGAAAATGGTGAAAGACGGACAACCGTTGACGCTGGAATTGTTGACGTACAAGGCACGTCCGGAGCTGCCGCTTATTGCCCAGGTGTTGCAATCTGAAGCGCAGAAAGCCGGTGTAACGATCAACATCCGAACGGTGGAAAATGTAGACACGGCCATCCGTGACAATAACAACTGGGATATCGTGACGTACAGCAATCTGTCCGCGCCTCGCGGTGATGGTGGATATTTCCTTAATTCGGCATTGATGCCCGGCGGGGCACTGAATGCAGCCGATATCGAGATCGATGAGCTGTCGGGCGCGGTTAACACGTTGAATGCCGCAAGCGATATGGACAAGCGAATCCGTCTGACGCAGGAAGCAGTGGAAATTTCCAAGCAGTACATGCCGCATGCTTATATCGTTTATCCGAATATCATCGTGGGTATGAGCGACCGTGTCACAGGCTGGAAACCGGGCGCCGAGGACTACTACTTTATGACGAATAAGATGGACGTGAACTGACGTGTTGAAATGGATAGGGCGACGGCTGACTCAACTGGTCATCGTGTTGTTTGTTTTATCGATTGTCGTTTTTGTGCTGATGAAGCTTGCTCCCGGCGATCCGGTGATGAGTTTGCTGCGAGCGGATGAAATGCAGGCAACCCGGGCACAGGCAGAGGCGCTGCGCGAGGAGCTTGGTTTCAACCGGCCTTTGGCCGTTCAATACTGGAGCTGGATGACGAATGTGATGACGCTTGACTTGGGCGATTCGCTGTTGAAGAACAAACCGGTCCTTGACGAATTGCTTGATCGTTTGCCAGCCACGTTACAGCTTGCGATAGGCGGCATAACCGTGATGGTGCTGATTTCCGTCCCGCTGGGTTTGCTGGCTGCGCGTTTTCCGGGAAGATTGCCTGATCATTTTGGCAAAATGTTTGCTTTGCTGGGGGCATCCATGCCGACGTTCTGGATCGGTCTGATTCTGATCTACCTGTTTTCAACCAAAATGCACTGGCTGCCCACGATGGGCAAGGGCGAATTTAAACATCTGGTGCTGCCATCCATTACGCTTGGTTTCGGTCTGGCGGCGGTCCACACACAGCTGCTCAAAACCGGCATGCTTGAAAGCTTGTCCACGGAATACGTCCGTTCTGCAAGGGCGCGAGGCATCGGCGAATTCAAAATCGTCCTGCAATATGCGCTGCGTGCGGCGTGTATCCCGGTGCTGACGGTGTTTGGCATGACCTTTGGCAGTTTGATTGCCGGCTCGGTCGTTGTTGAAACGCTGTTCTCCTGGCCCGGATTGGGCAGCATGGCGGTGGAGGCTATTTTCCAGCGGGATTATCCGCTCATACAGGGATATCTCATGATGACGGGTGCGTTTACCATTTTGGTGAATCTGCTCGTAGACCTGCTCTATGGCTGGATCGACCCGAGAATTCGTTTGCGCAAAGGGGGAGTCTCCTCGTGAGAATGGCTACAGCTCGTGGGAAGAGCTCTCTGAGTTCTGGCAAATCTCCTTCTTTCAAAAGGCTGCTGCGCAGACCAGGCATCGTGGCTGGTTCGTCCATACTTGTGTTGATGGTATTGCTGATTGTGTTCGGACCGTTGTTTGTTCGGAATGACCCCGATCTGGTCAATATGGCGATCAGACTGCAGGGGCCCAGCCTGGCATATCCCTTCGGTACGGATCAGCTGGGCAGATGCTTGTTCTCCCGTTTAGTAGAGGGTGCGGGTTCGACTCTTGGCATTTCGTCGATGGTCATCGTTATGGTCATGTTGATCGGCATTCCGCTGGGTTTGCTTTCGGGATACATTGGCGGCAAGGTGGATACGTTCCTTATGCGCATTGTGGATGGGCTTAGCGTGCTGCCTGATTTTCTGTTGGTCATTGCCATCTCCGGCTTTTTGGGGCCAAGCATGGAAAACATGGTGGTGTCCATCGTGTTGATCAACTGGCTTGGATATGCGCGCATTGTACGTGGGATCGTGCTGTCCGAGCGGGAAAAAGACTATATTACGGCGGCTGAGGTCGCCGGTGGAAACACATGGACCGTCCTGTGGCGACACTTATTGCCCGCAGTTCTCCCTCCGGTGCTCGTCTATGCCGCACTCGATATCGGCAAAACGATTTTGGTCATCTCGTCCCTGTCCTATCTTGGACTGGGGGCACAGCCGCCCTCCCCTGAATGGGGAGCGATGCTGAACGATGGCCGACCGTTTTTCCAAACCCAACCGGAACTTATGATTTATCCCGGAGTGGCCATTATGCTGGTGGTCATTGCTTTTAATTTGATCGGGGAAGGTGTGAGAGATGGGTTGGACGTTCGTGGCAAACAAGGATGACTTTGATCATGAATTGGTTAAGTTGAGGTGATACTCATGGATTCAGGCACGGTGCCCATTTTAAGCGTACGGAATCTATCCGTTCGTTCGGCTGACGGGGGGCGGATGATCCTGAAGGCCGTTTCTTTTGACATTCGTTCCGGAGAAATATTGGCGCTGGTTGGCGAGAGCGGAAGCGGAAAGAGCATGACGGCCAATGCCATTATTGGTCTGATGCCGTCGGGAATAAAGGTCGTTCAGGGACAACTGATTTTTCAAGGGCAGGACCTGTTGCAGCAGCACGGTAAACAGCGCAGGAAACTGGCGGGCCGATCCATCGGTTACGTATTCCAGGATTATCGGGGCAGCTTCGCTCCGTTCAGAACGATCGGCAGCCAGCTGATGGATGCGATTCGCGCTCACCGAGCATACACGCGCAAAGCATGCAAAAAAATGGTGTTGGAGCATCTGGACAAGGTAGGTTTGCCGGCAGAACGAATCTTTTCCAGTTATTCCTTTCAGCTGAGTGGGGGGCAATTGCAGCGTGCAGCGCTTTCGGCGGTGTTGATGCTGGAGCCAGAGCTGCTGATCGCGGATGAACCAACGACGGCATTGGATGTCATTAGCGGAGAGACCGTGCTTGATCTGATGCAGGACATTCAAGGGCAGACAGGATGCGCCATTTTGCTCATTTCCCATGATTTGCAGATGGCCCTGAAACGTGCCAACCATGTTACCGTAATGAAGGAGGGGCAGATCGTTGAACAGAACACGGCATCGGATATTCGCATGAAAGCGAAGCATCCATATACGCTGAAACTGTTGGACAGCTGCCCAAAAATGCCGGTAAAGGATGATGTGGAGGATGATAAGTCCACTGGTGATGCTGAGGACCAAGAGCGTGGAGATACTGTAGAACGTTCGGATCGGGAGTTGGTGAAGCATGGTTAGCTCTGTCCGTTTAGGTGAACGCTTAGCGGTTCAGGATTTTTCGCGGCCTGTACTGGCCGAGCTTCGGGACGTGTGCAAAAGCTACCGCCATGCCGGACACTTGGTGACAGCACTGCAGGATGTTTCTTTGCAGATTAGGCAGGGCGAGTGTTTGGGGATTGTCGGCGAGAGCGGCAGCGGCAAAAGCACGATTGGGCGCATCCTGCTCTGTCTGGAACGTCCGGATGCAGGCGAGGTTGTCTTTGGTGGCACATCTTTGGTTGGTTTGAAAGGAAAAGCGCTTCGTCAAATGCGGAAAAATATGCAAGTCGTGTTTCAAGATCCGTCATCGTCGTTAAGCCCGCGGCTTCCCGCATGGCGTTCGGTCATGGAGCCGCTGGACAACTTTCCGGAGATCGTTCCACCATTTTTGAGCGAAGCTCGGGGTTCACGCCGGGCATGTGCCGGGCAACTGTTCGATATGGTCGGGCTTTCACCGGAGTATCTGGACCGTTACCCGCATGAACTGAGCGGCGGACAGAAGCAGCGGGTGGCGATTGCGCGCGGCATTGCGCTGAATCCCCGACTGCTGATCTGCGATGAACCGACGTCCAGCTTGGACGTGACGGTGCAGGCCGAAATTTTGCGTATGCTGAAGGGGCTCAGCCGGGAACTGGGCATCAGTTACTTGTTTATATCGCATGACATTGCTTCGGTAGCCTCTATTAGCCAGCGCATCTTGGTGATGAAGAAAGGGCGACGTGTTGACCTGTTTGAAACTGAACGGATTTATGATGCAGAACGCCATGATTATACCCGCCTACTTGTTTCCAAAGTCAAATGATTGTATCGTTGGATGAAGCCGAGGATGAGAAGCTCTCGGTTTCGTCAAGATGGGGTCGGGATTTGAAAGAGAGAAAGTAGGGCGCACTGTTGAATAGAGCTGCACAGCAATCTGAAAAACTGAATCCGGGTTCCTTATCGTTTATCCGGTTTTATATATTGGCTTTTTTGTTTTTTGCCGCCAATTCGGCATTGACGATCATTCTTCCGCTCCGCAGCGAAGCTGCTGGCTTGAGCCAGTCCGAAATCGGTCTGATGATGGGCGCGTACATGTTCACCTGCATGCTGCTGCGTCCTTTCGCAGCCCAGCTTCTTGGACGCTGCGGGCCGCTTCGGGTCATGAAGGGGCTGCTTGTTTTGCATGCAGCGACGCTGCTGCTGTTCATGGTGGGTGGCGTGGAGAGTTACCTGTGGCTGCGGGCGTTGCAGGGCGTGGCTACGGCCTTTTTTTCGATGACGATGCAGGCGGGGATCGTGGAGAGGCTGGAGGACAAGGATCGGGCGCAAGGATTGTCAATGTACACATTGTTTACGATGGTTCCTTCGCTGGTCATTCCCGTGCTGGCGATCCAAATCTGGGAACAGGCAAGCGGCTTCTGGTTTGTGCTGATGCTTGCTGCTCTGGCCGGATTACCGCTATTGTTCGGATTTCGTCTGGATTTGCCGGAGAGCACGGTGCAAAATAAATCGTATACGCTAACGGATATGTTCCGTTCCCTTGGCGGCGTTTGGAAGTGCACTCCTTTGCTGGTGAGCACGGTGGTCATGCTGTTTGCTTCGTGCGTGTTCGGCGCGACTGCGACCTTTTTGCCTTTGTACATGGTAGCGAACGGTGGGGCTAGTGCAGGGTTGTTCTTGACCCTCCAGGGACTGGTGGTGATTGTCTGCCGCTTCGTGCTGCGTAAAAAAATCCCTTCGGACGGCAGTTGGAATACGTGGCTGATGGCCGGATTGTTGCTGTCTGCCGCACTGGGCACCCAGCTGCTATCGATGATGGAAATGATCGGCCCGCTGGTTTATTTGTCTGCGGTGTTCAGCGGGTTTGCGGTAGCATTGCTTTATCCGACGCTCACGACGTTTCTATCATTTGTGCTTCCGGCAGAATCAAGATACGTGCTTATGGGCATTTTCATGTCCTCGTACGACCTTGGTTTCTCATTAGGCGGGCTTGTTATGGGAGTGATTGTGCAGGCTGCGTCATATTCCGCGATGTTTATGATTTGTACGTTGCTGTCGGTGTTGGCAGTGATTCCGGTTGTCGTTTGCAGGAAGCGGATGGAGGCGGCGGGAGTGCTGTTGGATGGGATGAGTCATTGATATGGGAAGATTTAGATGAAATATTTTCCTGTTGCCCTCTGTTCAAAGACCGAGAAATCGGTTATGCTTGATTGCAAGCATGAAATATGATCGACGACGACCTTAAAGCATAAGGCTATGAATCTGCGGATTCGTGGCCTTTTTTTGTTGTTTGACAGGAGGTGAGATAGGTCTTTGGGAGGAGGGGGATGCGTTTTTAGTCGGATGGAATTAATGAAAAATAATCCCAATCTCCCATGTTGCATGGTAGAATATAGGTGATTCTGACAAAATTAGATTTTTCGAATGGTGAGGACAGCGTGGTGGAGTAAGTGGAGCAAGGGAATATGTCTGCTTTCAGGTACATAGGAACATGCAGCAATATAGAAACAGGCTGAGGGCAGACGAGGAAGTAAAGCATGGAGTTAGCAAAAATGGGTCAAGACGCTTCGGGTATCGATTCGAAAAATTCAATTGAAGGAGAGTGCATGGCATGAAAAAGAGGTTATTATCCGGATTGATGGCATTATCTTTGTTAGCTGGCGTTATGGGAACGGGTGGGTCCTCTTCGGAGGCTGCTTCCTCGGTAAAATTTAAAGATGTGCCGGCAACGCATTGGGCATCGGAAGCCATTAATGCTGCAGTGGAACAGGGATATTTAAAAGGATACACCGATGGAACGTTTAAACCCGGTTCGCCTGTAACGAAGGCAGAAATGGCAAGCATTTTGGGAAGGCTGAGGGACCAGCCGAACTCGGCAATCCATCAAACCAATACATTTACAGACATTCCCGCATGGGCGAAAGACGGGGTGGACTTGGCTATTCAAAAAGGGTTCATTGATCCATCCGATTACAAAGGAAAACTGGATGCCGGTGCTTCCCTTAAAAGAGGGGAAATGGCAGTTTGGCTTACTCAAGGTTTGGCAACTGTTGATGCCGATTACAAGCAAGCGCTGTCTGACGTTACCAATACCGTTGTACCAGCTAAAGAATATTTTACAGGTAAACTCGCGGCTTCCGAAAAAAATGCGGTGGCAGTAGCGATGGGCACGGGGCTGATGAGCGTTGCGAATGATAAAATGTTCGGAACTGATCGCACAACCACACGCGCAGAGGTAGCGGTCCTCATTGAACGCTATTCTTCGGTGGCAAAGGCGAAGCCGTCCGATTTTAAAGGTTTGAATGAGTTGCGCCAGGTAGGTTTAACGGGCACGAACTTGAGTATTATTGCGCCGTCGTATAAGAAAACGCCAGAGAGTAAGGTCTCCCCGACTGTTGATTATAGTATGGTAACGGATGATTTTTCAAAAGTGCGGAATAAAGAGATTGTTACCCGAACCAATTATGCGGATCTTAAAATTAGAAATTGGATCGTCGTGAGTCCTTATGCCAAAGAGGATGATCGGAGTATTTACTATCCTGTATTTGTGGACGAGGGAACTACACCTAATCGTGGGTCTTATCATTCTTATGCCGAACTTGAATTAAGAATAAAAGATAAAATGACCCAATTGCAGGCTGGGAGTTTAATTGAATCGCCTACTATAAATGCATTGATTTCACCGTTCACACAGTCTTTTGCGGAATATTCTGTTCCTAAAATTGGAGACTTCGTTAATAGTAAAGGTGAATTCAACGTTAAAGAATCTGTTTACTGGAGTAAAGGGCTTTTACATTTTGATAAAGAGTTAGTTACTCAAGTGAGTCTTTTATCGAAAGAAGGTGCTTTGTACGATGTATCAGTAAATTAATGAATTTGGGGGATGAAACGTGAGTTTTCATTCATTACTTAGAAGAATTATTTTGGTAATAGTTCCATTAACTTTGCTTTATTCTCAGATTTCTTATGTGAAGGCTGGGGGTGGTCCAGGTGAAAAACCACCACTGGATGCTCCCTTTTTTGAACCAACGGTCCCTTCAAAAGTACAAAAAAAGGTCAGCCCAGTTGAGGGAAAAGGTACTAGTAACATTGGTATTTATATCTATCAACTTGATGACTTAAGATGGAGTGTCGACGGGCAGTGTAACGATATTCTGCTGCAAAATGACTCTGAAACTAACAAACCGATTTCTTCGATTGTTTGTGTTAACTTATCATTGGCTGCACCAAGTTACAAACCAGAAGTGTATAAAGATAGCTTAGGGGAAATACACAATACTTCGGAATTTACAGTTACTTCCTTGAAACCAATGTATATGGACAATACCCAATACTATGAACCTGGTAGACCCATTCTAGTATCAGTGGAATCATTTGATGGAGATTGGGTTAAATTTAAAACACAGATTGGTGGAGCTATTCAACCCACCAACTATGGGCCGTATAACCCACCCAAATACTCTGCTTCCTATATTTTCAACACTGACATTTACTGGAGAGCCAGAGCCGAGGTCACCAAAGAAATAAACCTTACTAATGGTGGGTCTCTTAACAAGAATGATACAAAACAACTGAATGCAACAGTAAAGACCAAAACCGGCGATGGCAGTTTTGGCCCAGAAACGAATGTAAACAGTGGAAATGGAGATATCACATGGACTTCCTCCAATCCAACTGTGGCTACTGTTAGCAGTTCAGGGGTTGTTCGTGCCTTAACCGAAGGAACGACGACGATTACGGTATTATGGGTAAAAGATGGCTATCATTTGACAACCTCAACAAATATTGTGGTCGGACAAGGTACTGATGATGGAGGTGGCAATCCAGGCGGGGGCGACGTGGTGTGTGCTCCCACCATCGGTCCGCCTTCTGCGGGCACAACGATGATCATGAGCGATCTCGATCCCAATGCGACGGGAGTCATTCGCGCGGACCAGCGGGATGCGGAGAAATTTGATGTGACAAAGGGAATCCCGACCTCGGAATCGCTCTATACCAATGCGTTGACGGATAATTACCTGTTTAAGCAAGCCTGGGCAAAAATGAGCGGAAAAGTGACCTACAATTGCAGTGGTTCCATTACGTATGAGAGAGAATGGACGGTTCCAGGCCCGGAAGTATGTGATGAAGAGGGCAACTGTACGGATGGAGATCCTGTTCCGGAGCGGGACACCGTTACGAAATCGTACCAATTTCAAATGACCCGCGACTACTCGTACTGGAAAATCAACAATCTGGAAGTGTACAAACTCGCCAAAGCAACGATGAGCAATTATGCGCTGCCTGGCGGCACGGTCACGATGATGCCAGCGGGGTACACCGCACCAACGCTGGAATCGAGGCATGAAGAAGCCGTCGATCGCCACGTGCGTCCTGGGCAAACGGCAGCGATATCGTATACACCGCCCAAATTAACCGGGGGACTCAACGCTCCACCTGATGTTCGTGATGACACCGAACTGCTTAAGGGGATGGCCGAGACCAATACACCGCAAAGCAAAGTGAATAACGATCTGGTCAAGTTTAACAACCAGACGATCATGGATGGGGCCGAATATACGAAAGATGGACCGAACCCATCGAATATTCCGAATCCAACAAAGGTTGGGCGGGATGTACTATACAAACCTGGAAACATGATCAGCAGCACGCTGCTGAACAGAGAAAGCACGGGCAGTTCCGGAAACGTTTCTTATGAATTGCTTCCAGGCAATGTGAATGGAGGGGCCAATCAAGAGCATCCGATTAAGGGGATTAATACGGTAACGGTGCATACACCGACCGTTATGTATTCCGATGCTTCCGATGACCGGGAGCACAATCAGAGAACGACGCCGGATTATGCGCGCAGAGCTTTTATTCTGGACCGGCCTTTTACCGTATCGCTGCCCACCAATGGACAGCATCGCAATATTCCCGGCTACGGGGACAGAGATTATGCAAAGTATATCAAGCGCAAACAGGTGTTATTCCCGTTTGACGTGTATACGGCGAATAAAGTCACGTTTTATCCGGCAAGTACGTGGATCGATATTCCGGTTTCACAGACGGAGACCACCTTTTATTTGCCAACCTGGGTGGATGAGGGGGATTATTCGGTTTCTTATCGCTCATTTGCAGAGAACTCGCCCGAATCAGGCTTTACTTACGAGGACAAGGCAAATTTGGACTTGGTTAACCATGTCGCCGTGAACACAGTGCCTGTGCAAGTGATTGGTCGAGTGTATGATTTTAAAATAACAGATATTGCCGATTACCGTTGGGAAAATGTATTTCGGAAACAAATTGGACGTCCTGAAACAACGGGAAATAACTATTGGGTAGGTCCCTTCGGTATTGATGGCGATCCGCGTGGGAACCTGATGCCTTATATGCTGCCAATCCGTCCAGGGAGTCATCCGGTGCAGGGCTTTGGCAACGTAGCGGTAAAAACGGGTTACCTTTTCCGGTTCGACTTGAAAACCAAAGGCAACATGTTTGGAGGGCAGGATGGCATCCGAATCACGCCGAGCTTCTACGTGGTGAGCCGGGACGGCAAGTCGAGGCAAGAGGTGGACTTGTATTACCATCGCGGGCAGGAGCGTTTGATTCGGATCGGCTCCGAACAGGATCTGGAGAAACGGTACGTCGTGCTTAACGAACGGCTGCGCAATGTCCCCGGAACCGAGCTTGGGGATACGGCCCGCTATCGATATGCCAACGAACTCACGGCCGAGGAACGAGGGCGGCGGACGTTGGCCGAGTATATGGTCCAGCAAACCGAACAAGAATCGCGGCGAAAGACGTGGGTCGGCCGTTACGACTGGATGATACTGCCTGACTCCATCCGGACGTTGATCGGGCCCAAGACAGATCTGCCAGCAAGCGTAAATGCCGACCGGGCCTTAGCCTCTGTCCAGCGTTGGTATGGAGAGTACAGCCTGCCGGCCGATGTATATGCCGTTCCCAAAGGCACCGATCTGGAGGCCGTTGCGAGACAGCAGTCATTGGATGAAAAGTCGCCCGTGTTTCTGCGAGACGGGTATATCGTGGTTAATTTTAATATCGAGACATTGCGTAACGGCAATGTGAACGAGCCTTATCTGCAATATATCCACGCTCCGCTGATGAATCAGTGGAAGTTGGAGGGTTTTGATACACGCCTTTTGAACGGCCAAGGAAACACATGGCCTTTGATGGATGGGGATGTGGTCTTTTACGATGCGGGTCGATCCAGCCGGGACGATTTTCAGTCACAGGTACCGCATTAAAGATGTAGCGTGGTAGGAGAAGTGAACCAAAGAGCCATGAATCGGCCGATTCATGGCTCTTCTCACAACATTTTATGGAATGTTGCCCGCACGTTTACATGAAAAAGGGATTTGACATCTTAAAGCAAGCGGAGTATAGTCATTGTTGTTAATCGTAATAATTACTATTAAATAAAAAAAGATAAAACAATTCATTACTCGTTTCAAAAGGAGAAGAATTTCATGGTACAAAAACAAGTCCCGGTAACGGTTCTTAGCGGTTACCTCGGATCAGGCAAAACAACGGTCCTCAATCATGTGTTGCATAATCGGCAAGGGCTTAAAGTAGCCGTCATCGTCAACGACATGAGCGAGGTCAATATCGATGCGGCGCTGGTAAAGGGAGAAGCAGCCTTGTCCCGTACGGAAGAAAAGCTGGTTGAGCTGTCGAACGGCTGCATCTGCTGCACCCTGCGCAACGATTTGATGCAGGAGATCGAAAAGTTGGTCAATGAGGGTGATTTCGATTATATCTTGATTGAGTCGACCGGGATTAGCGAACCGGTACCTGTGGCGCAGACGTTCACTTATGCGGATGAGGAAACCGGCATCGACCTGACAGGGCTGGCGCGACTGGACTGTCTGGTGACGGTAGTGGATGCCCACCGTTTCTGGCATGACTTTGCCTCGGGCGAAAGCTTGCTGGACCGGGATCAAGCAACGGATGAAGGCGATACCCGCGATGTGGTGGATCTGCTGATCGATCAGATCGAGACTTGCGATGTACTTCTGCTAAACAAATGTGATCTGGTGGACGAGGCCGAATTGCTGAAGCTGGAACATGTTATCCGCAAATTGCAGCCCAATGCCAAATTGATCCGTACCGTGAAGGGGCAGATCGACCCGTCCAAAATTTTGAATACCGGTTTGTTCGATTTTGAAAAAGCAAGCCTGTCGGCCGGTTGGATCCAGGAGCTGGCACGGGAATCCCACACGCCGGAAACCGAAGAATACGGCATCAGCTCTTTTGTGTACCGTCGCCGCAAACCGTTCCATCCGGCTCGTTTGGCCGCATTCATGAGCCATTGGCCGGAAGAAGTGGTACGAGCCAAAGGGTTGGTGTGGCTCGCCGCACAGGGAGATCTCGCCGCAAGCCTCAGTCAAGCCGGGCCATCCATTCAATTCGGACCGGCAGGGTACTGGACGGCGGCTTTGCCCGAAGCGGACAGGGAAGCCATTTTGCAAACCGAACCGGAGATCATGGAGCAGTGGCATGCCGAGTGGGGAGACCGCCAAACCGAACTGGTCATGATCGGCATCGAGATGGAACGTGCGCAGATCGAAGAAGAGTTGGATCAATGTTTGTTGAACGACGAAGAAATGCAGGCGGACTGGGCACGGTTTGATAATCCGCTGCCATGGCCGATCGAAGCCGCGCAGCCCCTGTTGCAATAAAACCATGCATATAAACCGCAAAAAACATACACACGTCAACGGAGAGGCAGAACCAATCTGGAGAAGCGAAGCGTTCGCCAAAAGCTTTCTGAAAGAAAGCTGCATCGGAAGCATAGGCTTATCACCGGACTTTCTCCTTAAAAAAGGGGAAACAAAAAATCTGGGAATAACAGGCGATCGGAAAAAGGTACTGCACTCGCATTGGCCTTGTGTGATTGATAGTGCGGTTTAAATATAACAGAAAGGAATGTACAACCATGGCCAAAAAATCGAAAATCGTCCGTGAACAAAAACGACAGGCAACCGTTGCCAAATACGCTGAACTCCGCCGGGAGCTGAAGGAAAAAGGAGATTATGAAGCACTGCAAAAATTGCCCCGCAACGCTTCTCCGACCCGGTTGAAAAACCGCTGCGAGCTTACCGGCAGACCGAGAGGATATCTGCGCAAATTCAAAGTATCCCGGATTGCGTTTCGCGAACTTGCCCACAAAGGGCAAATTCCCGGGGTAACCAAATCGAGCTGGTGAGGCCATGTTTTGTTAAAGCCTGTTCATGTATGAAACGGGCAGCGAGGAACGTGCGATGAGATGAAGCATATGTTGCAACCAAAAACGATCATGAATCGTTAAAATTTGGACTGCTGCGGGAGATGAGACCAATCGTGGATGACTTCACCCTCTACAATATCCAGGCACTATTGAACGGGTACATTGACGCCAAAATTCCCGCATCGCTTCGAACGATGGTCAAGCTGACATACGAGCTCAACAATGACGAATTGATTCTGACGGAAGAACGTCCCGTAGACAGGCAGACCCCTTGGGAGAAACAGCATATTGCACGCTTTTGTTGGGAATCGGAGCAGTGGAAGGTGTATGCGCTTGCGGAAGGCGGGTGCACATGGCATACGGTAGATGGAATTGGACCCCAAGCCTGCTTCGAGGATTTGCTTGAACAAGTGGAGCGGGATGAAGCAGGCCTGTTTTGGAGATAAGAATAGAGCCCTGCGAATTTGCAATGACGGCGGGAAGACGCTGGATGGCGACAAATGTCACGACATCATGATGCCCCCAAAGAAGAAAACGCCGCGCAGCGAGAAGCTGCAGCGGCGTTTTTTGCATGTTTGGAGGCGAGCAGGGGACCAAACTTCCAGACGGACGGTTCTTGCTCCAATCATCCGAGCCATAGTATGGGTTCGAGATGAAGCATAAGAAAGATCGTGTTGCTTCCGTTTGCCTCGCCGCCCTATGCTTCAAATAAAATTTCGCCGGTCCGGGAGACGTCGTAACCTTCAAAGGCCTGAAGTTCCTGCCTGAATTCCGGGGACTGCAGGATGCGGAGCACCGATTCCGTCCAGGCTTCGTTACCTTTCGTGTTGAGCATGACGAGATCGTATCGTTCCCGCACCAATGGGACGAAGTCGACCCCGCTTACGATCCGCGCAGCCTTCTCGATGCCGACTCCGACATCGGCTTCGCCGGAGCTTACTTTGGCCGCTACGCCCATATGGCTGGTTTCTTCCTGGTCGTAGCCCCAGAGGCTGGAGGCGAGGATGCCGTGCAAACGAAGCTGCTCATCGAGCAGAACCCTGGCCCCGGAGCCTTTTTCCCGATTAGCGAGCCTGAGCCCCTGCTGTTCAAGGTCTGTCCAGTTCCGGAGCCCTCGGGGATTGCCGCGCTGCACGTACAAGCCGGCAGGCCGTGACAACAGGTTTACCACGAAGTAAGACCTGCCGGTCAAAATTTTGCGGATATAAGGCAAGTTGTACTCCCCCGTATCTCCGTCGAGCAAGTGGGTGCTGACCAGATCGGATTCTCCCCGATACATCGAGACGAGACCGTCCAGACTGCCCATAAAGGAGCGCAAGGGACGAAGGTTTCCGGTGTGTTTCTCCATATGCCGCATGAGAATGTCCAAGCTAACGTCCTGTCCTGTTATGACAAGATGCCTTGCCGCTCCCGCCCCGGGCAAATGACCCTGCTCCGGGCGGGAAGGGGCAAGTGGCGCCGAAAAAGCTAGGTCCCCGGATGCCGCCGCCGCAGGATGGGCAGCAATCTCGGCATGTTCGTGAATGAGCCTCGAGGCGGACGGGGCTGCAGCTCCGGTGTCCTGTCCCCGTTGCCCCGAAGATTGCAGCTGTTTGGCGCGACGTTTATAGGCTTCCAGGTCCGTGGCATCGACACGCATCTGTTTGCCGACGCGGTAGGCGACCAGTTCCCCTTTTTTAATCAGATCGTATACGGTCAATTTGGATATTTTCAACAGCTTGGAGATTTCCTCCGTGGTATAGGACTGCTCCTCTGTCATGGTGAAGCGCCTCCTTCAAAAAGGTACATGTATGTCATCTATGGTTCGTTGCTGCGATTCCGCTTCCGGTTGGGGCGTGTTCAATTTACCGTGCCTCTTGTACTATACCATTCCTGCCGGGCGCGATAAACCAAAAGGGACGCAGCGAGCCATAAAGAAAGCCAAAAATAGGGCAAGTGTGCTTTATGTCACCTTTTCATTTGATCGATCTTATGTATAATGAATTATAATTAATTATAACTAGTTATAACGAAACATAACATTGGGGGAGACCGGATGAAAAAGAAATTGGGTTACATATTGGGAAGCATGACATTGGGATTGGCGTTGGTGCTGAGCGGCTGCGGAGCAAACAGCAATGCTGCAGAATCGGCCACCACGGGTGACCAAGCGGCTTCGACGACGGCAACGACTGGCGATAACGCTTCTGCAGGCAGTACGGAGCCTCAGGAAAAAGTAACATTGACCATCTCGGCGGCGGCAAGTCTTACGGATGCCATGGGCGAGATTGAAAAAGGATTTGAGAGCGAAAATCCAAACATCGATTTAAGCTTTAATTTCGGAGCATCCGGAGCGCTGCAGCAGCAAATTGAACAAGGAGCCCCGGCCGATGTGTTCGTGTCCGCTGCGACCAAAAACATGAACGCACCGGTCGATGAACAGCTGATCGCTTCGGCAGACCAGAAAAACCTGCTGCAAAACGCACTCGTTGCCATCGTGCCCGCAGATAGCCAAAACAACATCGCGAGCGAAAAGGATCTGACATCTGATGCGATCCGTACCGTAGCCATCGGCATTCCGGAAAGCGTGCCTGCGGGTACATATGCCAAGGAAGCCCTGACTTACTCCAAACTGTGGGACCAGTTGGAAAGCAAGCTGGTGCAGGGCAAGGATGTTAGACAGGTGCTGCAATATGTGGAGACAGGCAATGCCGATGCAGGCTTCGTGTACAAAACGGATGCTTTGACATCCGACCAGGTAAAGATTGCCTTTGAAGTGGACAAGGCCAGCTATACGCCAGCCAACTACCCGGCAGGTATTATCACAGCTACGAAGCATCGTGCGGAAGCCGAAAAATTCTATGCCTATTTGCAAACGCCCGAGGTGCTGGACGTGTTCACCAAATACGGTTTCTCCATCGCGGAATGAGCGGAACGACCATCGATTGGGGGGCATTCTGGCCTCCCGTTCGCTTATCGTTGCAGGTCGCGTTATTATCCAGCATCGTTGCGGCCGTTCTGGGCATTGCCGTAGCCTGGTTCATGTCCCGCCGTTCGTTTCGGGGCAAAGTGTTGCTGGAGACGGCATTTATGCTCCCTTTGGTGCTGCCGCCAACGGTCGTCGGATTTTTGCTGCTGGTGCTGCTCGGACGCAAAAGCTTGCTCGGACGATGGATTGAAGCGATTTTTTCCGCTCCGGTCATTTTTACCTGGTGGGCCGCGGTGATCGCCTCGGTTGTGGTGGCTTTTCCTTTGGTCTATCAGACGATGAAGTCCGGTTTTGCGGGAATCGACCGCGATCTGGAGGATGCCGGGAGATCTATCGGTGCGAACGAGTGGCAAGTATTTCGATATATCTCGTTGCCACTCGCCGGGAGGGCGCTCATGACGGCCTTTATCCTGGGCTTTGCCCGGGCGCTTGGGGAGTTCGGAGCTACGTTAATGATTGCGGGAAACATTCCGGGCAAAACGCAAACGGTGCCTACCGCGATCTATGTAGCTGTGGATTCGGGAAATCAGCCCATGGCCTGGGCATGGACGGGCGCCGTGATCGTCATTTCGTTTTTAATGCTGTTATGTACGAGGCAGTCTCATCGAGACGGCTCTTGAACTGTGCAGGCAGGGTCTGAAAGGGTACGTTGTATCGATTCCAGAGTAACCCGCGCAAGGATATGTCCTTGAGGCGGGTTATATGTTCATTGAAGGCTTCAATGCATCCGGCAAGCCCGCGATCCAATTGTGGCAAATCACCATCTGATTAAACAAAAAATTTACAACTTTTCTTCTGCAAACTATCGCCTAAACGAACCTTCATCCTGTAAAATAGAAGAGACTGACTCCAACCAAAGCACTGAACTAAGGAGAGACGACTATGAGAACGAAACCTGATTGCGGCGTATCATTGCAAATCGACGACTATCTGGATCTTTTGCATTTTGCCATCCAAATTCAGGATCAGGAATGGCAGCAGTCCCTTATCCATCAGCTCAAAATTTTTCAGCCCGGGGTGGAGCGGCAGGAATCGCCTGAAGATGAATTATGGACGAGATTTACGACAATCAACAGTCGACTGACTGGGTTGCTGGGCCAGCTCCCAGTGGCTCAATCGAATGATGAGCGGGAGAAATGGGAGGAACGGATCGGACTGCTGCAGGTGCAGCGGGAAGAGATCGCCCGCAAAATCAAATGGGCCAGTCGCAGATAGCATAGCATCATGAATGAAAGAAGCCGTTTCCCGGACGAGTCCAAGGGGAGCGGCTTTTTTGGCGAGGGGCCACCGTCAGGAATAGAGAAATTCTATAACGATATCAACATCTCCTATTGCCTGGCATATTGCCTGGACATGGGCGCGATGATATTCTTGGTTCAATCTAATTCCGACTATACAAGTAAGAATGGTTGTTAATATAAATCGGAAGAGGGGAATGGGAGGACACATCATATTTGGCGCCAAAGCCATTGGAGGAGATCGGGAATGGGTAAGCAAAAGGGGATCAAAAAGATTCGGACAGCGATGCTGTTCATCACCATGCTGGCGGTGCTTGCAGGCTGCAGTGCCGGAGGAGGAGCGGATGAGGCCAGCTCTGGGACAAATTCCAGTCAGGGCACGGTAAAGAAAATTATCGTCGGGACCGGCACGCAGTTTCCCAACGTTTGCTTCATTGACGAAAACGGCAAGCTGACGGGTTATGACGTGGAATTGATTCGCGAAATCGACAAACGTTTGCCGGAATACGAATTCGAATTCAGCACGATGGAGTTCAAAAACCTGCTGCTCAGTCTCGAAACGAAAAAAATAGACGTCATCGCCCATCAGATGGAAGTGAATGAGGAAAGACAGGCCAAGTTCCTGTTCAATGACGAAGCATATAACATTTTCCCTAATAAAGTGGTCGTGAGCGAGAAAAACCAGGACGTCAAATCCATCGACGACCTGAAAGGCAAAAAATTGATCGTAGGCGCCACAAGCAATGCGGCGGTATTGGCTGAAAAGTGGAATGCGGAGCACGACAACGCCATCGACATCGTTTACTCCGGTGCCGGTGAAGACACAATAACCCAGATCAAAACAGGCCGGGTGGACGCAACGATCAGCACGCCGTTTGCCATCGATTATCAGAACAAGGCCGTGGATGCGCAATTGAAAACGGTGGGGGATACCCTATCCAATTCCAAGGTGTATTTCATCCTGAACAAGGACGAGGTAGAACTGAAGAGCAAAATCGACGAAGCGCTCAAATCCATTAAAGAGGATGGCACGTTGAGCAAGCTAAGCACCGAATGGCTTGGCGCGGATTATACGGTTGAGGAGTAGACCTAAAGGAGCGTAGGGAAGACATGGGAAAATCGTTCGATCTGTCGCTTGTTCTGGACTTTGTGCCGGAACTGCTGCGATATTTGCATATTACGCTCATCGTGCTCGGCGGCTCCATCGTGCTAGGATTGATCGGTGGACTGCTGCTGGCTGTCCCCAGGCTGTATCGGGTTCCGGTGCTGAGCCAACTGGCCACCCTATATGTCTCTTTTATGCGGGGCACGCCGATTCTGATCAAGCTGTTTCTGGTGTACTACGGCTTGCCGGAACTGTTGAAACCGCTAGGCATTGACCTTTCGCGGGCAGATCCGGTGCTGTTCGTCATCGTGACTTATGCGCTGAGCGACGCGGCATCCTTTGCGGAGATTTTCCGCGGCGCGGTGCGCAGCGTGGACAAAGGACAGACCGAGGCAGCCTATGCTGCGGGCATGACGGCATTTCAATCTTTTCGCCGGATCGTAGTACCGCAGGCGTTGGTCGTCGCTTTTCCCAACATGGCCAATACGCTGATCGGTTCGCTCAAGGATACATCGCTGGCTTTTTCCATCGGCGTCATGGATATGGTGGGCAGAGGCCAAACGCTGATTTCGGCAACCTCCCACGCGTTGGAGGTTTACATCAGCCTGTCGATCATTTATTACATCATCGTCATTGTGCTGGAAAAAGGCTTCGCGCGCACGGAACGCAGGTTGCAGCGCCATGAGCGCAAAAACGAAGCGGGCCTGCCGCCAGCCAGCGCCAAATGGCTGAAACGGATTGCGGGGTGAACCTATGTCGATTGATTTCCATTTTATATTCACGTCTTTTTTCCAGATCCTGAAGGCATTGCCGCTGACGCTTGTCATTACGATTGTTCCGCTCGTCGCCGGTTTGGGCATCGGGCTCGCCACCGCGCTGATCCGTATCTACCGGGTGCGATGGATTCATCGGGCGGCCGGGTTCTATGTATCGTTCTTCCGCGGCACGCCGATGCTGATGCATTTGTTTCTCATTTATTACGGCATCCCGATGATTATCGACAAATTGTCGGAGCGTTACGGCTGGGGGTTTCATTCGGCATCGATTCCGATTCTAGTTTTCGTGCTGCTGGCCTTCTCTCTCACGGCGGGAGCTTACATGTCCGAAATCATCCGCTCCGGCATTCTTGCGGTGGACCCGGGACAGATGGAGGCGGCACGCGCCGTAGGAATGACCACGCTCCAGGCATTGCGGAGGATCATTATTCCGCAGGCTATCGGGGCAGTGCTGCCGAATCTGTGCAGCATGTTTGTCGGTTTTTTGCACGGCTCGACGCTGGCCTTTACCGTATCCCAGATGGATATTTTGGGCAAGGCGGACGTCGTGGCCTCGGTCAGCCTGAAGTTTCTGGAGGCCTTTATCGCCGCGGCCTTCATTTACTGGGGATTGACCATCATTGCCGAGCGGATCACGGCGCTGCTTGAGCGCAGGGTTGCAAGGTACAGCAAAGGAGGGGTCTCATGATTACGTTGACCAACATACGCAAATCGTTTGCCAAACAGGAGGTACTGAAAGGCATAGACCTCACCGTGGAGCAAGGGGACGTCGTGGCGATTCTCGGCCCGAGCGGTTCAGGCAAAACCACGCTGCTGCGGTGCGTCAATTTTTTGGAACGGGCAGATGAGGGGCAAGTCGATATCAGCGGATTAACCGTCGATTGCAAACATGCAAAGAAGCAGGATATATTGCAGCTTCGGCGCAAGACGGCAATGGTGTTTCAGCATTATAACCTGTTCAAACACAAAACGGTGCTGGAGAACGTGACGGAAGGACTCATCGTGGCCCAAAGGGTCCCTAAAGAGGAGGCTCGCCAGCGTGCCCTTCGCGTCCTGGATCAGGTGGGCTTATCGGACAAAATCGCATCCTATCCCAGCATGCTTTCGGGTGGACAGCAGCAGCGGGTGGGTATTGCCCGGGCGCTGGCGCTCAATCCGGAAGTCATCCTGTTCGACGAGCCGACATCCGCCCTCGATCCGGAGTTGGTAGGCGAGGTGTTGTCCGTCATCCGCTCCATTGCCCAGGAAGGGATCACAATGATTGTGGTTACGCATGAGATGGGTTTTGCCCGCGAGGTGGCGAATCACGTCGTTTTCATGGATGGAGGCAGCATTGTCGAAGAAGGCGCGCCCGAGGAAATTTTCGTGAGGCCCAAGCAGGAACGGACTCGCCAGTTCCTCAGCCGGTATTCGCCGGATTGGAGTTATGTGATTTGACGATATATAGGCGCAAGCTGGAGTAACTGACGATCCCGGCCCGGCATATGCTGTAGCAGGCAAATGCTGATAGGCCGGGTTTTTCGTATGGATTGAACAGGCCGCATCGGTTAGGAGGAGAACCATGCAGAGCAAGATCGATGAAATATTCTCGCACATTGCACAATCCCACCAACAGCTTGCACGCGTGCTGGACGCCAAGCGCCAAGTCGCTGTGCGCATGGCTGAAATCATCAATCATTTGCCGGATATCGAGCCGGAGCTCGATGGCGTTGAGGGTCTGTTGGGCAGCTCGGGAAACATCAACAAAAGCATCATCTCCTACTTGGGAGGCTTGGCGGATCTGGAGGAGGCGGTAGCCGAAACATTGACCCAGGTTATGCGTGAAATGGCGGATCAAGAAGAAGAAGAATAGGGCCCGGAAGGCGGGTGAAGGGGCATGAGCAAAGAGAAGAGCTTGATTCAGATGTTGGATGCGGCAGCGAAGATGCAGTGGAATATTGCGCTTATTCTGGAGGCCAAGGCGATCGAGGCCGAAAAGGTGAGGACATGGATGTTGAATCATCTGAACGGCGACACGTTTCTGACCCACGGTGATCAGGTGGCAGAGCCGCTCAAAGTACATGATCAGCTCATTGAAGTGCTGGAAGGCTTAACACGGATGGAGACCGGCCTGTGCAACAACCTGAAAGCACTGATGGTCAAGGATGAGAATGAGCAAGAAGGCGGCATGGACGGAGGCATGTTTGGCGGTATGGACATGGGGGACATGGGAAAATGAATCTGTTGAGGCGTGAACAGGAAGTCAAGCTGGCTCTCATTGAATCCATTGCGCACAGCCAGGAGGCGTTAGCCCGTATTCTGGACAGCGTAGCCAGCGTATCCGCCATTTCGGAGCTGTCCGCTCGCAGTATTGCCGAGAATATTCGTTTGCTGAGCCGGTATCAGGAAGAAATGTCCTGTATGGTGACGGGAATCAGGCTGGCCCGCATTCAGCAGGGAGAGCCAAGCGTGCCGTGGCTCAAAGAACCCGGATATGCAGTACGCATCGTTCCGGGCATACAGGAGGAATGTTGAGATGTTGAAGAAGAAAAAAGTAGGGTCGAAAAAAAGAGCGCTCGTAGCTCGCGGTGCTCGTCTGCGCAAAGTTCGCAAGCCGCGAGCCGCCAAAAGCAAACCTGTGCTTCGCAAACGCACGCTTCGGGGACGCAAAGCGTGGCTTAGAAAAAAGAAACGTACGGCCGTACGGCGCCAAGATCCCGTACAATCGGTCGCGCCGGCTACGCCCACCGATCCCAATCCGGACAATGCGTACGGCCAGGGATACAACGAAGCGTACAACGAGGGATTCAACGCGGGTTTCGCGAAGGGATTCGAGGACGGACATCAACTGGCGTACAAGGCGCAGTAACAGACTAATGGAGTCATTTTCCAGACCGTCTCATTCATCCGGACCAGCGGCATGATGTTGCCCGGCGGGATATTTCCCCCGGGTTTTTTTGCGTCCCCGCAGGAGCGGACATGCCCGTACAGGCTATTGGCTCGGGCATGCGCCAATTTTGCGCTCAGCAGGACAGCCGTCCATGATGCATCTGACCCTAGGGCATATCCTTTAGAGGGAAGATCAAATCTCGGGGAGAATCCAATTCGGGTTCTCCTGCAGGAAGTCAGGGTGAAGGATGTGACAAAAAAAAGGCACCGGCCATTGACGGAATCGGAAGCGGCATATCGCTGCGGATACGCGGAAGGCCGCAGATTCGGTGGTTGTCAGGCCGTGATGGCAAGAGTGGAGGGGTTCAAGCTGCCATTGCGCGATATAAAGGTGCTTTACATTCCTCAGGGGTTCGATGCCATCGATGCTGGCGTCATTGGAGCATTGAAGCAATCGGTACGCGAATGCATCGTCGGTTCCCCTGCAGCGATGCTGCAGGAAGCGGCTCAGCATAGGCCGGATGTTGTGTTGGTCATGAATGGGTTGCATGTATTTCCTGCGGACCACCTGGAGCAGGTAAACGGTATACGTGGGTTGGGGATCAAAACGGCGGTGTGGTTTGTGGATGATCCTTATTTTACCGAGGACACGCTGGAAATTTGCCGTCATTACGACGTGGTATTCACCCATGAGGAAGCGACGGTTGCTTTTTATCATCAACACGGAGCCAGTCGGGTCATCTATCTTCCGCTTGCGGTTAATCCGGAAATGTTTCAGCCGCGGCGGGCCGAGCCTCAGCACCAGTATGACGTGTGTTTTATTGGAACGGGCTTCTGGAACCGAATCGCACTGTTCGACGAGTTGGCTCCTTTTCTTGCCGGAAAAAAGGTATTCATCGCAGGAGGTCTGTGGAATCGCCTGAAGCGCTCGGATCTGTTGGGACGTTTTCTGCATGAAGGTTGGATCGATCCCAATGCGACGGTGGATTATTACAATGGAGCCAAAATCGTTATCAATGTTCATCGCACGGATAAGTCCGGGGAGGACAATCGCAATGTGCACCAGATCGAAGGCCGGTCCATCAACCCGCGCACCTATGAAATCAGCGCGTGTGGAACGATGCAAATTACGGACCTGCGCGCCGATCTCCCGCTATATTACCGGCCAGGATACGATATCGAAACGTTCGCTTCCGCGTCCGAACTTCGGTACAAGATCCAATACTACCTCGAGAACGAGGATAAGCGCCTGGCTATAGCGATGCGCGGACTGATCACCACGATGAGTCGCCATACTTTTGCGAGACGCATGTCTCAGCTTCTGGAACATCTGTAGGTTCTTATTCAGGGATCGGAATGATCCCCATACAAAGGAGTGGCAATATGCCTATCAAACACCGTAAACACAGACAGTCTCATGTCCCGGTGCTCGGTTTGGCTGACCAGGCACGCAAAAACGGGCAGCGTGCCGGATACGAAGCTGGCAAGGAGGAAGGCTATCTGCGCGGACGCGCAAACTATATTGTCAATTGTGCTAAGGAGCCGCTTCCTTTTCGCCCCGTGCATATCATGTATATTTCATCGGGCAAAGGCTTCCCGTATTCCCCATTGGATGAAGCGATCGCCGCAACCTTGCAGAGTATGGTGGCTAAAGTCACTTTATCCGATCCGCGTCAACCCATTGCCGAAACTGCATTGGCGACCCGTCCGAACCTTGTGCTTGCCCTGGACGGCATGGACCTGCCGCTGGACCAAATCGATGCTATCCGTCAGGCAGGCATACCGACAGCCATCTGGTTGACCGACGATCCTTATTACACCGACATGACGCTGGAAGTATCGAAGCATTTCGATCATGTCTTTACATTAGAACTAAATTGCGTGGAGCTTTACCGTCAGAACGGTTGCGCTTCGGTGCATTACCTGCCATTTGCGGCTTATACGTCGCATTACTTTCCGATTACTACCCCGTCCCCGCTGAAACGCGACGTAAGCTTCATTGGCTCGGCCTATTGGAACCGGGTGTATTTCTTCAATCCGATCATGGCCCAATTAATGTCCCACAACACGGTATTCAACGGGATTTGGTGGGATCGCCTGCCCGGCTACGAGGCTTACGGCGAAAAAATAGAGCTTGGCCGCTGGATGAATCCCCAGGAAACCAACGACGTATACAACGGCACCAAACTCGTCATTAACCTGCACCGTTCGCATGAAGACGATTCGGTCAACAACAACCATTTGCGGATACCTCCGGCCTCGCCGAACCCAAGAACGTTCGAAATTGCGGCGTGTGCAACGCTCCAACTCACGGATGCGCGCGATGACTTAACGAGATTTTACCAGCCGGGAGTGGAGATCGAAACGTATGCCTCTCCGCAGGAATTGATCGAAAAGGTCGAATATTATCTGACCCACGAGAAGGAGCGCCGAGAGATCGCGCTGCGCGGGCTCGAACGGACCTTGAAGGATCACACGTACGGCAAACGGATCAATGAATTGCTGTCCGTCGTCTTCTCTTAAATTCAGGTTAGAGGAGGTGTGCATAGGGCTCTGCATGCCGACATGCACGGGCCCGTGCGGCCATGGAGACTAGACCGAAATTGATGTTGTTCTCCCATGTATGCAATACCCGCAGCATTACGGGAGCGGAAAAGCTCCTGCTTCATTTCATGAGGGAGATGGGCACCATTTTCGACTGCGTGCTGGTCGTTCCCCGTGAAGGGAAGCTTGCCGGGCTTGCCCAAAGATCGGGGATCCGGGTCAAGGTCTGCGAGTTCCCGCTATTATATGGCGTTTATACGCCATATAAGGGCATTGGGGACGATGCTGAACAACTGCGCCATAAACCTGAATTCCAGGCCGTGGTTTCCCTGATCAGGGAAACCGGCCCTGATCTCGTCCTGACCAATACCTGCGTCAACGTCCTGCCTGCAATTGCGGCGAAATCATTGCAAATCCCCGTCATCTGGAAGATCACCGAGATTATGCAGTCCACGGATCATCTGCAGGACGCCATTCGCTTGATCGCCGGCTACTCCGATTGGATCATTACGATCTCCAATGCAGCGGCCTTGCCTTTTCGAGAAGCCGGGATCGAAGACAAACTCACGGTTCTGCCTCCTACGTGGGATTCCTCTCTGCCTGCCCCGGACCGATGGCTGTACTTCAGGGAACGGAAGCGGAAGGAACTCGGCTTCAAATCATCGCATGTCTGCATAGGTTATATATCCTCTTTCATCCATGATGCCAAGGGACTGAAACCTTTCGTGGATATGTGCCTGCGAATCTGCGAAACGCATCCGCGGGCCCGTTTCTGGATCATCGGCACGCCGGCGGACAAAAAGTATTACGATGCATGCATATCGCGGGTCAAAAAATCGGGTTACCAGCGTCGATTCGAGATGACCCCATTCGTGGAAAACGTTTCGATGGCCTATCCTGCCATGGATATTCTGGTCATTCCAAGCATGGTGAAGGAAGGTTTCGGCATGACCGCGCTGGAGGGCATGCACTTTGCCAAACCGGTCATCGCTTTCACGCAGGGCGGGCTGGCTGAACTGATGGAGGGCGTCGGCAGCGGCGAGTTTCTTGCGCCGCCAGGGGACAGCGCGGCGCTCGCGGAGCTGGCCGCCCGTCTGATCGATAATGAGGAATTAGCTTCCGATACGGGGTGGAGAAACCGGGCGGAGGCCGAACGGCTGTATGGAAACGATGCGTACAGAACCTCGCTGCACGCGATGGTGACCCAGTGGTTGTTGCGTTTTCCCGGATGGTTCCCGTATATTCAGTCGCCCACGGGTCCTGTATATGGATGGGGAGAAGGAGGGCTTCGTACCGTATTGGTATCTGAACGGAACGGAGTGAGTGCAAAGCGGTTCCCGCTATCCGTCATCGAGGCCCTGCCCAAATCTCCTCTTCCCCCGCTTGCCATTGAGGGAGGGAGCGGGGGAGGGGATGGCCCGCTCATGTATCCCGCGGCCGTCAAGCGAGGCAAGAAAAGAAGAAAGCGCAGGGAAAGCGGCAACCGTTTGGCCAAACGGAGGATGCTGGGCCGCAAAGCAAGGACCGGAGGCAGAAAAGGGCGGGCGAGCAAAAGGAAGCGGCCGTCGCGAGCCGTAAAAGTTAAAACCCGTAAGCGAAGGCTGGCTTGACAGCCGACATCCATTTTACGACGAAGGCAGGGATAGCGATGAAAATCATGACGGTGCTGGGCACAAGACCGGAGATCATTCGTCTCAGCCTCATCATCTCCAAGCTGGACCAGTATGCAGCCGAACATGTTTTGGTCCATACCGGACAGAATTTCACGGAAAGCCTGAGCGGCCTGTTTTTCAAGGAGTTGGGTCTGCGTGCGCCGGATTACGTGCTTCAGGATGAGGCAGCTTCGCTTGGGAGACAGTTATCCTCAATGTTTACCCAAATGGAGGATATCCTGCGCCAAGAGAAGCCAGACAAGGTGCTGCTCCTCGGCGATACCAACAGCGCGCTTTGCGCCGTGTTGGCAGAACGCATGGGCATTCCCGTCGTTCATATGGAAGCAGGCAACCGCTGCTTCGATCTCGACGTTCCCGAAGAAAAAAATCGCAGGGTGATCGATGCCATATCGACCATCAACATGCCTTATACGGAGCAGAGCAAGAAACATCTCGTCAGGGAAGGCGTGCCGAGCCGCCGCATCGTGCTGACGGGCAATCCGATATATGAAGTGATGCAACATTATGATCGGCAGGTGAGCGCGAGCAATATTCTAAACAAGCTAAAACTCAAACCCGGCCAATACTTTCTGGTTACCGCCCATCGAGCCGAAAACGTGGACCATCCTCCGCATTTGCTGGAGATCATGAAGGGGTTGAACCGCGTAGCCAAAGAACAAGGGCAGCGCATCATTTGCAGCATTCACCCTCGCACGGCGATCCGGATCGCCGAGCATTTGGAATTGGAGATGCATCCCTTGGTGGAATTCCATGAGCCTTTCGGTTTTTTCGACTTTGTCATGCTGGAGCGGCATGCCCGGTGCGCGCTGACCGATAGCGGGACGGTGCAGGAAGAATGCTGCATTATGGGCGTGCCAACCGTCACCATGCGCCGCACGACGGAGCGTCCCGAAACCGTGGATTGCGGCAGCAATGTGGTATCCGGACTCGATGCAGATCGCATTGCCGATTGCGTCAAAGTCATGACCGCTCTTCCAGCCGATTGGGAGTGTCCCGACGGCTATAAAGCAAAGAATGTATCCGGCATTGTGGTCAAATTTCTGCTTGGGGGGAAATTGAATGTTTGAAAATAAGCGTATACTCGTGACTGGCGGGACCGGATCGTGGGGGTATGAGCTGGTCGCCCAGCTGCTTCCCCAGCGGCCGAAACAAATCGTCGTATACTCCCGCAACGAATCAAGCCAGGTTGCGATGAGCCGCGAATTCGAGGATTCCCGTCTTCATTTCCGGATCGGGGACATTCGCGACAAGGAAGCGATCAGCGCGGCGTGCCAGAACGTGGATTATGTGTTCCACCTCGCAGCCCTCAAACACGTGCCGGTCTGCGAGGACCAGCCATATGAGGCGTTGAAAACGAACGTGATCGGTACGCAAAACGTCATTGAGGCGGCCATTGAAAACCATGTTAAGAAAGTGATCTATATTTCGACAGACAAAGCGGCCAATCCGTCCAACTTTTACGGCATGACCAAGGCGATCGGCGAGAAGCTGATCGTGTATGCCAATCTGCTGAACAGCAATACCAAATTCGTTACGGTCCGCGGCGGCAATGTGCTCGGTACCAACGGCAGCGTGGTGCACCTGTTCAAAAACCAGATTCGCCAAAAGGGCGAGGTGTCCATCACCGACTTGAAAATGACCCGCTTCTTCCTTACCTTGAAGGATGCCATCTCGCTGCTGTTCAAAGCATCCGTGGAGAGCGTGGGCGGCGAAATTTTCGTGATGACGATGCCGACATGCAAAATCGTGGATCTGGCTGAAGTGCTGATCGAGGATTCGGGCGTGGCGGACGTATCGATCGTGGAAAGTGGCACGCGTCCAGGAGAGAAAATCCACGAAATATTGATGAGCGAGTTCGAGAGCATGACCACCGTTGTTTATGACGAGCAGTACTTGGTCATCTTGCCTACGGTCGGCATTCCGGGACTTCGGGAGCATTACAGCCACTGCCGCCCGGTATCCTTCAGCAGCTTCAGTTCGGAGCATCAGTTGATGACGAAGGACGAAATTCGCGATATTCTGAAGCGCGGAGGATTCTTATCATGAAGCTGCTTGTCCTTGGAGGAAACGGCATGGCCGGCCATATGCTGGTCGAATATTTCCGCCGTCAGGGGCGGCACCATCTGTTCTACACGACACGGGATGCAGCAGACCCGGGTGGTTTGCTGCTCGACGTGAACGACAGCTTCATGGTCGACCGGATCGTCGAAGCGGTCCATCCGGACGTCATCATTAATGCGGTGGGCGTGCTGAACAGCTTTGCGGATATAGATAAGATCGCGGCATACCATATCAACGGTTTCCTGCCGCATCGCTTGCGCCGCGTCGCGGATACGATCGGCGCGCGCCTGATCCACATCAGCACGGATTGCGTATTCAGCGGGGACCGGGGAGCCTACCGGGAGGATGACGCCACGGACGGGACGTCCGCCTACGCAATCACCAAAGCGCTTGGAGAAGTGCACGATGCCGGGCATCTGACGATCCGGACGTCCATCATCGGACCTGAAATTCGAAAGAGCGGCATTGGCCTCATGCACTGGTTCATGTCGACCAAAGGGGAGGTCGGGGGGTATACCCGTGTCTTCTGGAACGGGGTAACAACGCTCGAACTGGCAAAGTGGGTGGATCATTACCTGGCTTCGCCGGTGAGCGGCCTCATCCATCTCGCACACCCCAAGCCGATCAGCAAGCATGACCTGCTTGTACTGTTTCAGAAGACCTGGGACAAACGGGACGTCAACATCGTTCCGGATGACCGGGTGGTGCAGGACCGTACGTTGGTATGCACGCGTGCGGACGTGCAGACGAACTTCCCGGACTATCCTACGATGCTGAAGGAGCTAGCGTTATGGATGGAACGGAGCTGAAAGGCAGGAAAGTGCTCATTACGGGTGCCACCGGTTTCACCGGTCGGCACGCCGTAGCCTATTTTCAATCCATGGGCGCCAGAGTGGCCGCCGTGGTCAGGAAAGCAGGATCGCACTCGTTCGGGGAAGGCGTAGCCGTGCATGTATGCGATTTGAACGACAAAGAACAGGTATGCCGGCTTGTCACCAAAGTGCAGCCGGACGACGTATTGCATCTGGCGGGGAAAAACTCCGTTCCGGACTCCTGGGCCAATCCGATCCTTGCTATAGAAAGCAATGTCATGGCCGCCTTGTATTTGCTCGATGCTCTTCGCAATTTCAAGGCGGCAAGAATCGTGATCGTGGGCTCCCGGCTGAAATATGTTCCAATGCCGGGCTTGCCTCCCCAGCCGTCTCACCCGTACAGTCTAAGCAAAGCGCTGGAGGAAACGGTATCCCTGGCCTGGATGTCCCTGTTCGGTCAACAAATCATGCTTGCCGAACCGGGAAACCTCATTGGCGCAGGACCCTCCACGGGCATATGTTCTCTGCTGGCACGCCATATAGCGGCTTGCGAAATCGCGGGCAAGACGGAAGCTTTCGGACTGTCCGGCAGGGAAAGCACCCGTGACTATCTGGATGTGCGGGATGCCGTACGTGCTTACGCCACCTTGTTGATTAAAGGAACGTCCGGCGTTGTATACCCCGTTGTTTCCGGCAAGGAACGAAGCCTGGGAGAGATCGCAGATGCGCTGTTAGGAATGTCCGACGCTGAAATTCCCGTGCGTTGGGATCATGCCTCTTCCGGTCCGGATGGAGCGGGGGACCAGGAAGGTGCCTCGTTGCTCCGGAACCTTGGTTGGAAACCGATGATTTCTTTTTCGCAGTCGCTTCGGGATATTCTAGAGGATGCCCGGTCAGGGCTGGGGAGGTTGAGCAGGTGAATCCCAGGGTTTCGATTATCATCCCTTTTTACAATTGCCCCTATGTGCCTCAGGCGATTCAAAGTGCTTTGGACCAAACCTACAGCGATGTGGAGGTTATCGTGGTGAATGACGGCTCCACCGCGCATGCCGAACGGCTCCAGCCCTATCTGCCGCATATCAATGTGCTGGGGAAAAGCAACGGAGGAACGGCATCTGCTCTCAATCACGGCATTCGCCATGCTTCGGGAGAATACGTCGCTTGGCTCAGTTCGGACGATTTCTTATATCCAGACAAAATCCGCCTTCAGGTGGGGTTGATGCGCGAACAGGGGACGTTGATATCACATACCAACTTCCATTACATCAATGGGCAATCGGCGGTAACGCGCATGAACTGCGGGATCGAACCGGTAGACGAAATCGGGCTGCTGCGCCGCTTCGTGGAAAGCAATCCGGTGAATGGGTGCACGGTCATGATCCGTAAAGATTTATTTTCCGCCGTGGGGCTCTTTGATGAGCATTTGCCCTATACGCATGATCTGGACTTATGGCTGCGAATCGTCCTGAACGGATATCGTTTTTCGTATCTGAACGTGCCGCTAACCGCTTATCGATGGCATGAAGGAATGGGATCGCTGCGGCATGCGGAAAAGATCGGAAGAGAAGCTTCCATGGTATGGAACAGATATCGGGGAGCGCTGCTGCATCGTATCGCGGTATTGGGAGGTTAAGCATCCGGGGGATGGCTGACTTAAGGCAGCCTCCCTTTTTTGTTTTCTCGCATTGCGACGGTTCCTGAGCTTATTCCCACACGGCAAAAATCTCGCTGGTTTCTTCGTCTACGAGCGCATGCCACCTTCCGATCAGTCTAGCCCCATATTTTAGTTGAGCAGGAAGAAGGATTGCGTTAAAAGGCATTAAGCTCCTCCACGTCAGCCGACGCAACGATGCAGGTTTTGCGGCGGTAGATCAGAAGGGCACCTCTTTTCGCGCAGGTTCAGAAGCGGAATTGTAGTTCATTGAAGGCCTCTTTTCATACAAATTGGCGGACCAGTTGTTCTTGTCCAATTCCATTCTTCTGACCCATTGGAACCCGTGGCTCCTATAATACTGGTTCAGTCTCGGATTGTCCGCCATGCAATCCAGCCTGGCATAGCGTTTTCCTTTTTGATAGATCTGCGCCTCGGCCGACTGCAAAAGACTGCTTCCGATTCCTCTGGCCCGGTGATTCCTCTCTACCGCGAAGCGATGAATGTACCCCGCATCCGTGGTATCGAGCTCCTGCCATATAACGGGATCGGACCAAGTCAGCACATACGTGCCCACAATTTCGCCTTGAAGTTCGGCCAGATAAACATCAGAGCCGTCATCCATGAAGTCCAACACTTGTTTCAGATTGAAATACTCGGGTCGCCACTGATTTATGCCTTTGGCATTCAGCCACCTGGCAGAGCCCAACCAAAGGGATAATACCGTCTCCGCTTCCTCCGGCGATGCCAGCCGCGTTCGCAGGTGTGCTTGAATCTCCTCCATATCGATCCTCCACCTTCCATCCAATCAATCGTTTGTTGCAAAATACTTCACGCGGTTCGTGACAAGAAAGCAGGCTTTTGAAAGACGTGTGGTCTCAAAATGAATTATAACGCATTTTTCCGATTCCTTGGCCTGCAATATGGAAAATAATCGCAATTTCTCCGGCGATAATAGTGCTGAAATTTTTACATAAAAATACCTTGACAGCAAAGGTATTTTCATTAGAATTAAACCAGTGCTAAAACGAAGGTTTAAAACAAATGTTTTAAAATTATAGGCCAATGAACGGGGGATGTACCCGCAGGCCGGAAAGAGTGTGAACTATTGGAACAGCAAAATCAAGCACGGCAGCACCCGGAGGCATTTTCGATCAAATCGATCCTCCTGCCGCTTCTCTCCATCATTGTCGGCATGATTATGGTCATTCTGGATAGCACGGTCGTTAACGTTGCCATTCCGAACCTGGTCGAATACTTCAAAACAGATCTTAAAACGATCCAATGGACCGTCACGGGGTATACGCTGGCCCTGTCTGCCGTTATTCCGCTGGCGGGGTGGTTAACGGACCGTTTCGGAGCCAAGCGGGTGTTTTTATTCACGATTGCCATGTTTACCTTGGGCTCGGTGTTGTGTTCCATTGCGCAGTCGCCCGAACAACTGATCGTTTTCCGCGTGATTCAGGGCCTCGGCGGAGGCATGGTTGCGCCGATCGGTATGGCGATGGTATTTCGTCTGGCCCCGCCCGATAAAAGAGGTTCAATCATGGGCATGCTCGGCATTCCGATGCTGCTTGCGCCTGCGCTTGGGCCGGTATTGTCGGGTTGGTTCATTCAATCCTGGAGCTGGCACTGGATTTTCCTGATCAACCTGCCTATCGGCATTGCCGCTTTCCTGCTGTGCATTCGATTTTTGCCGGACACGGATCGCGGACGCGCGCCGGGTCTAGACCTGCTCGGCATGATTCTCGCGCCGATCGCGTTCTCCATGCTGGCTTACGGTGTCAGCGAAGGAGGTACCGACTGGACGTCCGCTTCCAGCTTAACGGGCATCATCGTTGGCGGCGTTGCCTTGATCTTGTTCGTGATCGTGGAGCTTCGTCGCCAAAATCCGCTGTTGGAGCTCAGGGTATTCGGATCCTCGGACTTCACGCGCGGTATTATTCTGGCTTGGGTTGCGCAAGTTGCGCTGTTCGGGTCCATGCTTCTGATTCCGTTGTACTTGCAGCAGATCAAAGGGTATACAGCACTTGAAACCGGGCTTATCCTCTTGCCGCAAGCTTTGGCTTCCGGTGTGGGAATGCCGCTTGGCGGAAGACTGTTCGACAAGGTTGGGGCAAGACCGCTCGCCTTTGCAGGTCTCGGAATTATATCGGTAGCGCTTTTCATTCTGTCGACGATTACGGCAGATACAGGCCTTGCCCTGATTATTGTTGCGTTGGCCATGATGGGCCTGGGCATGGGCTTCTCGATGATGCCGCTTAACACGCATGTACTGAATGCTGCTCCACGTCATTTGGTGGCTAGGGTGACTCCGCTTACGGCGGCAGCCCAGCAAGTCGTAGTTTCGTTTGCGGTAGCAGGGTTAACGGGGTTCCTGACGTCGCGCACCGAAAGTCATACGACCGGCAGCGCGCCCTCGGACATGATGTCGGGAATCATTGCCGGCTTCAACGATACGTTTCTGCTGGCAGCATGCATCGCGCTGTTTGGATGTCTACTGAGCCTGATTTTGCGTAAGCCAAAACAGGATCGCAAGGAAGAGACACAGACAGAAGAGCAAGTGGATCCAGCCATGATGATGGGCCATTGAGGCATCGTCGGAGCAAGGCAGTTCGGAGTATTTTCTCCGGACTGCCTTTTTTGCGGGGACGTGCAAACGAATCTGGAGAAGATGCTTAGCGTGCCATCATTTCTCGAAAGAATATACCGTAACGGTCTGACGAGAAGGCTTTGGACATGCGGTTTTATGCGATTCTTGCAAACCCGTTCCGGCAGCTTTTGGTTGTTCATCAGTGAGCAAATGACGTTTGTTCACGTTTTAGACACATTTTTTTAAGCAATCTTTTAAGTAGCACTAAGCTGGGTTTAGGATACGATTCGTAAGATACAGGAGACTTCCCGTGCACACCGTCTGCAGCAATCGATGGCGCACGGGTATTTTAACGGTTAACGGGAAAGGATGAAGCATGTGCTCGAAGTGAAGCAGGTCAGCAAAGTTTATGATGGACGCCGTGGCGTGCATCAACTGAATTTCACCATGGAGCGCGGAGAGATTGTTGGTTTTCTTGGCCCGAACGGTGCCGGAAAAACGACAACGATGCGCATGATCACCGGGTATCTGCATCCCACGGAAGGCTCCATCATGGTCGATGGCATATCCGTGCACGATCACGGACGAAGCATTCGTTCCAAAATCGGCTATTTGCCGGAAACGCCGCCCCTGTATCCAGACATGACGGTTCAGACCTATCTCAAATTTGTTGCCAAGCTGAGGGATGTGCCGGCACGAGAGGTCAAGCTGAGAGTTAGCGAAATGGTCAGCCGCCTCGGTTTGCAGGATCGGGAAAAACAATTGGTACGAGGACTCTCCAAAGGGTACAAGCAGCGTCTTGGCTTGGCCGGGGCCATCATTCACAAACCGGACCTGCTCGTTCTGGATGAGCCAACCTCAGGGCTGGATCCGAACCAAATTATCGAAATCCGTGACCTGATCCGGGAATTGGGCGAGAATCACACGGTGCTTCTCAGCACGCACATTTTGCCTGAGGTTAGCACGCTCTGCAATCGGATGCTGATTATCAATCAGGGCCAACTCGTCATGGATGGATCGCCGCAGCAGTTCAGTTCATCGATGGAGGACCGGTTCAAGGTGTCCATTGAGGTCAAGGCGACCGAGGAAGAGCTGAAGAACGTGCTTCAGCCTTGGGAAAAGGTACAGCATGAAACGGTGCGGGAGCCCGGAGCGGCAGCCGGCCATGGCCATGCGGAAGGAGAAACCGTAAAAATGCTGCTGACCGGGCAATCTCCGGAAGATTTCCGGGAAGAACTGTTCTACCTTTTATCCGGTGCGGGCCTGCCCATCCTGGAAATGAAGAAGGAAAATCTCAGTCTGGAACAGGTCTTCCTTAAACTAACGACAACCGAAAGCGGTGGGGAGGGGTCTGAAACAACGGAAGCGAATGCGTTTACATACGCAAATGATGAAAACCCCGAACGGCCTGGGCCTGATATCAAGGATGACCCCTCGGCAGCGGTCGATGAGACCGAGCAACCATCGGGTGCCAAATCCGACGGCGGTACAGGGGAGGGTTCCCGATGAGAAGAATGATGGCGGTATGCAATAAGGAGCTGCAGGCGTACTTTTTGTCGCCCACATCGTATTTTGCTTTTGCCATTTATGTTTTGTTAACGAGTCTTTTGTTCTATTCCAGCTTTGTGTATTACCAGCCGAGCATTGTGGACTACCGCCTGGTTCTTGGCGATACGTTATCGATGCTGCTGTTCGTGGTGCCTCTGTTAACCATGCGGCTTGTCGCCGAGGAGTTCAGGCAGGGAACGGACGAACTGCTGCTTACCTCGCCGGTGCGGGTAACCGAGATTATTTTCGGGAAATATTTGGCCTCGCTCGCGATTTTGCTCGTACTGATCCTATGCAGTCTGGTTTACCCATTCATCATGTCCTTTTTCGGCACGCTGAACCTGACGACGGTGTGGCTGTCTGCATTGGGATTATTTTTCATGGGGGGAAGCATGATGGCCATCGGTCTGTTTGCCTCGACCTTGTCCCAGCATCAGATGGTGTCTGCGGTAGCCGGCTTCATTATTTTGCTCGTTCTGTGGATGCTTGATTCATTCGGGGGCAACACGGGTTCGGCATTGCAGGAATGGCTAGCGCCGTTTGCATTGACCAGCCGCTTCGAGAGCTTTACCAAAGGCGTGTTGAACGGGCCGGACGTTCTCTATTACGTTACGCTCGCGGGGGTATTTCTGCTGTTAAGCATTCAAATCGTCGAACGGAAGCGGTGGAGGTGAGAACATGAAAAAATGGTTGAGTCACACCAACAGCACCGTGCTGTCTGTCGCTGTAATCGGCATATTCGTTTTGGTAACCCTGTTCTTGAATTCGCTCAGCGGCTTTCAGCTGGATCTGACTTCAAACAAACAATATACCTTATCCGATCAGTCCCTTAGCGCGATCCAAAACGTAAAAGAAGACGTCAACGTATTGGTGCTCATCGTGGAAAATGCCAACAATACGGTATTGAACCGGGAAGTCACCGACATGGTACAGGAATATGCGAAACGAAACAGCAAGCTGAAGGTGAAACAGTACAATCTCTCGCAAGAGCCAGCCCTGGCTTCGAAATACGGCATCACCGGCAGCTCCATCGTGCTTGAGCGGGGCGATCAATACAAGGTTATCGATATTGGAAGCCTGTTTACGGCAGCCGGAGACGGCGCGGATGGTTCATACCAGTTTACGGGTGAAGAGAAGTTTACCCAAGCGCTAATTAACCTGACGTCTACGGAGAAACACAAGATGGTCTTCCTTTCCGGTCATGAAGAGCTTGGACTGGATCAGCTTTCCACATTGCGTTCCTCGCTCGAGCAGAGCAATGTGACCACGGAGGAACTGCAGCTGAATCAGGCCGGAAAAGTTCCCGATGACGCGGATGTGCTGGCGATCATTGGACCGCAGCGAGACATTAGCGATACTGAGCTTAAGGAAATTCGGGCATATCTGGAGAATGGCGGCAAACTGCTGCTATCGCTCGGATTCAGCGAAGATATGAAGTCCTCATGGAAGAACATCGATGCGTTAATGGCCGATTATGGCGTCGTGGATAAACATGCAGTGATGGTGGATCATCAACAAGCGAGCACCATGGGTCCGCTGTGGGTTGTGCCGGAGTATGGAAGTCATGCCATCACGGACAAACTTTCGGAAAGCAAGCTGTACCCTATGCTGTCGTTGTCCATCGCATTGACAAGCAAGGAGCAGGAGAAATATACGTTGTCGCCGCTGCTGCGTTCCAGCGTGGAAAGTTATGGCGAAACGAACATCGAGGGCCTGCTGCAAAACGAAACGACCAATGATAAGGATCAGGACGTGCAAGGGCCGGTCGAAATCGGGTATGCAGCAGATACAACGGACGGCAAACCCAAGGCAGTCATTCTGGGTTCATCCATCTTTATGCAGGATTCGCAGATCGCCAACGGCGGCAACCGTGATTTTATTTTAAACATTGCCAACTATCTGAGCGAAAAGCAGGATGGCGTAACGATCCGGGCCCGGGTGAATCCGGGTTACGAAGTCGCTTACCTTAGCGGTGAGCAGGCCAGAATCATTTTCTTTGCCGCTATTGTCGGATTCCCGCTGTTCTTTGTATTGATCGGTGTGCTGTTGTGGTGGAGGCGCAGACGCGTATGAAGAAATGGATGCCTACGATGTTGGTCGTTTTGGTGCTGATCGTTGGCTGGATCTATGCCGCGAACCAGAATTACTTTCGGGAAGAAGAAGCACAGAAAGCAAAGCTGCTGGACATTGCAGCAGGCGACATTCAGTCGCTGTCCATTGAACGTGAAAACACGGAAACGGCGGCGGATGCGTCCTCCAAGTCTGGCAGCAGTTCATCCCCAGCCTCCAAGCTTGAGCTTAAAGAAGGGGTATGGACCATGACGGAACCCGAATCTTATCCCCTGAACGGCTACGCGGTAAGCAGCTGGCTGGATTCGCTTAGCGCTGCCGAACAGGAGATGGTCGTAGAGGAACAACCGCAGGACCTGGAGAAATACGGACTTGGACAAAGTGCAAGCCGGATCGGCATCGGTTTGAAAGACGGTAAGCAATTGACGGTGACCATCGGTGGCCAGCTTCCGGCGGATAATGCGCGTTATGTACGCGTTAACGACGGTCCTGTCGTTGCCGTCCAAACCGATACGGTGACCGGAATCGATCTTACCCGCCGGGAATTGTTGGATACAACGCCGTTTAACCTGGATGAAGCCAATGTGCAGTCTGCCGATTGGGAAGGTGAGGCAGCGACATGGCTGTTGAAGACGAATTCGGAAGCAGGTGCAGCGGACCGAACGTGGACTTTGAACGGTAAGGAAGCCAAGGCTGATGATGCCGTGTCTTTGCTGGGCAAAATCAAAAATTTGGCGACCGCGGACGATGTGCGCAAGGCATCGGAACTGAAAAATACCGTGCCGCGTTTCACATTGTCGATTGAACAAACGGTCAATGGAACAACGGTTACAGATGTGTATCGCGGCCTTGTCGAGAAATCGCAGCCCGATACGATCTGGGTGATCACAACGGATGGCAAGTGGGCGTATGCTCTGCAAGCAGATGTACTTAAAGAAGCGGAAAACTTCCCTGAAACGCTGAAACAGGCAAATGATTCGTCAGCGGACAGTCAAAAATCGGATTCCACTTCTACTTCAAATAACTAAAATTCAGAAAGCGGTGCTGCACTCCGGTGCATGCGCCGCTTTTATATTTTTCAGCCTGCTGTTCCATATCCTTTCAGCATATCGCAAAGGCCTAGGGCGCATCCTATTTTCGTGACCAAAATACCCACATTGGAGGATGAGCTAATGCCAGCAGCCAAAAAAGCAAAAGCCATTACTTTATCTTTGTCTACCGCAATTTTTGTTATGGCAGGGTTAACGGGTTGCGGCACCAGCCGGGATGCCGGCAATGTGCAAACGAAAAGCGTGCGTCACGAAGCAAGAGGGATCAATCGTTATGGCGTCGAAACCAACGGCCTGGATGGGATCCGTGCTCGGAACTACCGCGCCCATAACGTGACCAGCCTGAAGACGAGCGACGAGCTGGCCAAACACATTGCCGACATGAAAGAAGTGAAATCGGCGAATGTTTTGTTGACCGATCGCAATGCATATGTTGCTGTTCGACTTACCGATGGTCACGCGGGCAAGTTGAACACGAATTCATACCGTGCTCGCAGTTATTCCGGCTACGCGGATGATACGATGCGCAGCCGTACCTTGTCCCCTGACATGGGAGGACTTCGCGTAAATGACGGTGCGGGAGCGAGGTCCCCATACAGCGTTGACCGGGTTACCCCAGGATTAAACACGGGAACCGCAACGGATCGCAGCCATCTGAGCAATGATCGCGGACTTTACGGTACGATGGGCACCGGTTCGTACGGCATGATGCGCGGATTGACCGGGAGCGACAGAATTCCCATCAACGAAAATACGGGGGATTATGGCGTAAAGCGCGAAAACCGGGTAAACAGCTCGGACGACAATACGCCTGCCGAAATCAAGGGCAAAATCGCAGCCAGAGTCAAGCAGTTTGCGCCTAACGTAGAGAATGTCTATGTGTCGTCTAACCCGGAATTCGTGGAACATGCCGAGAAATATTCGACGGATCTTCGCAACGGCAAACCTGTCAGCGGCATGCTGGATACCTTCTCAAGCATGGTAGAACGTATCTTCCCGACGAATGCGATGAATCATCATCGTGATGGCGTACTTGATCATGGCGTAACAGAACGTTCCAACGGTCGCATGAACAATCTTCGGTAAGAAGCAGCAAGTATGGAAAATATGCCTTTGCGCAGATGAATACATCGGACGCAAAGGCATATTTTTATTGTAGCGGCAGCAATGGAAAAGGTCCAAGAAGCAAAAAAGCCTCTCCCCATTCTTTTCGTAGTTGAAGAATAGGAAAAGACTTTCATGCTTTTTTAACAACTGTGTACGCTCGCGTCAGATCTTTAGTTCTCCAAGCTTGATCAGCTCAACGACGGCTTGCGAACGACCCTTAACATTGAGTTTCTGCATCACATTCGAAATATGGTTACGCACCGTTTTTTCGCTGATGAATAACTGCCCTGCAATGTCGCGAGTTGTTTTGTCCTGAACCAACAATTCGAAAACTTCGCGTTCACGGTGGGTCAACAGAAATTTGCTTTTATGATCGATACCCTTCAATGTTCACCCCTCCTTGCTCGGGTTTGGTTGGTGTAACAAGGTTAAGGGGATACAGTCAACTCATATTATGTAAGGTCAAGCGCGATGGTTCAGTTTTAACTTAAAAATGGGCAGCATAATATGCGCCTAAGATTCTTAATAAGATTGACGTCATGATTTAGGGTATAACAAAGGTGGGTCAACCGATTACATACGGGTGCTCATGCCTGTTTCGGGCTTGAAAACAGCGTCGCTCTGATGCCGCTCAATGGAGCCGGCAGGCTAATTCTTGCAGTTGTTTGACGAAGTCCTGTTTTAAGGTTGGAGGCTGTATATCCAGCAAAGTCGTTCCGAACCGGTGACAGTACTGCAGCAAGAAATGCCTCTCCGCCGGTTCAATCCAACCGGTAATGCAAAAGTGTCCGTCTTTTTCGGAAAGGGACATGTTGGGGGAGTGGTACCGTTCGAAAATGGCTTGACCCTCCGCGGAAATTTCAATGGCATACTCGATGGCTTGTTTGCTTTGGCTAACCAGTTGAAAGCGATTGTTCAAATCTATTTCTTTGATCAAATCCAAGGGCTGTTCGTCGTCCAGTACAGTGACGTTTACAATCCTGTCGCAGCGAAAAACTCTGTACTCCCCTTGATCCAGATCATAGGACGGACAGTACCAATGGCCGTGATTGGCATAAATGCCGATCGGCTGAACACGTCGTTCCGTTTGCTTGTTCGGGGATTGGTAAACGATACGAATAATGGCTGGCTCCATGACCGCCTGAAGAAGGTCTTCCAGCAAGGGAGCGTTGTCTGTCATTTTGACCGTTCCAAAGGAAACGCGGGTTTGAATCAGCGCTAACGTGTTTTGGATTTTCGGCGATACAGTCTCCAGAAATTTGGAGCGGATCGTGCCGTATTCGGCGCGAAAGGGCAGGGGGCCCAAGAGTTCAATTCCCTTTAACGCAAAAAACAGCGCATAGGTTTCCTGAGGCGTAAAGGTCACGGGAGGCACTTTGTACGTATCGAGTATGCGATAGCCGCCATATCGGCCCATCTCGGAATATAAAGGCACGCCGATGTCTTCCAACGCTTTGATGTAACGAAGCGCGGTGCTTTTGGAAATGCCGAACTCTTGCCGCAGCTCTTGAAGCGTGAAGCGGTCCTTTTTGTATACGTAGTTCATCATTTTATAGAGGGATTCGTATTTTTTCATCATTGTAAAGGGTCCTCCAGTGCAGCGGTTGGTTTATTGTGAAGGCTGCGTCGCGCTTGATTTTTGCCGGGAACGTGCATTGGTTGAAGTTATTTCTATGATGCCCGCCAATGGTATCCATTTCTGAAACCTTTGAATTGTATAGTATACATTGTTCAATGGAACACAGCAAAATAATCAGGAGGCGAATCGAATGAATTATGAAGTGGTTACGTTTTTGTCGATGAATGGAAGAGGGGCGGAAGCCATTGCGTTTTATACCGAGCATTTGCAGGCCAACGTTGTATTTAAAGTGACGTACGAGGACATGAAAAAAATGGATCCAGCGATGGTGATTGAACCGGGACGGGAGCAATGGATCTCTCATTCTATTCTGGAAGTCGGGGTGCACAAAATCATGCTGGCGGAAGAATCGATGGTGCCGAAACTGGACTACATCGTGGGCAATAACACGTCGCTTTGCATCCAATCGGCGGACAAGCAGGAGATTGAACGGATATACCACTCGTTGGTCGGGGACCCGCGAACCGAAGTGATTACGCCGCTTGGTCCGATCGTGTTTAGCGAGGCATACGGCATTGTGCGCGATCCGTTCGGGGTGTATATGCAGTTGATGTATGATAAGAGATTGGCAAAGGCATAAAAGCACTGATGTATAAGGGTTTTTGTCGACTTATCGACTTAAACCCTTTAATATATTTACTGAAAAAATCATGTTTCTTGCAAGATACTTAAATGGTAGTCAGCAGCCAGATGGTGAAGGTAAACCAGATCCGGAAGGATAATGAGGACGATCAAGACGTAAACCCGGAAGTCCTTGAACAGTACATCATTGCAAATCGCCCGGTCATTTCAGTCCGTAGGCGCAGCGCATTTGCTGCTTGACGGTACGGACGCCAATCTTTTAAAAGCGTACACCAACAGTAAGAAGCGGCATTTTTTATACGAAAAACGTAATTTTATTTAGCCAACATCGTACATATTACAGCCTAAGTCGCTCCTAATCGGGAGTGGCTTTTTTGTATTTGAGGAATACCAGTGATTCGAAGACGAAAGAAGAAACGCGCCAGTCCTAGAAAGCAGCCTGAGAAATATAAAGGTTGTGTCTGGGTAAGTACGGATGGAGTGAAACAGTTCTGTAGTGGCCCATTTGTCCGAAAGAGGACGAGCATCATTGATGTCGCATTACTGAGTCGAGGGGATCTTTATGTAAAAATCTGATAATAACAGCCTATTCGTATTCCTTGGTATCGAGTCATGTTCCAAAAATATATGGATTAACCTATCCTGACCATTATCGAAGACATTGGGCAAGAAAACTTAACGTGTCACTAGTTCATCCTAACGATAAGGAAGGAATGAGGAAGTAGAGAGAAAATCAAGGTTATAAAGGCTTATATAGACAACCATCTTAAAATCCTTGGTTTGACTACTACAGAAGAAATTACAAAATGGTATAGCACAGAAGTCTCTAACTACGAAATGGTTCTAACTGAATTTGGTGAGCAATTTATTGACTTTTTTGATTTGAAAGTTCTGTTCAAATTCCTGCAGAATAAGACCATTTTAAACCCGTTTCAGCGGGAACGGTTTGCAGGAATGAAGACAGAACCGGGCAGAGAACATGCGCTAAGTGAGCCTACACACGAATTTGAGCTATGCTCATAAGTGAAACCAACTCAAAACAGGGGTCTCGTTGCATTGGCGGGGTCTCCAGTCCCTTTTTCTCGTGTGGATTTGGTAGACCTTAGTCATAAGCATCCCCTTATAGAGTTGCTGAAAATATCAAAAATCTTTAAGAACATCAGAATTGTGCCGATTGGGTAGGGATTTAGTCGGTCTGATAATGAGTCATTTTCTGTCCAATAACAAAAACGTTATACCATTATAAATTATATTTTACAAAAGATAGGATGATGTTATAATGTGTTTGAATCGGCCGATTCCATAAAAAAGAAAAGGTGGAATAATATGAATCTCAAAAGAACTTTGACTACACTGCTCGCTGTTATTATGGTGTTTTCAATTTCCGCTTCAGCATTTGCGGAAAGTACGGATATTAAACCTACCGTGGTTGGGATCGCTGATACAAGAGAGACGGCTCTTTCATACATTCCAGGTAACAGTTACAGTCTATTTCTTTCGGATAGCAATGATAAGGATTGGTACAAATGGACTAACACTGGATCTGGAAGATTTATACTTGTTTATCTACAACCACAGGGAGAAAATATAAAATTTAGAATGGGAATTGAGATTGTTCACAAGGATGGTACTGAAACATCTAGGTTTTACGCTCCGACGCTAAATGGAAATGGATATGGCATGTACATTAGAAATCTGTATGTTCCAGAAGGCGCGACAGTCTATGCTGTAATTGACTCTACGGAGTTTATTGCTCAAGGTCAGTATACATTTATGTTGGATGCATACTAAGTAATCAGGTAATGGCCCTCGAATATTTTCGAGGGTTTCTTTCAGTTGAATCGAGGTATTAGGAAAGAGTGTTTTGAAAAGGTTGATAAATCACAAGGCTAAATGTATTTACAGAACAGGCTCTGAAAACGAAGATTGTTTTCTATACCTTCTAGAGGACAACTTCGTCTGAACGATTACGAACGGAAAGTGCTAAGGATCTTGTACAACTATAGCAATCCCACGATCAACGAACTGCCCATCAAGATTGGGAGGAGCAAAGCAGACATCATAGAATGAACATGTATGAATACTGGCGAATGAGCAAGAAGCATCAATTGCTGTATGACAAGAGATTGCAAAAAACATAAAAGTACTGGTGTATAGTTTTTTTATCGTCCTCATAGCCGAAAGTTACCGTCCCAATATGATTATTATCCCGTGTTACTGTGAGAACATGGAAATCAGGCGAGAATGAAACGCAGAGCCGCAAAACGTGGCAAATGACTAGCGTTCCACTTCCCGCCTTTTTTCATTTAAGCAAGTTCCTCTACGTTTTTTTTCTGAAGAATAGAAGGGAAATCAGAATAATAACCACGATCGCCGAGATATTATAGACCGTCTGGAATGTCTCGCTTTGTGTGCGGGCAATAATAAAGGCTGCAATGGCAATAACCAGGACTAGCAGGCCCCAGGTTATCTTTTTATTCAAATTAACACCTCCTTTTGAATATGTTTGGTTGAATTACAGCAAACGTTAACACCCAAAATACTCAAGCGACAAATCCCCCAGAGTTTCAGGGGAAGGTGCGAAAACAAGAATAAGATCATATCCTTCATTGTTTATAATGGAAATTAACCAACCCTTAAAGCTCATGGTTGAAGGATAATGTCCTTTTCTTTTTCCGTGTAATTAGCCCATGCAAGTACCTGTTCCTCACAGCGGCAAATCTTCGCCAGATCTGACTTGGAATAACCAAGCCGATATGTTTTGCGGGTGCACCACCAGCATGAGCAGTGGACTTTGCCTTTGGCAAACATGCCCTTATACTTATAGGCCCAGCCTCGTAATTGAGCGATCCTCATCTTGCGCTGGATCACACGTTGTCTTTGGTGCCGGATGTAAGCTTGATTCCGATTTGTTCTGTATTGCTTCACTGCCATCACGCTCCCTTGGGAAAGGCCCAGCCCGCAGAAGTTCCAAGGGGACATGCATCTACAGGCCGAGCGTGATGGTGTTCTTATAGCAACAAAGCATAATATAATCATCCTGTTCGTCGTTAGATTTAATGAAAGAAATTCACTCTCTTATTGAGAGTACATAATTGTCCGATCATATCTGGTGCGTAACCACATTACGAATGAGATGCAGAAACTCAAATTACCGATATCATAGCCATCCATCTGCCTGATGCATCCTCACAAATGCTTTCCAAGCTTTACGTGAAAACTTCCGATGAAACAACCGCTCCAATTCTGCGTGGCTTGCTTCGTTTAACCGAAGATGCCGCGCTTTTTTGGCTATTTTGGCGCAAGGCTCCGTCGTCGTTCGTGTGCTTCCAACTTTGCGCCGAATCGGCACATGGAACTGAAGCAGTTCCTCCAGACGCTCCCAGCCCTCCCAACACAAGCGGCCGCCACGTTTCCAATCCACCGCGTACAGCGAAAAGAAAGGATGTTCCCCGGATTGTACCTCCACAATGATCCATAGGGACGGAATGATCTTTTGGCGTTGTCGCCCGTTCATGCGCAGTTCCTCCATATCGGGAATGAACCCGTCTCTTTGTTTTTCCACTATAAAACACGCAGCTTCTTCCATCAAGCTGGCCTTAACTTGGATCAATCCACATCTCTAAATTTTTATCCCTAAAGCAGTGTAAGCTTCTTGATTTGCCTCGTGTGAATGTTTACAATGAAATTAACGAATGAAAATAATTTTCTGACATACGAAATATATAATAAAAATAATTTTCAAAAGAGGAATTCATATGGCAGCCATATTGCATGCATTACGACAGGAACTGGACAGCTTGCCGTCGCAAGAGCGGCGTATTGCCGAGGTTATTCTCGCCTCTCCCTCCGACGTTCCGGGCTGGACGATTAATCAGCTGGCTCAGAAGAGTGGAACGAGTCCGGCGACCGTTACCCGGTTCTGCAAATCCTTTCACTTCAAAGGTTTCCCCGACTTCAAAATGAAGCTGGCCGCCGAAATCTCCCAGCCTGCGCAGGAGTCGGCGTATCAGGATATCGTGGCAGGCAACCCGTTGTCCAAAATCGTGGCCGCCATCGAGGCGAACCATTTGGCTTCCATCTCGGACACCACTAGGCTGCTTGACCTGGGCAGGGTGGAGCAGGCCATTCGGCTGCTTTGCAACGCCCGGCGTATCGACTTATACGGGGTGGCCACCTCGTCGATCGTGACGCAGGACTTTTATCAGAAGCTGGTCCGTATCGGCAAAAGCTGCACGGCCTTCTCGGATTCCCATATGCAGATTACGTCCGCGTCTTCGCTGACCGAGGGTGATGTGGCGATGGCCGTATCGTATTCGGGCGAAACGCCGGAGACGATCGATGCCCTGCATTGCGCACGGCAGGCGGGTGCGGCGACGATTTCGCTGACGTCCTACGGGAGCAACAAGCTGGCCAATGAGGCCGACATTCCGCTGTTCACTTCATCGCTGGAAGAAGGCATGCGGCGCGGAGACATGGCTTCCCGCATCGCGCTGCTGCATGTCATCGACATTTTGTTCACCGGCATGGTCAGCGCGGATTTTGACCGTTTTATTCCCAAGCTGGAGCAATCGTATCACAACGTGCAGTCTTATCGAGTTCATCACAACGGAGGTGCCTGACGACATGAACATTCGTATTTTTGAACATGAGGAAGATTTGAACGCTACCGGGGCCGGACTGATCGCGAGCCTGCTGCAAACGAAGCCGCGAGCCGTGCTGGGACTGGCTACAGGTAGCTCACCGGTCGGCATTTATAAACATTTGATCGCTCTGTACGAGAAAGGGCTGGTGAGCTTCGCCCAGGCGTCCTCCTTCAATTTGGACGAATATGTCGGGCTCCCGAAAAATCATCCGGAGAGTTACCGTCATTTCATGAACGAGCAGTTATTCCATCATATCGACATCGATGCAGAGCGGACGCATGTGCCGAACGGCAGTGCCGCCGATCTGGACGAGGAATGCCAGGCGTATGAGCAAATGCTCGAAGAGCGCGGTCCAGTCGATCTGCAGTTGCTGGGCATCGGGCATAACGGGCACATCGGCTTCAACGAACCGGGCAGCGCATTGACAGGCCGCACCCATGTCGTGGATTTGAAAGAAGAAACGCGCCAGGCCAACGCCCGCTTCTTCGATCATATCGATGAGGTACCGAGGCAGGCCATTACGATGGGTGTGGGCAGCATTTTGAAGGCGAAGCAGATTTTGCTGATCGCGCGCGGCGAGGAAAAGGCGGACATCATCCACGAGGCGTTCATGGGACCGATCACGACGGCGTGCCCGGCTTCTTTGCTGCAATGCCATCCGAACGTGGTGGTGCTGCTGGATCGCGCAGCGGGGAGGTTGGTTAAATGAGTGACACACGAGCACAAGCCCAAGGAACAGCATACGGAAAAGAGAGCGGCAGCCCCATTTACCTTCTGCGCGGCAAAATGGTGCTGCCAGACGGTCTGGCGGAGGACGGCCTCCTCGCCTGGACTGATAGCACAATCCTTTATGCCGGTCGGTCCGAAGGGCTTCCGGCGTCGATCCGCAGCAATGCGGTCACCCTGCCCGTGCCGGAGCAGGGCGTAATCGTGCCCGGGTTCATTGACATTCACGTGCACGGCGGCAATGGCGAAGACTTTATGGACGCCAGTCCGAAGGTGCTGGACAAAATCACGTCGTTCCATGCGACACAAGGCACGACGGCGATGCTGGCGACCACGATGACCGCGCCGAAAGAACGCCTGGATCAGGTGCTGAGCGAAGTGCACAGCTATCGTTCTGGCGAAATGCCGTACGCACAGCTGGAAGGCGTGCACCTGGAGGGACCGTTTTTCAGCCCGAAATGGCCGGGCGCGCAAAATCCGGACCATATCGTGCTGCCCAACGTATCCTGGCTGAAGGACTGGGAAGCGCAATATCCAGGACTGATTCGCCAGGTGACTTTGGCGCCGGAACGCGATGGCGCTCTGGAAGTCATTTCGTGGCTGCGCAGCCGGCACATTACGGCGGCTCTGGGGCACACGGACGCCACGTATGAAGACGTGCAGCGCGCCGTGCAGGCAGGCCTGCATCATGCGGTGCACACCTTCAACGCGATGACGCCGCTGCATCACCGCAATCCCGGGGCGGCCGGAGCCGTGCTGAGCGATCCGCGCATCAGCGCCGAGGTGATCGCCGACGGCATCCATGTGCACCCGGCGGCGATTTCCGTCCTGGCGCAGCTGAAGCAGGCTGCCGATCAGCTCGTGCTGATCACCGATGCGATGTCCGCCGCCGGGCTGGACGACGGCGAATACAAAATCGGCGATCTGCCGGTCATCGTCAAGGAGGGCGTGGCCCGCCTGAAAGAAGGCGGGGCCTTGGCCGGCAGCACCCTGACCATGGTGCGCGGATTCCGCTATCTCGTGCAGGAGGTCGGCCTTGACCTGAATGCCGCTTCACGCGCGGCAAGCCTGACGCCCGCACGGCTGCTGGGCATCGATTATCGCACAGGTTCATTCGCGCCGGGCAAACAGGCAGATATCGTGCTGCTGAATGAGGCATTGGAAATCGAGGGCGTCTGGGTGAAAGGGAAGAGGCTTTCTCGCATCTCAATATGAGGAGCATTGGGCTTAGTATCCGTCGTTTTATGAATTCATTCACACTGAGAGTTTGATTCTATATGTCAGTTAATAAAAGAGGAACAAGCGTTGATCGGCAATAAGTGGCATGTGCCGTAACACTTGTTTCTTTTTGATACATATGACGAGTCCGGCCCATAAATAAAACATTAAATTTTCCGATAAATAAAGTATCAATGACAGTTTATTTAGCAGACTGTTAATAGAAATTGATTAATATTAAACGGAGAGTGAGATATGCAAAAGCTAGAGGATTTTTTGTATGACTTTATTGGAATTTTTATTCCAGGATTTGTATTGGCAGCTCTATTAACCGGAACGACTATTTTTTTTCTGAGAATCGAGGATTTCAATTGGATCTATCAACTGATTGTGTCACAGGCGACATTGATTAGCCAGCCAAGCTATCCATTAATCCAATTCATTTTTAAACACAACGTAATTATGTATTTGCTTTTGCTGGTCATTTGTTACGTTCTTGGTTCATTATTATCTCATTGGTCAGCGAGGCATATCAAGTTTAAAGATGCAAAGTTCAGGAAACAAACCAAAAATAAAGTGGTATATGATGAGAATGTACATATTCTTTCGGAAGTTGAAAAAGAGCTTGTAGAGAGGTACAACATCAAAAATGAAGTCTTTAAAGATGAGAGCACCGATGCTGAAAGTATAAAAAGGAATAATTGGATCATCTATTTCAGGTGGGCCAACTCGTTATCAGGAACAGAAGATCGAACTAATCTGCAAATTCTACTATCAAAAATGATTATGATTCGCTCTCTCTTTTTAGCAAGTTTGCTTGTAATGGTTTATGGTACTATTTTGATTTTTGTTTCATCCGATTGGGTGATTCGGTTGTTCTTGTTTGTCCATATCGTCGTATTTTGGGTGTTGTCACGTTTTTTTGAGAAAGAGTTTTACGCCAAAAAAGTGATCCTAAGCAATGCATCCGTAATTATGTTACATAAGCTGTTCGTGGACAAGAAAAAGCCAGATATTACAGCCTAGCGTTACGGTAATTATTTCAAATAGAAAAGAAGAAGAGGAGAATCAGAGATGTCCACAAATGAAACGAAGCAGGTACAGGATGTAGAGGTGTTTATCGGTGCAAGAAATCTGAAGGATCAAATTGGCTTGATCATGCCCACATATGACCTAATGCTTGAGCATATTGAAACTATTCGGCAAGCCGCAACGAAGACCAAAGTGAAAGAGAATTGTGATGATACAGAGATTGAACTTGAATACAGTAGAGAGATTAATAACACCATAGGGGTTTTCGGAGCAAGGGGAACGGGAAAATCTTCGGCAATCCATACGGTAAGAGCTTATCTAAATGATAGGGTAAGACGAGATTTGAATGTTATTTTACCTATTATTGAGCCTGATAATTTTGGACAAAACACAAAAATCATGGGCTCGATTATTGGATTATTAGAGCAGAAAGTAAACAAGTTACTCAACAAGATCGAGAAGAAGACAACGCGTGAAGATAAGGAGGAGAAACTATCTGAGTTTTTTAACAACTGTGTGTATAGACAGAATAATCCATTGCGAAGCAAGATGAATGAATTAATTGAGTATCATTTATACACGGAGAGCGAATATAGGACGTTGTTAACACAAAATTATGCCGACTTAGCTACACATATCAGAAAATCATCCAGAATGCTGATCCCGGATATCGAATTTAAGCGAAAGTTACATATGCTCGTGAATGAGCTGATCAAAACGCAAAAAGCTTTTGGTAGCTCTAAATTGGACGAGGAGATTCTTATCTTTATCTTCATCGATGATATTGATCTCAAGACAATCAAAACAAGAGAGTTAATTGAATCCATTTTGCAATACGCTAACCATCCTAACATTGTTACCGTGCTGTCGGGTGATTATGACATATTCGCTGAGTCGTTGACTACAGCCTTGTTGCAGGATGAGAACTTGCAACAGAGCAACTTACGTCCTGGCATGCGCTTTAGGGATGGAGGTTTAGAAAGTCTTGAAGGGCGAGAGCTTAGCCAAGAAGAGGAGGAGCGAAATCCAACGATTTTACAACGAAAATGGAACTTGTCCCATGAATACTTGAAAAAATTGATTCCTCCTGCTCGTCGTCATCAGTTGGTGAACTGGAATAACAATACCATTCCGCTATTTTCATTTGGTGATCTGAAATTTATGACTCAGTTAAGTCAATTAATGGGGGACGACAGTCTGTTTTCTTATGAAGTTCAATTCTCGGAAGGTAAACAATCTGTAGAACGTCCTATTAAAAGCAGCTATGTTATTTTTGACAAGAAACCAAGAGGTCTTGTGAATGTTTATTATCACGTGCATCAAATTAATAAACTCAAAGCGAGCGCCGAATATCAGCAATTACCGACCGCAGAACAGCAACAAAAACTATTTCAGTCCGTTAAGGCTCTCATCGATACGATTATTATGTCTTCTACTCATTTGGCGGCCAAACAACGTGAATTTATGGATCAGATCTTTCGGTGGGGAGATCAGGCTCAGAGTACATTTATCGAATATGGGAAAGTACAGTCGGATAATAGATTGCCTGTTCTAATATTGGGCGAGTTAATTCGCTCTTTATTAGAGGATGTTCGTTACTCCGAATCTGAATATCAAACAATGAAGCAACAAGTTTTTGAAGAAATGGGCAAACATAAGGCAGATGTCCCTATATCAGACCAAAACATAAACAGGTATCAAGGGTATTATTTGTATTATGTTGTACTGGGCATTACTGCGCATAGCAAATTGCAGTCAGGTTTTCTTTTACTTGATGAACTTTTCTCTCAAAATGCTCAAAATGAAGAGGATATCTACTATACGAAACAAGCATTTTCTCCAAAGGCCATCGAAAAAGAACGAATTGTATTTATGTCCATTGTCCACGTAATGCGTCAGAATAAAACCCTGATCAGTGATTTGTTTAGCAAAGGATATTATGAGGAGAATATGGACGTGAAGCGGAGTTTGAATTTTTTGCAAGAACTCAGCTCTACTTCATCACAATTTGACTTCGTTGAGAAGCTCTTTCACGAGCTTATTTCAGGAGAAGAGCAAATTGTAAAATTAGTGGAAGAATTAAAAAAGGTGCCATTATGTTCAATTGATAATGAGGTATACCATACAATTATTGTTAATACATTGTCGAAGATTATGTTAACCGATAGTCTTAAAGAAAATTTTACATCCAACAAGGATTATCGTGCTCTTCAGAAAATCAATCAGAGCAAGGATGGGGAAAAGTATAGTAGTAAAACGGTTGGACAGTTGTTGCAAAGAATATACAAAAAGATAAAGGGGTATTTAGCAACACAATTAGTCAACTCAGAAATAGACAGCTTGCGTCTTTCTCCGAAATTCTATCGCGGATATGATGCATTTATGAACGAGGTGAGAGATGGAGAGAACACAATATATAGAAGAGTAAGAGGTGTAGTAGGCAGGATTACGCAGTATCGACACAAAGATAAATTAAGTATAGATGATTACAAGGAAATTTTCTCTGAGGTAAAAAAATTATCACAGAATAGTTATGTATGGTTTGGTCGTGTAGAAGCAACACATTTTTTAGCGACGTTAAAGAATGAAGTTTCTTTTGATCTGGACGTTTTGTTTACAGAAAGCTCGGAGTACCCGTACCCACACTTAATCAGAGAGATTTCCTTTTATCTACAAGAGGCCAATCCTGCGATTCAACAAGACCAACAATATCAGGAAGCAAAGAGGCTTATGCGTAAGGAGCTTGAACAAGCGTTAGAAGCGGTGAAGTACGGGGTCTCCCAAGAATTGGAGCAGCTTGGACAATCCTTAGAAGACATAGAACCATCTGGAGATGAGTATGATCAGGAAAATTAACCTTCTCTTGCATGTAGCGTTGTTCCCCTTTAAAGACTTGGCATTTTATATGCAGAGTGGGAACCCTGTACTGAAACTTGCAGAAGTTACGCCCGTTAATTCCGGTTTAATTGAAGGCCAAGTGATTGCAAAGCAAAGAAAGAAATTATCTCATATTTTACATAGAAATATCTTGTTAAAATGTTCACCAGACAGCCTTGATGAAATCAATCTGATGCTCGAAATATTTTATCCGTTTTTTGTATCTTCGAATCATGCATGGAATCAAAGTATATATAAACACTATTTAGGCATCATGGAATCTTTTGCGAAGGCCTTTATTTCACACCGTGATGGAGAGATTGTGTTCAAATACTGGAAAAATGGCCGTAATGAAAGTGAAAGCAACAAATATGATCGATTTTGGTCTGAGTATAAAGAATTGGATAAGGTTCATTTCTTTCATACACTTAGTCGACTGATGCCGATGGATCTTTTTGTCGCAATTCACTACTCTATGAATGGAATTACGGATCCCGAGCAATTGAACGGAGTCTACCAGCATATTAACCTCGCAGATGCATCATTACATGATGTGATGCAGCGAGGGGTTGCCGAGAATCACATTCATGCTTCTGCTGCTTTTAATTTCTCTCATTTATGGCAATTAGTTATGAATAACGCGGAGGCTGAGCATTTCCTGACATGTTTTGAAACAAACCATTTGGCGGAATCAAGCCAAGTTTATTGTTACATTCTGGTTGCCCGAATTCTAAGGCTTGTTATGGGGAAATATTTATCGGAGCTTGAGCAGGTACCTCATCTTCCCAATCTAGTTAGTTGGCTTGCCCAAATACTTGATTCAGAAAAGTCCACCTTTGTGATAACTATATTGACGGATCAGTCCATTGCAGATTATGATGCCTCTGATCTTCTGGCCGTATTGGATGAATTGAAACAGAACTTTGGTTTAGATGATGGAGATCGTAGACATGATATCATGTTCTCTGTGTTTCCATCATCATCCCATATTAAAACGTATGCAGAGAATTTGTTTTTGCATAAGGCGATGATTTATAAAAAGACAGCCTATCATCAACCTGATCAATTTCAATCCTTTTTTTCAGTGTTTTTCAAGTATATTTCTATTAAAAACGAATTCTATCAGCAAATTACACAATCGACTTCAATCAAAGGATTGGATTTCTTTAGGCCCTACTTCAGTAGGGCCACCCGAGGAATACGTAAGAATCAGGATGATTATTACACCCATCTGCTTAGAACGTTGTTTCAAAATTCATACTTGAACAAGGCAGAGATCCGTATTCCCATTCATGATCAGGAACATCGGATTAAGCAAGAGGTCGTAAGAATTCTCGGAGCGTATAAAAACATACTGGAAAAAGACTATGGAATTCGAAGTAATACAAATACTATCTTTCCTAGAATAGGCATCGTATATCATCTTTTGAAAAGAGATGACGACACGGACAAGTGTTGGAGTAGCTATGAAGGTGACAATGAAACGACGATCAGGCATCTATATTATGGTAGGATACAACAAGCCTATTTAAATCAGATTCATTTGATGACTAATTTGCGAAAAAGGATCCCATATCTTTCTAACTTTATTGTTGGTCTTGATGCCGCTAGTTTGGAGAATAGCACCCCGGTTCAGGTATTTGCACCCGTTTTTGAAAAAGCGAGGAACAGTGATCACGACTCTATTCGAGTGATTGATCGGGATGGATATGTTCTGAAAGATCAGAGCCTGTTTTTCACATTTCATGCAGGAGAGGATTTTAGACATATCAATTCAGGCTTGAGACGGATGGATGAGGTGATTGATTATTGCAAACTTCATTCTGGAGACCGAATAGGTCACGGTATTGCTTTGGGAGTTGATATATGCAATTGGGTTCAACAGAACAAGGTAGTCATTTTGCCAAGAGGAGAATACCTGGATAATATGTTATGGATCTGGGGGGTCTATAGTAAAATGTCGCACCTTGATTCGAAAACATTTATTTATCTCGAACAGAAGATTCTGGCGCTGGCTGAGGATATTTTTCAAGTCACTACGGGTTTAACTGTTCGGCTCCTGTACGAGGTGTACCAGAAAAGGTTTAATCACATCGGTGATTCTGTATTGAAAGCTATGCAACGTGTCCAATATGATACTAAGATGGTACATCAATCCGCACAATGTGTTCGTGAAATGCATACTGTCCGTACATGGGACAAAGACCAGTTGTTACTGGCATATCACTGTAGAGGTTATCTGCGTTTAATGCGAGAGCCTGTCCATATGAATACAACAGGGGTTGAGGAAGTTATGGCACAGGATATGCAAAAATACCTCATTGAGAAAATTTCAAGACAAGGAATCGTGATTGAAGTTAATCCTTCTTCAAACGAAGCCATTGGAGAAATTGATTCAATCTTTGGTAATCAGTTGTTTAAACTGCAAACACCTACGAATCATGAATTATCTAATATTCAGGTGAACATCAATTCTGATGATCCGATGGTGTTTAATACGAATGTAAGTAACGAAATTGCGTATCTGTACTATGGTATGCTGGAGCGTGGTATAGGCAGAGAGGCAGCGTTGAGTTGGATTGAAAAGTTGAGGAAATCTGGTGTGAATACATCGTTTATTCGCGGCAATGTAAGTAATGAAGAATACATCAGAATGCTTGATTCTGTAATAGCAGCATTGGATGATCCTAGTTATTGTTAGAAGCTTATAAAGGACTCCTGTATGATAACCATGTTTTTATGCTACAATAAGTGCAAAAAAACGGGATCAACTGGATCGCGGAAAACATGGAGGCACGACAATGGAACGAAACGCGATGCTCGGATCGGACCCATTCATCGCGAAGCTTACGGAGAAGCTGCACGTGCACGGGTATTACGCCTTTTACGGCGAGCATTACAGGGAAGCGGACATGGAACATTACCGCAGGCATTTGTTTGCAAAATTCAGCCATATCGTGTGGGTTGAACTGGATGCGCGCAAAAAGTACATGATCGTGGACCATCGCGGCCGGAATGCGGTATTGAAGCTGATTGACGGCATGCTGAACACCCGCCGGACGCTGCGGGCCAATCAGGCGATGAACGGGGACAGCACGGAACAGGTGCAGCGGGATATAGACCATCTGAAACAGCTGACCCATCAGTTGAATTTTACGGTTTTTCGAACATAAGTCGGTATGTGTTACAGAAAAAACGGAACTCCCTTACCACAAACAGCGCAAGTTAAACCATCTAGAATGGAATGCGTGTGCTGTCCCCAGTAAGGGAGTTTTTTCGTGGTGTAGGAACGTGTGAAGTTTCTGGAGCGTTTATTTTGCCGCGGGCGATAATCTCACTTCGAGATGGAGAATCGTCAATCGACGTGTTCCCTGACGAAAATAAATTAACGAGTGACGTGAATCGGCAATGAAGTCAACATCTGTCCCGCCGCGGACGGGCTTAGGTGATCTTCGAATTTATAACCTGCAACAGGCTCGATTTTTGAGTAATGGTCCATGAACAGTCCGATGCCCAGGTTGGCTTCCAGCCTTGCCAGCGGAGCTCCGAGACAGAAGTGCGGGCCATTGCCAAAGGTCAGATGCTGTTTGTTGTTGGCCCGGTGGATATCCAGCGTGAACGGATTGGCGAATACGGCTTCATCCATGTTGGCAGCGCTCATCCAGGCGACGACGACGTCGCCTTTTTTGACGGGCACGCCGAGCAGCTCGTTGTCCTGTTTTACGGTCCGGTCCATCTTGGCGATATGGAAGCGGTAACGCAGCATCTCCTCGACCGTATTGGGCAGCAGTCCCCGCTGGGCCCGTACCTCGCCATAGATCTCGGGCTTATCGTACAGGAAAGCGTAGAACGTATTGGCGAGCAAGTGGCTGGTCGTTTCAATCCCGGCTCCGAGGATGAACATCGTCATGCGTACGATTTCGTCGTCGGTGAGACGTTCTCCGTCCACCTCGGCCTGAATCAGATCGGAAATGATATCGTCGGTCAGATGGGTTCTTTTGTGCATGACATGGGGCAGAAGATAGCTGTAATAGGCAGTAGCCGCATTGCGTTTGCGTTCGTTGACTTCTTCCGCGTGATCTTGCGGCAAAGGCAGGAACAGGTCATAAACCCACTGCTGGAAGAGCAAGCGGTCAGTGGATGGCACGCCGAGCAGATCGGCAATGACGATCGTTGGCAGCGCGCTGGTGAAATCTTTGACCACATCGATGGTCGGCGCATCCTGCATGTCCTTCAGCAGCCCGTCTACGATTTGGCGAATGCGCGGCTCCCACAGCTTCAGGCTGCGCGGCGTAAACGCGGCAGATAGCAGGGCACGGCTCTTGCGGTGCTCCGGCGGATCGGTCATGAAATCGATTCGGCCCGCATGCTTGCCTTCATCGTTGTCGGCGCCAGCGCTGATCGTGGTGCGTTCCCTGACGCTGGAGAAGTGCTCGTAGTCGCTCAGCACCCGTTTCACGTCTGCATAGCGAAATACGTTCCAGGTTCGGGTCACTTCATGGTAACTGACCGGTTCATGCTCCAGCTTTTGCTTGTACCATTCATAAGGACTGAATTCTTCCACAGGCGAACGAAATTGCGTAATGGCTTCCAAGGAGATAATTTCATGATTCATGCACGAGTCCTCCCCATCCTTTGGATAATGAAAAGCATAAGTAATTGTGTGTTAGTTTAACATATGTTATTTTAACATATCAATAAATGGAATAACACATCCCTGCGACCCATGTTGCTGGAATGTCATTCTTTTCCCGGGGATTAACCGATTGAACGAAACGGCGCTAATTGATAATCTGATACTAAAACATGTACTCCAAGGCAAATCACACGACGAGAGGTACGAAAACTATGTACATAGAGCTGCTAATATTGATTCAGATCGAGAAAGGTCCGCGGCACGGCTACGAAATCAAAAAACAAATCCAGCACGACATCGGTTACCTGACGGACATCAACCACAACATGCTGTATCCGACGCTGCGGCGTTTTGCGGAAGAGGGGCTGGTGACCAAACGATTGAACGAGCAGGCCGGAAGGCCTAATCAAACCATCTATGAATTGACGAAATTGGGCGAAAAAAAGATTACGGAACTGGTCAATCGCTTTTCCGAAAAGGAGGCCAAAAGCCAGGTGGAATTCCTGATCCGGGTATCCCTGTTCCACCACATTACCGCCGAGAATCGGCTGCGCATCCTTTCTCTGAGGCGGCAGCAGCTCGATACGCTTGAAGCGGATCTGCTGCAAAGGCAAGAGCAGCGCGAGCCGGACACGTTTCGCGAAGAAGTGCTTAACTTGTCCCTGGCCCAGATCACGGGCGAGAAAACGTGGATCGACCAGTTGATGGGACAGGTTAAAGGGGAATAGGGGACTGGTCAAGGTGCGCTAAAGTAGCAGTACGTGCTGGGTTCCCCAATAAAGTGATGCAAGATAACGTACCTTGGGGAGCTGTGGAGAGTGCAAAAAGACGGGAGGCAAGCGGAGCCGGGGAAGTAAATTCTAACGAACATCAGAACGCTTATTTGGCTGAAAATAGCTGTCCAGAAATGTTAACGAACCTCAGCATCGTTATTTTGCCGAAATTGGCTCCGAACGAGCTGATGTGGTACGAATAACGTGTCTGATGTTCGTTACATTTGGAATACACCGTCTGTCGAGCCAATAAGATGTGTCAGATTCGTAAGAGTTTAAGCGATACGGGGCAACACGCCCTGCCCTTGGTAGCGTACAGCAACTTCAACCTATAAGTCGGGGGTCACCGTCCGTATCCCAGGGTCAAATCCCATTCTTCATACAGAGGTGCAGGCTCGCCATGCAAGCATGGAATCGGCCATAAACAGTAACCAACCCATCAAATTAATAACAATCGAACCATATCAAGGACAAATCGTTTGCTTACAGGCTTTTCAGGAATTGCACGATGGTGAGCAGCCCTTTATCGAAGTTCTCCAGGTTGAAGTGCTCGTTCGGGGCATGCAGGTTTTCGTCCGGCAAGCCGAAGCCCATCATGACGGCCGGAACGCCCAGCACGCGGGACAGCTTCTCGACGATCGGGATGGAGCCGCCGTCCTTCGTGAACAACGCGCGCACACCGTAGACTTGCTCGTAGGCGTCTGCCGCTTTTTGCAGGATCGGATTGGAAGGATCGGTATTAAATGCAAAAGCGCGTTCGATTTGCTTCACTTGAATCGTTGCGCCAGGCTGCACATGTGCGTGCAGGTGGGCTTCGATGCGGTCCAGCACATGCTGCGGGTCCTGATCGGCCACGAGACGGCACGTGATTTTGGCATGGGCTTCCTTTGGAATGACGGTTTTGGTGCCTTCCCCCTGGAAGCCGCCCCAAACGCCGTTCAGCTCCAAGGTCGGACGCGCTCCGACCCGCTCCACGAAGGAATAGCCTTCTTCGCCGTACAATTGTTCCAGTCCCAGGTCCTGGCGAAGCTGCTCTTCGTTGAAGCCTTGCTTCACGAATTCTTCTCTCATCTCGGCAGACAATGGCAGCACGCCATCGTAGAATCCGTCGACGCTCACGCGGCCTTGCTCGTCATGCAGCGAAGCGAGCAGCGATACGAGCGCATGCAGCGCATTTGGCACGCCGCCGCCGAAGCTGCCGGAATGCAGGTCCGTGTTGGCCGTGTACAGATCGACTTCGAGCGAACACAAGCCGCGCAGGCCCGTGGAGATGGCCGGTTTTCCTTTTTCCAGCAACGACGTATCGGAGATCAGCACCATGTCTGCGCGCAGCTTCTCCGTGTTGTCGTTCAAATAAATCGGCAAATTCGGGCTGGAGATTTCCTCCTCGCCCTCGATGCAGAATTTCACGTTGACGGGCAGCTCTTTGTTTTCGGCGAGCAAGGCTTCAACCGCTTTAATATGTAAGAAAATTTGGCCTTTATCGTCAGTTGCCCCGCGAGCATACAGTTTGCCGTCGCGCACTGTCGGTTCGAACGGAGGCGTCTCCCACAGATTCAGCGGATCGACCGGCTGTACGTCATAGTGACCGTAAATCAGAGCCGTCGGTTTGCCTGGGGCATGCAAATGGTCGGCGTACACGATCGGGTGTCCAGCGGTCTGAATGATTTCCACATTTTCCATGCCTGCGCGCGTGAGCGCATCCGCTGCCCATTTCGCGGCACGTTGTACATCCTCTTTATACGTGGAAATGGCAGAAATGCTCGGAATGGACAACCATTCGTTCAACTCAGCCAGGTGTTTTTCTCTATTTTCCTGAAAATAAGCTTGTTCTTTCATCGATCAAGAGCCTCCTTCATGTCTGCTTAACTCCATTGTAATCCATTTTGCCCGCGTAATAAAACATCGGTTAAAAAATGTTCGTTTTTGCACCATTTCTTTCGGCTATGGAATGAGCTTATAATACAGGAAAGGGTTTACAATCCATCAAGGTTGATGGGAAAATAAGAAACTACGAAGATACAGGAATACGATTGCGCATGGATCGCATCATACCCTTCCGTCCCTCGGTTCCATGAACGAAAAAAGCAAGGCGGAAAGCCGGAGGGCAGATCATGTTACAAGGGAGATGAGGAACTTCCATGACATGGAGTACATATGCAGACAGGCAGGTGGGGCTCGATGGAACCGATTAGAAGAGCAGGCATGTCCGCCGGACGCTGGCTGCGCACGAACCGTTGGGGATCAGGGCGGCAGCGGGGCCGCTTTTACCGGAACAGCTTAATGTTGATTTTGCTCATTGCCAGCATTCCGGGATTGATTACCGGCGGCGTCATGTATCGGATGGTCGTAGGACAGATGGAGAGTGAATTCAACCGCATGCATCAGAGCCAGATCGAGAACCGGGCCCGCAACGTGGACGACCAATTGGCTTATCTGGAAATGAACCTGTCCCATTGGGCGTTCGAACCTCGGTTCGGGAGTGCTCTGCGCACGTTGGATTTCGTCTATTATTTCAAGGAAACGCAGGAGATCGTGACGACGCTTTACGTCCTTCAGGGTTCCCATCCGCTGATCCAATCCGTGCAGATGTATTTGAGGGAACCGCAGCCGATTTTGTTTAACCACGAATACAACGAATTGAACAATGAAGCAGAGATCCGGGCGTACGACCGCTACCTCTCGATGGGCAACCATGTTTACTGGACCGACTGGACGGCCGGCCAATCCGTCTCCGAATCTGAATCCAAGCCTTCCGGCAGCAGCCTGCTGAATATGGGGAAAGGGGAAGGGCTGGTGCTGGTGCACAAAATACCGGGGGAGAGCGTCAATCCCTTTGGCGCATTGATCATCACGGTGGATAACGATAAAATCGCCAGTTTACTGAAAACGCTTACTCCATATGACGAAGGTTTCACGTTCCTGATGGATGGGGAAGGAAACACGCTGGTCACCGGAAACCCTGGAGCAAGCGAACAGGAGAAGGATTTTGAGCTTCGGCTTAAGGAAGCGTTGGCCGAGCATGCAGACAATCCGTCCTTTCTGTATAAATATGGGGATGAGACCTACTCGGTCTCCTATGGATCGTTGAGCCGGATTGATTCGGATTGGACGTACGTATCGGCCGCGCCGTTATCGTCCGTAACGTCACCGGTCAAGCTGGTATCCAAAATCATCGTGATCGCCAGCGCAGGCAGCTTGCTGCTGGGGCTGCTTCTGTCGTGGTTCGCCTCCCATCGGATCTATTCTCCGGTCGCCAGGATGCTTCATTTGTTGTCGCCGAACAGAAACGAAACGCTTCCCGGCATGGGACTGGACGAATTCGAGCTGCTGGAACAGCAGTGGCATGAACTGACTTCGCAGAGTTTGTCTGCTCACCGCCAACTGCAGGAACAGCTTCCGCATTTGCGCGACAGCTTTGTGCTGCAGTTGGTACAGGGTCACTTGCTTGCCTACAACGAGCAGGATCTGAGACAACGGATGCGTAATCTGGGCTTTGATGTCGAAGCGCATCGCTATTTGCTGATGCAAATGTACTTCACCGGGTACTCCCGGCTGGAGGGCCGGTTCGAAACGAAGGATACCGGACTCGTTACCTTTGCGGCAGTCAATATTATCGAAGAGGTCGCGAGGGAACATTTCACCCAGGTCAGCGTCATGAATTTCCATGATCTGTCGGCAGCGATGCTGGTGGTCACGCCAAACGTGCTGGACGCCAAACAACAAGCCATGGCCTGGGCGCAGGAATTTATAGACGTCATGAACCGCACGCTTAAAATGAACGTGACGCTGATGATCGGCCGGGCGGCAGCAGAGCTCAAGGAGCTGCCGGGCATTTATGTGGAAATGGAGCAAGCCGTCGCTTACCGAAGCGTGGAGGAAGGGAACCAGGTGCTCGATTTGGAGGACGAGCAATGTTTCCGGCGCCGCATGGACGAGGCAACATATCCTCTTGGTCTGGAGCGGGAGATCATTCAGGCGATTCGCATGGGCAAGCAGGACGAGGCGCAGCAAGGGCTTGAACGCTTCATGGCCGAGATTATGCACAGCGGAAGCACCGAATTCCGCCTGCAGCAGATGATGCTGCAGCTTCTCGGAAGCATACAGCATACGATGCTGCAGACCGGGGTAACGCCTTACAGGCTGTTCGAAGGCATCAATATGTATGAGCGTTTATCGGCGATTCGCGAACCGGAACAGATGGCGCAGTGGATGATTCGCGAGGTGATCCGGCCGTATGCAGTGGAAATCGAACAGCGCGCCCAAGAACCGCTGAAGCAGGTCGTTGAGCGTACGATGCGTTATATCGAGGAGAACTATCGCAGCGAACTTTCGCTCGAAAGCTGTGCGGATGCGGAGCAAATGACCGCTTATGCGTTAAGCAAAGCATTCAAACAGGTATCAGGCATGAACTTTATCGATTACCTGACCCGTGTCCGCATGGATGCCGCCAAGAAACTGCTCCGCGAGACCACGATGAAGATTAACGATATCGCAGGCGAGGTGGGGTACCAGCATAGTTATTTCAATCGCATTTTCAAAAAACAGGAAGGCATCACGCCGAGTCAATATCGCGATCAATGGAGTGGCAAATAATCACCGGAATCCGGCTTCACGGATTCCGGTTTTGTTTATCCGCAAAGCTTAGAACTGCTCTCAAAGCAAAGATGTAGCAAGTTGCAAAAATGTGCAATGCATTAAGTCCAAAAAGGTGCAAGCCGCTTTGGAAATGGCGCTATAGCGGGCTTGGTGCGGCCCTGCGGTCCCTTTGCAAAAAATGAAGGTTGCCGGAAAAATACCGGATGTATACTGTGGTTAACAGGCATATTGGTAACGCTTTCAATTGGGAGAGGGGAGAGAGCTATGAGCGGGAAGAATGAGAATGCCGCCGCCGCGATCCAGACCGAAGGCTCCGGGCTGCATACGAAACAGGAGGCGAACTGGAAAAGGCAGATCAGACGCAACAAATGGTTATACGTGCTTGTGCTTCCCGGTTTTTTATACTTCGTCATCTTTAAATATTTGCCCATGTGGGGGATCGTCATTGCTTTTCAGGATTACCAGCCGTTTCTGGGCATTCGCAATTCGGAGTGGGTAGGCTTCGAGAATTTCACGACCTTCTTCTCCAATCCGGATTTTTTCCGGCTGCTTCGCAATACGTTGATCCTTGCCATCTATGATTTGATCTTCTTTTTCCCGGCACCGATCATCATCGCTTTATTGTTGAATGAAATCCGAATGGCCTTTTTCAAAAGAACGATTCAAACGCTGGTCTACGTGCCCCACTTTGTGTCGATGGTCATCATCGCCAGCATCACATATGTATTTCTGACGCCTCAAGGCGGCATTCTGTATGAACTGATCGCCTGGATTACGGGCAAACCGATTGATGTGCTTTCCAGTCCGGACGCCTTCCGTCCGCTCATCATCATTCAGATGATGTGGAAGGAGATGGGGTGGGGCACGATCATCTTCCTCGCGGCACTGGCCGGTGTGGATACTGAACAATATGAAGCTTCTATTGTGGACGGTGCAGGCAGGCTGCGGCGCATGTGGCATGTGACGCTTCCGGCGATCCGCACGACCATCGTCATTTTGCTCATCTTGAGGCTGGGCAACTTTCTGGACACCGGGTTCGAGCAAATCTACCTGATGACCAATTCGCTCAATCGCGATGTGGCGGATGTCTTCGATACTTACGTGTATACCGTCGGGATCACGCAAGGAGCATTCAGTTACAGTACCGCGGTAGGCCTGTTCAAATCGGTCGTCGGCATCATTCTGGTGCTCGGCAGCAACAAGCTTGCCAAAAAATTCGGCCATCCGGGCATTTACTAGCACTAGCCATCACGGTATTGTCCCGGTCCCCGTATTTGTCATGCAGGCTCGGTCTGCACGCAATGTAACCCATTCTTCAAAAGGAGGCACCGCCCATGAACAGCCGTTTGTTCAACAGCCCTGCGGGCAGGGTGTTCGACGTATTCAACTACATCCTGCTCGGCATACTGGGCATCCTGACCGTCCTGCCGTTCCTGTACATTATCGGTAATTCGTTTGCCACCGAGGCTGAAATTACCGAACGAAGCTTTTTCCTGGTCCCCAAGGTGTTCTCGCTTAGCGCGTATGAATACATTTTTTCTTCATCCACCATCTTCCGCAGCATCGGCGTCTCCATCTTCATTACCGTTGCGGGCACGTTGGTGAACCTGTTTTTCACGATGACGATGGCTTATCCGCTGTCGCGCAGCGATTTCTGGGGACGCAATTTGATCATGAACATGGTCATTTTCTCCATGCTGTTCGGGGGCGGCATGATTCCGACCTACCTTGTCATTCGTGGACTTGGACTGCTCGATTCCTACTGGGCCCTGATGCTTCCTGGCGCGATCAGCGCTTTCAACTTGATTGTGGTCAAAAACTTTTTTCAGCAAATGCCGCCTGGGCTGGAGGAAGCGGCCCGGATCGACGGCTGTTCCGATCTTGGGGTATTGTGGCGGATCATCCTGCCTCTATCCAAACCGGTCATTGCCACGTTTGCGCTGTTTTACGCGGTAGGACACTGGAACAACTTTTTCTCGGCATTGCTGTACATTTCGGACAGCAGCAAATGGCCCTTGCAGGTCATGCTGAGACAGATTGTGCTGCTATCGCAGGCCAGCGTGGGCGATATGGCCAACATGGACCCCAATTTCGTCAAACCGCCGGAACAGTCGGTGAAAATGGCGGTCATCGTCGTCGGCACCATTCCGATTTTGCTGGTGTATCCGTTTTTGCAGAAGCATTTTGCCAAAGGTGTCATGTTAGGTTCAATCAAAGGTTAAAGCCAAGGGGGAGAACGTATGGGACAAAAAACGGGTTTGAAAAAGGTGGCGCTTGTAATTTGCGCATCCATGTTATTGGGAACGATTCTGGCGGCGTGCTCGACCGATAAACCGGCCGAAGGCGGGGGAAGCGCTGAGGGCAAGGAGCAGCTGACCATTATGCTGCCGAACTTCGAAGCGGAAAATCCGCCGGAGAACAGCCCTGTCGTGCAAAAGTTAGAGGAGCTGACGGGCGTGGATGTCAATCTGCAGTGGGTGCCGAGCAGCTCGTATGACGACAAATTCAACATTACGCTTGCATCGGGCAAGCTGCCGGACATTATGGTCGTGCTGGGCAAAACGCCGAGTTTCATCAATGCGGCACGGACAGGGGCATTCTGGGAGCTTGGCCCTTACCTGAAGGATTATCCGAACCTGAGCCAAATGAACGAGATCATCACGAACAACGCCTCCATCGACGGCAAAACGTACGGCATTTACCGGGCTCGCCCGCTCGGCCGCAACGGGGTGACCATCCGCAAGGATTGGCTGGAGAATCTCGGACTGAAGGAACCAAAGACGATCGACGAGTTCTACAATGTGCTCAAAGCGTTCACGCATGACGACCCGGACGGCAACGGAAAGGACGATACGTACGGCCTGGTTGCCAGCAAGTTCACCGGTCCGTGGGACAACATGCAGATCTGGTTCGGCGCACCGAACAAATGGGGCGAGGACGAGAGCGGCAAGCTCGTTCCGGCTCACGAAACGCAGGAATACATGGACGCATTGAACTTTTTCCGCAAAATATACAGCGAAGGTTTGGTCAACAAGGACTTTGCCGTCATGGATGCGACCAAGCTGTCCGATCCGTTCGTGAACGGGCAAGCCGGAGTGATGGTCGACGTGGCCGACAATGCCCAGCGCATGGATCAGAAAATATTGGAGAAGGACCCGGCGGCGACCGGACGCGTCGACGTGCTGCAGGCGATGGAGGGGCCGAAGGGGCTTCGCGATATGCCGACGTCGGGATACAACGGCCTCATTGCCGTGTCGAAGAGCAGCGTCAAAACCGAAGAAGATTTGAAAAAAGTACTCACGTTCCTGGATAAATTGAACGACCAGGAGCTGCAGGCGCTATTGTCCAACGGCTTGGAAGGCCAGCAGTACGAGAAAAAAGGAGATTATATCGTTCCGACGACCGATAAGCTCAAGCTGCGCGATCTGCAGGGCTTGAACCAAATTCTGATGTTCGTGCCGGAGGACCGGGCTTTCCGCATCGAGCCGACGCCAGTGCGCGAGAAAGTCATTGAAGTACAGAAAGCCAACGAAGAGATCGTCGTTCCCAATCCGGGCGAACCGTTGATCTCCGATGTGTACGCTCAGAAGGGACCTCAGCTCGACAATATCATTAACGATGCACGCATCAAATACATCGTCGGCCAAATCGACGAGAAGGGCTTCCAGGATGCGGTTGCCTTGTGGAAAAGCAGCGGCGGAGACGAGTACGTGAAGGAAGTCAACGAGCTGTATTCAGCACTGAAGTAGAAATGACATGACGGAGCCCGGCGGCCTTGCGTTCCCTAACGAGGGCAGCCGGGCCGTTTCCCTAGGACGAATCGGACAGAATTGTTGAAAAAACAGGGCAATGAACGCTGATTTCACGTTTCCATCGTTGGGAATTGATGTATAATCAAAGAAAAACAAACGCATTCAAACTTAAACGCACTGAAAAGGCAAGCGGAGATCATTCATGAACATGCGGGGAGGAAGGCGAACATGTGGAACTCGGAGACGTTTCTGAATCCCGAGGCGCAGTACCGGATACACCCTTTCTGGTTTTGGAACGGGGACATGGAGGAAGGGCAAATCCGCAGGCAGATCGCCGAAATGCACAGGCAGGGTGTCGGCGGATTTTTTATCTGCCCGCGTCAGGGCCTGCAGGTTCCTTATCTGTCGGCAGCCTGGTTCGACAAGGTCCGCATCGCGGTTGAGGCTGCAGCGGAGTGCGGCATGCAGGTGTGGCTGTATGACGAGTATCCTTATCCCAGCGGCATGGCCGGAGGGGAAGTGACGCTTGATTATCCCGAGGCGAAGCAGCGCCAACTCGTTCACCATCAGATTGCCGTCCAAGGCGGAGATCATGTGGACAAGGAACTGCCATGGGGACGGATACTGTATGCCCGGGCGATTCCCAAAAATGACGAGGGGCAGAGGATATGGAAGGATGCCCTTGACGTGCGCGGATTCATCGGCAACATTCAGACCGAGCAAGTGTACCAGGAGACCGGCCTGACGTCCTACAACCGCAAACGGTTTTTTACATATCAGACGGCCTTTCGACTGCTGTGGGATGCTCCGCCGGGAGAGTGGGACGTCATCGTTTTTCAGGAACGGGAGATCGACGATTTCAAGTACTACGGCACGTTTGTCGACCCCTGTCACCGGGAGGCGATGTCCCGATTTATCGAACTGACGCATGACCGTTACCGTGAAGCGGTGGGAGAGCGCTTTGAAAGCGTAATCAAGGGCATGTTTACCGACGAAATCGCGCCGCTCGGTGCCATCCCATGGTCGCCGCAGCTCCCCCGACATTTTGCCGAACGCTGCGGTTACAGTCTTACAGGGGCGTTGCCAGCGCTGTTATACGCCGATGTGCCGGGAGCCGAGCGCATTCGCTACGACTATTACCAAACGCTGCATTTGCTGCTGCGGTCCTCATATCATGAGCAAGTGCACGATTGGTGCGAAAAGGCAGGCATTCAATATGCGGCAGAAGTGCCCGGCGTACGCATGACGACCCAATTGTTCAGCCATATGCCGGGAGGCGATTCCGCACACGAGAAAATCGGGCGTTCCCTTTCCTGGATTCTGGAGCGTTACGGCAGAAGGCTGCGCGAGAATCCGAAAATGGTCAGCTCGCTCGCAAGACAGCTCGGACGGGATCGCAACCTGATTGAATGTTTTCACAGCGTCGGCTGGTCAATGACGCTGCAGGACGCCAAATGGATGATCGACCGCATGGCGGCGATGGGCACGAATTTCTATAACTTCCACGCCTTTTTCTATACGATCGGAGGTTTGGCGAAGCACGACGCTCCGCCGTCGCAGTTCCTGCAGAACCCGTATTGGCGGCATTTTCGCCAGTTGGCGGATTATGCGGGACGTCTCGGTTATCTGATGAGCACAGGCACGGCCCATATCCGCATCGCCCTGCTTGATCCGACAACCACGTTTTGGAGCCTGATGGGCAATCCGCTGCACGGTTTCGAATACGGCGGTCAGGACGAGCACGAACGCGCCAAGCTGGAACGGCTTACGAACGATTGGATGCGCATCGGCGTTCATCTGCTGGAGAATCGGCGGGATTATGACCATCTGGATCCGGAACTGCTCGCTGAAGCGGATGTTGCTGACGGCGTAATCCGGATCGGGGTCGCACGTTATGAGGTGCTGATCCTGCCGCCGATGCTGAATCTGGAGGCAGCGGCCTGGGAACAGTTGAAGCGATTCGTAGAGCAGGGCGGAACCGTCGTTTCGGTTGGCTTGCCGCCGCATGTTCCGATTCAGCCCGGCAGCCCGGCAGGTGATGAGGCAGGCCGTTTCTTCGGCGCAACGGAGCTGGCCCAGGAAGAGTATTGGGGCTTGCACGGCGAAGCAGATGCCTACGACACGGAAGCCATGTGGCATCAGGGACAGGGCGATGGAAAAAGTGACGGGGGCGGCGGCAGCAAAGGGAGTTCCTACTTTCTTCCCGCAGGGACCGGAAGCGGAGATGATGCTTCCCTGGAGCTGATCTCCCTGCTGCTTGACCAGGTGCTGCCCGAGGCAGTCAGCTGGAGCATGGAGGAAGAAAGTTCCTCCATGCTGATGCAAACGAGGGAGCTATCCGAAGGCGAGTATATGGTGTTTCTGACCAACCAGGAGGGACAGCGGCTGAAAGGGCAGCTGCATATCGTGCCCGAAAGGCTTTGGCAGGATGCAAAGTCGGTGCCTGAATCGTTGCTGGTTGCCGAACGGCTTGATCTGGAGACAGGTGCCTTGGAAGCGTTGTTTTGTTCCAGACATGGCGCGGAATGGTGCATTTCGCTTGAACTCGCCCCTTATGGTGCCCATGCCATTAAATTGTCGTTGGTGCAAGCGGATACGTCCGAATCCTTGGTGAAAACCGGTGCAGGTAACGAGAAACAGAGAAAAGAGCCGACGCGGATCACGCTGTCTGCAGAAGGGCCTTGGAGCGTGCAGGCCATGCAGTCCAACGTGCTGCGGATAAGCCATTTCCGGTTGACAGCATCCGATGCGCAAGGCGAGTTCATCACCGGAGAGCAGGTCGAGGTCAAGCCGTTTATCGATCAGGCCGCCGGATTGTCCGAGCGCCATCGTTTGCCGCTTCGGTTCGCGCAGGTGTTCGGCACCCCGAAAAAAGCAAGCCTGTCCTATCCGGTAGAGTGCCGCTATCAAACTTCATTCGAATGGGACGCATCATCGTCCGATTGCACGTTGTTTATGGACCGGGCTGCAGTGACGGGCCAGTGGGTCATGGAACTCAATGGACAGGAGATACGTCCCGAGCAGTTCCGCAAGGTCGAAATTACGGATCACGATAATGTAGCCTGCGATATTTCAGCGCTGATCCGGCATGGCCTGAACGAATTGACCGTGACCGTACAGGTAACCAAGGATGAGCATGGCATCGTCGATCCGATTTATTTGCAAGGGCGTTTCGGGGTGGAGTATGGGGCCGGGCCCATTCCATCTTTGGTGCGGGAACCGGATACGGCAGATCGCATAACGCCAGAGCCGCAAGCATTATATCCTCACTATGCCGGGGAAATGAGTTATAGAAAAAGCGTCGAACTGGACCTCGGCGACTTGAAAGAATCCTCATTCGAACTGGAATTTAGCGATTGGAACGTACAGGATGCCGCCGAAGTGAAAGTGAACGGGCACAGTCTTGGCGTGAGATGCTGGTCCCCTTATCAATGGACGGGCGCAGCCGAATGGCTTCGACCAGGGGAGAACGCAATTGAAGTTTGCGTTACGAATACGCTGATCGGCCTGCTTGAAGGCACATATTTTGATCTCGCCAGCCACAGCTTGCGTGAGACGGCGAGGTCTCCACGAGCGGGCGAGTAACACAAAGATGTTTCATCGGCATGGGAGATGTACGCTGCAAATGGAAAGATGGCTGCTGCAAAAGTTTTGGTGGAATTCAATTCTGGGGAGGGCTATTCAATGGTACATCGCATTCAGTTCGATCGCTTTCCGGGCGGCGTGATGAAAGCCGTGACGCTTAGCTATGACGATGGCGTGATTCACGACCGCAGGCTGGTTGACATCTTGAACCGGCATGGGCTGCGGGGCACGTTTAACCTGAACTCGGGCTTGCTCGGCAAAGAAGGGAAAGTCGCCAAGGAAGAAGTGGCAGAGCTATATGCGGGACACGAGGTTGCCGTGCATACGGTGACGCATCCTACGCTGACGTATGTTCCCGATGAAGTGTTGGTCGAAGAAATTACGGAGGATCGCAAGGCGCTTGAACAGCTCGTCGGTTATCCGGTCAGAGGCATGGCGTACCCCAACGGAGGTTATGATCGGGCGCTTAGCACGAAATTGGAGTGGCTCGGCATCGATTATGCCCGCACGGTTCGATCGCATGGGCAGTACACCTTGCCTGAGAGACCGCTGGAATGGCATCCGACTTGCCACCACAGCCACGATCTGGCCGCACAGACGGATCGTTTCATCCGGCATACGAAGACAGGAACGCCGCTGCTGCTGTATGTGTGGGGACATAGTTACGAATTCAACGACAACGACGATTGGGAAATCATCGAAACCTTTGCGGAAACCATCGGCGGACGGGACGACATGTGGTATGCCACCAATCGGGAGGTGCTTGCTTACTGGAAAGCCGTCAAACGTCTCGAATGCTCGGCAGACCGCACGATCGTGCATAATCCGTCAGCCATGTCTGTTTGGTTTACGCTGGACCAGCAAGTGGTCGAAGTGAAGGCAGGGGAGACGCGCAAGTTCGCGGAACAAATCCTGGTTGGGGAAGGGAGCTGACGATCATTCGTTATTTTCATGAAACTGAAGCGATAGCAGGCAAGGTACATGATTCGATTCCGGACATTTTGACGACGGTGGCCCAGCGTTACATTGGCGATCATCCCAAGCATTCCTTTTTATTCAGGGCCTATCATCGTGGAGGATTCCGCCGTTTGGGCGATTACCGTTACGATCTGAATTTGGCCGACAAGTGGGCAGATGCGAAGGTTGGGCAGTACGTGTACGTATGGGGCAAGCTGTGGAGCCAGCAGGGAAACAACGCTGAATACGGGGCTTAACTGCTACAGCCCGGTCACGATGTACGTGAATGGCGAGGAAATTTTCAAATCTGAGCTGCTGCAGGAGCTGTTTCCCGAGAGAAGGACGTCCATTCCGATCCGGGTCAGTGCTGGATGGAACGACGTATTGCTTTGTTTTGTGAAAACGAAGGTCGGTTTCGGCGGCATTTACGGAACAGGTTCGTTCAAAAACGTTCCCTTGCACTTCCTCACGCCAGGGCTTGATCGTGCCGGACAAGAGGGCTGGCTTTACTCCGAGCCGCTGGATGAACCTCTCTCCTCGCTTCCCCGCGACGGCATGAGCGAGGAAGATACCGGTTTGACATGGTATCCTCGCCGTGAATGGAATGCAGAGGAGCTGAATTCGGGTTCATTTGCCCGGATTTTCGGGATGGACCAGCCGGGAGTGGCTTATGCCTGGACGAAGCTGGACGTCACAGAGCCTGGACCGTCGCCCGTGGTGCTGGAAGGTCAGCATACCGGCGCATTGACGTTATATGTTGATGGCAAGCAGGCATACGTCTCATCAGAGAGCGGCACGTATCGGGTGGAGCTGGATCGCCGTTACGGCCCGGCAGATCTCGTCGCCAGGGGCGAATTGAAGCAGGGCGAGAATGACTGGGGATTTACTTTGGAAGAGCCGCAGGGTTGCGGTTGGAGGTTGAGGCCGCCTCATCTGGTCTGCGGATGTTCCGACCCATGGCTGTACACGGGAACTTTTGCTGCCGGAAGCGAGCCGGGACCGGATGAAATCACAGTGACCGACACCGTATTTAACGATGGCGGCAAAGGCGTATACTGGCAGGTGGACCTGCCAGATACCAGCGTGCGGCCGTACTTGGAGAACACGCATTACGGCAAATGGAACTACCCGCTCGGCGTAACGCTGCTTGGGCTGCTGCGCACCGGGCAGGAGCTCGGTCGGAGCGATTACGTGCAGTACGTGCGCGACCATATCGGGCTCAGCACCTCGTTTGATCGCTATGCACTCTGGGACAGGGCCAATTACGGGGCAGCCGGGATCAACAATCAGCTGTCCGCGATCGACAGCCTCGACGATTGCGGCTCGTTCGGTTCTACGCTGCTTGCGGCGATGGAGCTGGGCGAAATACGGGGAGGGCTCGATACGGCTCACCGGATTGCGCGTTATATGACGGACGACCAGGAACGTCTGGAAGACGGGGCCTTTTACCGGGTCCGCGGCAGCGGAGAGATGCGCCAGGAAACGATGTGGTGCGACGATCTGTACATGAGCACACCGTTTCTGATGCGATACGGCCAGTGGGTGGATGATTCTTCGTATTGGGACGATGCGGTCAACCAATTTTTCATGTTCCGCAAGTATCTGTACATCCCGGAGCTGAAGATCATGTCCCACGTCTACGATTTCGTACGCGGCAGCGCCACGGGCATTCCTTGGGGACGCGGGAATGGCTGGGTATTGTTCTCGTTGACGGAACTGTTGTCCATTCTGCCTGAAGAGCACCCTAAACGTGCGGACTTGCTCGATTTCTATCGCGATCTATGCGAAGGTTATCTTGCGCTTCAAGGCAGCAGCGGGCTGTGGCATCAGGTGCTGAACCGTCCGGATTCCTATGAGGAAACCTCTTGCACGTCCATGTTCATTTATGCCTTCGCCCGCGGCATTCGCGAGGGCTGGCTGGAGCAGCCGCAGCCATACTTGGAGGCCGTACGTAAAGGCTGGGAAGGCATGACCCGCCTGTCCATCGACGCAAAAGGCAACGTTTACGGTGTATGCCGCGGCTCGGGTTATTCGTTTACCGCTTTATACTACCGTGATGATCTGGGATGGATCCTGAACGACACCCACGGCATCGGCATCGTGCTGCTGGCCGGGCTAGAGGCTCATAAACTGAACCAGGAGCTTGCAGGGCGCGTATCGTCCGCAGACTCGGATGCCGCGCTGCAACGATAGGGATGAACGTCCGGCAACCCATGCAACCCATGAACTAGACACCTTGGCACAAGTTAAGATTGATAGGTAACCGAAAGCGATGCTACTACGCGTAGAAAGAGCCAACCCTAAGCAAAAAGTAAAGGAGCAAAACCCAGCGGAAGAGGATATCCGGTTGGGATTTGCTCCTTTTTTTCTTAAGTTCAAACCAGCGGTGCCGGCACTAACGAATCTTGAACACCTTATTTTCGGAGTATGAACGCAAGATGGATGCTTACGAACATCAGCGGTCTTAAGGAAGGCCAATTTGGTGAAAAAGGCTGATTTTACGTACAATAGCGTGTCTGTGTTTCGTTAGCCACCCAAACCTGCGATAAAGTGCCGAATAAGACTTTCTGGGTTCGTTAGAATGATTTGACTCAAAACAGCTCCAGCTGCTCAGGGCCTTCTTCTTCCTCCGGCTCTGTCCGGTCGGGGAACGGCTTAACCGGCTGATCCAGCAGCTCCATCATCATTTGGGCATTGGCTGCGGCATCGCCGCCGGAGTTGTTGTTGAAAATGACGAACACGTCCTTGCTCTGCTGCTGAAGCTCCTCCAGATAAACTTTCCACTCGCTGAGCTCTTCCTTGCTGTAGCGGTACAAATACCGCGTTTCGCGCCAATTCGGTGCGCCGTTCTGATGCCAGCCGGAGACGTTGCGCCCGTGCATGCGCACCAGCGTCATCTCCGGATCAGTTGCCCTTGCAACGATGGGGATGGAGCCTTGCCCGGCTTGCGGCTCGTCGCACACGCTATGGATCCAGTCTTGCTCTTGCAGGAAAGCGAGCGTCCGCTCACGCATGTCTCCCTCGTACCAGCTGCGATGCCGGAATTCGATGGCGCACGGAATGCCTTCCATGCGCAGCTTGACCTCGCGCAGTTCCCGGACGCTGTCTTTGTTGCAGTCGAACCATGGCGGATATTGGAACAGCGCTGCCTGCATTTTTCCCGCTTCCATGACGGGTTCGAGCGAATCGCGAAATGCTTTGTACATTTCCCCGGTGCTGTTGAAATAGGGCTTGCCGCGCAAATGGCCGGTCATGCCCTGATAGGCTTTGACGATAAAAGAAAATCCGTCCGGCGTTTCCGACGCCCAGCGCGCCATGCGGTCCCTGGGCTGAACGGCATAAAACGAACTATCCACTTCGACGGTGGAAAAGTAATGCCCGTACAGGGAAAGTTTGTCCTTGGCTTTGGTACGAAGCGGGTAGAGGTCATCTTGATCTCCCCAGCCCGTTAGTCCGATTCGAATCATGAGTTTCCACCTCCTGCGGCATGATATGTATGTTATCTATTACCCGTTTGAAGGCATGCGATCATGTTTACCATTATATTGTTGCCTATATAGGTGTTCAACACGAAGATACGGAATGCTTTGAGTTTGGGTGGTGAAGGAGATACAATGACTAGAGCATTGGAGAAACGCTCCTGGCCTGTACCACATACAGCACATGCAATGTAAGCACACTCAAACAGACACAAGCTATTGACCATGTTGGAGGGCGAACTGCAATGACGGAATGGTATGAAGAGAGCTTTGGAGAGGACTACCTGCTTGTCTATAAACACCGGGATGTGCAAGGTGCGGAGCATGAAGTGCATGACATGATTAACTGGCTGCGGCTCAAACCGGGATCTAAAGTGCTTGATCTTTGCTGCGGGATGGGGCGGCATTCGCTTGCGCTTGCTGAGGCCGGATTCCGTGTCACGGGAATCGACCTGTCGGAAGTGCTGCTTCGTGAAGCGCGCAGGATGGATCCCGGGCAGCGTGTACGGTGGGCTCAGGCGGACATGCGCAATCTGCCGCAGGAAAACGATTATGATGCAGTGGTTAATCTGTTTACTTCATTCGGCTATTTCCGTGAAGATGCGGAACAGCTCAAGGTATTGCGCCAAATCCGGCGGGTGCTGAAGCCGGGGGGCCGTTATATCATCGATTTTCTGAACCCGGCCTATGTAAAGCGGCATCTTGTTGCCCGATCCGAACGCGAGGATGAAGGACAACGGATTCAAGAAGAGCGCATTATTCGGGACGGGTACGTACATAAACACATTCGGATTACCGATGTTGAAACAGGGGGAGATCCCCGAAACTATGAAGAACGAGTCAAACTGTATACACGCGATGAAATGCTAGATCTCCTCGCCCAAGCGGGGCTTGAGGTGGACCAGGTCCATGGCGGTTACGATGAAGAAATCTATGATGCCACGTCGTCGCCGCGCATGATTTTTGTGGGCCATCGGCCAGAGGAGTAAGCCAGGAGGAGAAACCAATGAAACGATCAGAAACGATACCTTTGCCGGAAGGCATGCATCGAATACAGATCAGCATGTCTTATCCGTTACGCTGGGTGAACAGCTATGTTCTGCTCGAGGCGGATGGAGGAGCGACCATTATCGATCCGGGACCGCGCACGTCCGAAACGGAGCAAGAGTGGGCTGAAGCATTGGAAGGGCTGGGCATTTCCTTTGCGGACATTCGTCAGGTTGTGCTGACGCATCATCATCCTGATCACTTGGGTCTATCCGGATGGATGCAGGCAAAGTCGGGTGCGCCTGTACGCATGTCCAAGCGATCTTATCAGGAGGCGCAAACGATGTGGGGGGAGGACGCAGCGATAGATGAGGTGCTCCCTGCCTATTTCGGAAGTCATGGCATGCCTAGAGACAAGGTGGAGCAGCTTGGCGAGCATATGAAAAGTTTTCATGCCCAGGTTGCCCCGCTGCCTGAAGTAACGTATGTTGCCGATGGGGAATGGCTGGACATGGGGAATAAACGCTGGACGACTGTTGAGACGGGGGGACATGCCCCGGGGCATCTTTCATTTTACGCGCCGGAAACCAAAGAGCTGTTGTGCGGGGATGCCGTCCTTCCGCAAATTTCGCCGAACGTCAGCCTGCAGCCAGGGAGTGATCCCGAACCACTCGCCACGTATATCGCCGGCCTGCACCGTCTCGGCACCTTGGATGTGGCCGTTGCCTATCCTGGCCATCGAAATCCGTTTGCCGCTTTTGCCGAACGAGTCTCCTATTTGCTGACGCATCATGAAGAACGGCTGAATAAGATGGCGGAACGGATTCGTGAGGCGGATACGCACGCATATGACCTTTGCATTTGGATGTTTAGCGATCGTCTTGGTACGCAGCAGCTTCGATTTGCCATGGGGGAAACGCTGGCCCACCTGCAGGAGCTTGTAAGTCGGGGAATCGTCAAGCAGGAGCAGCGTTCCGAGGGGGAATTCGTTTTTGTCGCCAATGGAACCGCCTGAAGCAGCCTGCACTAAACGTTTCAGCAAAGGTTGAAGCGGTTGTCCGGGTTCAAAGGCCCGCAAGCGGAATTATGCCCGCTTGCGGGCTTTTTTGGGTTCATGGCCGTCTTTTGCGCAAGCTTTAGCCTGCCTTAACGGTTCATTCATGTTGTTTTAAGCCAATGGGCATAACATGGGACCATAAACTTTGATGAATAAGGCAGGGGAACACGATGACCAAAACCAGGCAAGATCCATGGATAAAATGGAAAATATCGGCGATTGCCACATTGGCTGTCGCTGGGCTCTTTCAATATGTAAGATCGTCCGATGCCTTTGATGCCGCCTATGCGGCAGCGAATGGCTCGGATGCCACGGATGTTTCTTTCAGCGCTGGCCAGAATCGGGACGATGTGATGGACGAATGGCACGACGATTTTAGAGCGGGGCAACGAAGCGGGATGCAAGACGGGCGCAATGCGGTTCCCGAACGTTCGTACACGGACGGTTCCGATGCGGATCGCTCTTCCTCGCAAGGCAGTCAGGGTACGGGTTCGGGCTCCGGTTATGACAGTGGCAGCTACCAGTCACGCACAGGTGCGTCATGAGCCGTACGGAGCACGGCGTACGTCCTGTCCGTTTCCGTTTCCGTGCGATGAATACGGATGTGGAGGTGCAGCTGGCAACCGGATTGGAAGAAGCGATGCAGGCCGAAGCGCTGATCAGAAACTGGTTCGAGACGCAGGAACGGCGCTTTAGCCGGTTTTTGCCGGATAGCGAATTGAGCCGCCTGAATCGCTCAACAGGCTGGATGCCGGTATCCGCTGCCATGGATGAAGTGCTGAGCCTGGCTTACGGATACATGGGCCAGACGGAAGGCATGTTTCAACCCGGCATTCTGCCAGCCTTGCGCGAACAAGGGTATGAGGCAAGCTTCAAGCAAGAAATGAATGGATTTGCACCGCAGCCGTCGATGACGGATCAGAGTCGGATTACTGAGATAATGCGAACCCATGAGCGGTCCGTGCATTCGACGACAGAGCCGTACGATTACAGCCGTCCCCGCTGGATACAGCGCGAGGGCAGCCGCATGGTGCACATTGACCATGGAACTCAGCTGGACCTGGGCGGCATCGTCAAGGGCTGGACCGTAGAACGCATTGCCGAGTGGCTGCGGCGGACGCTGCACATACCGGCGGGCATGATCAATGCAGGCGGCGATATGCAGACATGGGGGACGTCAGATCATCCGGCGTGGACGATTTATGTGACCGATCCTTTTCTCGAGAAGCGGAATTTGACCGGAAGCATCCAATTGCGGTGCGGCGCTGTGGCGACCTCCGGTATTTGGCGCAGGCGCTGGAGGCTGGCGGATGGAAGCATCGGCCATCACCTCATTGACCCGCGCACGATGGCATCGGCAGAGACGGATGTGCTCCAATGCACCGTTCTTGGCAAACACGCTTCGCAATGCGAAATCATCGCTAAGACCGTCTGCATTTTGGGAAGCGAGGACGCTTTGCGCTGGCTGAACCGGCATCATGATCCCCATGATGTCCTGTGGATTACCAAGGAAGGAAACATAATATTCAGGGGGGATACGGAGCTGCTGGAGGAACGCTGGCCCGGCATCGATCCCGATCACCGTTTTCATTTGCTGTAAAGAAAAGATGATTAGATATGGGGGAGCCGATATGGCACAATGGATCGTGAATTACCTGCCGACGTGGGGCATTATTCGAATAACGGGCATCGCCGCTTATCTGATGCTCTTTGCAAGCGTGTTTCTGGGAATTGCCCAGGGAATGCCGGCAGCCAAAGGAAAGCCGAAAGCGCTAATGTACAAATGGCATACCAAAACAACCTGGCTGGCCTTCGGAATCGGCCTGGTTCATGCATTAACGCTGTATATCGATTATTACAGCCCGTTCAGCTGGGGGGAATTGCTGATCCCGTTCACGGCTTCGGTGCATCCGGTTGGCAGCGGACTGGGCACGCTGGCTTTTTACGGCCTGATCGTCGTACTTTTATCCAGCGATCTGCGGAACAAGCTGGGCCGCAAGTGGTGGTTCATGATCCATTTGTTATCATACCCCGTGTTCATCGGCTTGTTGTTCCATGGATTAATGACCGGCACGGATTCGGATCACGTGATCGTTCGCTTGATGTATGTGTTCACCGGGCTCTGCGTCATCGGCATGACGGTGCTGCGCGCAATGATGCGGGAACGCAAAGGCCCTCAGATCACCATCGGATCAAACCATACACCGCCAAGGCCATCGGCCGACGGCATGCCTTTGCGAGAGTTGACGGGACGGAACGGCTGAAGGAGCATGCGGGGGGGAGTTTAACCCGGCGGAAACGCAAAAAAACGGAAGCGAAAAAAGCGGCCTTGGGCCGCTTTTTTCAGTTTACCCCATCGTGTGGAAATGACATAGTTGAAGGGAGATGGATCAGATGCCGTCATCCCTGACGGGTTGCTGCCCCATCGCCTCTTCGCGTTCAGACTGTTTGCGATGGGCGATCCGGCTGCTGGCCGCTGCCGCAACGGCACCAACGATGTCATCGAGGAAGGTGTTGACAGGTCCGAGGCTTTTATCGTTAAGACGATCAAGTATGCCGGGTTTCAGCTTGTCCACATAACCATAGTTAGTGAAGCCGATGCTGCCGTATACGTTCACGATGGAAAACGCAAGAATCTCGTCCACGCCGTACAAACTTTCGTCGTTCTCGATCATTTCCTGCAGCGGACTGATCAGTTTGCCTTCCTCTGCGAGCAAGTCCAACTGAATGCCGGTCAGCACCGCGTTCTGGACCTCGCGTTTGCGAAGCACCATTTCCACGTTTTCGATGCATTCCTCCATGGTTAGACCCGGATAATATCTCTTTTGCAAAAGCATGACAAGTTCGGCGATCTCGGGGATCGTGACGCCGCGCTTATGAAGCCATTCCCTCGTAGCCTCAGCCACTTTGCGGCTGTTCAGGCTGTAGGGGATTTTTTCGTGTTCGGGATGTGTCATGGGCGATGCCTCCTCTGAGATTAGCAATGTCCTTACCCTAGTCTCCTAATACGTCATCCGGCGGATTTGGTTTCCTTGTCTGTTTCGCCCAAGTACCGTCATTACCATGTAGAGTTTGTTCAGAGCAGGGCTTGTTTGAAAAAGTAGTTATTTTTTGAACAGAGGCTCGTATACATGGTAGTACAAACTGTAAAAATGATGAGGGGGAACGTGATCATGAGAAAGATCCGTCATTTGCGTGCCGCATCGGCAGCAGCGCTGCTGGGAATTCCCGTTGTTCTGTCCGGTTGCGGCATGTTGGGGGCACAGTCATCCGAGGCCATCGATCCGCCGCCGCCGATCCAGGAGGCGGCCATGATCCAGGCTGCCGAGAGCAATGGCAAGATGGCGACTCTTCCGCTCACGACCGTCTACCTGCAGGATCAACAGGGGCTGCTTGCTCCGGTATCCTTCAATCTGCCGGCAAGCGTGGATGCAAGCAATCCCAAAACGGCGCTGGATGCGATGGTATTGGGCGGGGCTTATGCCGGCATGCTGCCTGAAGGATTTCAGGGTGTGCTCCCGCAGGGGACCGTGGTGCAGAACGTAACGGTTCATCCGGATGACAAGCTGGCCGTGGTGGAGTTTTCGGGCAACTTTGCCAAATACGAAGCCAAAAACGAGCGGCAGATCCTGGAGGCCATTACCTGGACATTGACGGGTTTGCCGGACGTGGAAAACGTACAGATTTGGGTGGACGGCAAAAAGCTGTCCCAGATGCCGGTCAACGGCACGCCGTTGTCCGAACGGCTGAACCGTACCGTGGGCATCAACCTTGATCTTGGCGACAGTTTTGCAACAAACAGCAGTCCGGTAACCGTCTACTTTTCCGCAGCCTCTCCGTCAGGAATACAATATTATGTTCCCGTCACGAGATTTGTCGCTCCGGGCGGGGACAAGGTACAAGCCGCGCTGAATGAGCTGATTAAAGGACCAGCGAAGAATACCGAGCTTCAAGAGGTCATGACGGGCGGCACGCAATTGCAATCGGTCAAAACGGAGGAAGACGGCACCGTGACGGTGGCGCTCAAGGACGACATGTTCACCGGAGGGGATCCGGTGCCGAGCGAACTGCTGCAATCGGTCGTGCTGACGACGACGGAAAACGCATCCGGCAAGGACGCCAAAGTGCAGATTGAATGGAACGGGGAGAAAGCGGTCATGGCCGATGATAATCAGGATTACAGCGCTCCGGTTTCCAAACCCGAGCACATCAACGAAATTCCGATTTAATATAGGACTCCGTTTAGGGTGCTTTTGGAAGAACTCTTTGGTAAAATATAAGGGATGCTTAATGTGCAATACATGCTCGACATTACAGGATGCTTAAGTCGTAGGAGGCAGAAATGATGAGATCTAACGGACGAAACAGCGAACAGCTGCGGCCGATGAATTTGACAATTAATACGAACAAATACGCCGAGGGCTCTGTATTGATTGAAGTCGGAGATACGAAAGTCATATGTACCGCAACGGTAGAAGAAAGGGTTCCTCCTTTCATGAAAGGACAAGGCAAGGGTTGGGTTACGGCGGAATATTCGATGCTGCCGCGCGCAACCCATACGCGCAACCAGCGGGAAGCGAGCCGGGGCAAGCTGACCGGGCGCACGATGGAAATCCAGCGTTTGATCGGCCGTGCCCTGCGCTCGGTCGTCAACTTGCAGGCCCTTGGCGAACGGACGATTACGCTCGATTGCGACGTCATCCAAGCGGATGGCGGGACACGCACCACGTCCATTACCGGTTCCTTCGTCGCGCTGGCGCTGGCCGTAAACAAAATTGCCCAGCAGCACAAATTGCAGGTGTTCCCGATTACGGATTTCATCGCAGCAGTCAGCGTTGGCGTTGTAGGCGAGCAGCCTGTGCTCGATTTGAATTACGACGAAGATTCCAAGGCCAAAGTGGACATGAACCTGGTCATGACCGGCAGCGGAAAATACGTTGAGCTCCAAGGCACGGGCGAAGAAGCCCCATTCGACCGTCGCGAGTTGAACACGATGCTGGAGCTTGGCGAGCGCGGCATTCTGGAGATGATCGAACGCCAGAAAGAAGTGCTCGGACCGATTGCGCTCAAGATCGGCGCCAAAGGTTTGGGAGAGGCTTGAGATGAGACTGGACAGCCCAACGATCATCGTTGCTACTCGCAATCAGGGAAAGGTCAGGGAGTTTGCCCATGCCTTCGCGCCCCTTGGCAAAGAGGTCAAAAGCATGTTCGATTATCCGGAACTGCCGGACGTCGTTGAGGATGGCACTACTTTTGCCGAGAACGCCTGGAAGAAAGCGAAAGCGGTAGGGGATGCGCTTGGCATGCCTGTGCTCGCGGACGATTCCGGTCTCTGCGTCGATCTGCTGGACGGCGAGCCGGGGGTGTATTCGGCCCGTTACGCTGGAGAAGGCGCCACCGACGAACGTAACAATACGAAGCTTCTGGCCGCGCTGGAATCGCTCAAATCCGGCGAGGACACGCAGCAGCCGCTGCTCAGCACGGCACGGTTTGTCTGCGCATTGGTGTTGTACGATCCCGCTACCGGAGACAAATACGAGACAGAAGGAACCGTGGAAGGCTGGATTACGAGCGATGCCGCCGGCGAAGGCGGCTTCGGCTACGATCCGCTGTTTTACGTGCCCGAATACGAAAAAACGATGGCTGAACTTTCGTTGGAGCAAAAGCAGGCCATCAGCCATCGGGGTCATGCGCTTCGAGCGCTCGTAGACAGAATCAAGGCCTAGCATTCGGGGACCGAAAGCGATAAAACGGACGGATTATAAGAGATGAATTGCTGCTGCTCCCGTGTGAATACGGCTTGAAGGAACTAAAGCGTTTATTGCAGGAATGGTCATTTTCTACGTTTTTACGGGGAGGACCACCTGTTATTAACGCTTTTTTTCGTTTTGGCATTAGCCTTCCGTAATTGTAATTCCACCCAAATACCTATTGGCAAGAGTGTAATCCATATTTTAGAATGGAAACATACGTTCCTGTTTTTTCGGGGGTTGAATTAGCAGTTTCATGTTTCTGCATTCGTCTAGGGCTGCGGTTGGAAGAAGTTGCAAGCCTTGGGCGATATGGGGTACCATTTCAGGGTGACGGACCATTTATGAACTCAAATGGAGGGGAATAGCGCATGCAGGAAGTTAAGCTTACGGTCTCTTACGACGATTATGAGGAAGGCATTCGCATGGAGGGTTTGTTGAAGGAACTCGCGGGCAAGCCGGAAAGCAAAACGTTGGAAAGCCTCATCATCGGCGACTGGGGGCAGGCTTACGAAAATTCGCCGGAGGAATTCATCGACACGCTGGTCGGACTGGCTCCGAATTTTCCGGCACTGAGGAAATTGTACATAGGAGAAATGGACAGTGAGGAATGCGAGGTGTCGTGGATCGTCCAGACGGATTTAACGCCTTTGCTCGGAGCATTTCCGGAGCTTACATCGTTCACGGTACAGGGGAGCAATGAGCTTAGCCTGGAACCGCTGCGGCATGCCAAACTGGAGGAACTCGTCATTGTCTGCGGAGGTCTCCCGAAAGGGGTGCTGGCTTCCATCGCCAAAGCGGAATTGCCTGAACTACGCAAGCTGGAAGTGTATCTTGGCGTGGAGGATTACGGATTTGACGGTTCGCTGGAGGATGTGCTGCCTTTGATGGATAAAGAACGTTTTCCGAAACTGGTATACCTCGGATTGAAGGATAGCGAAATTCAGGACGAAATCGCCAAAGCGGTGGTGCAGGCACCGATCATGGATCAGCTTGAGGTGCTGGACCTTTCCGAAGGCACGTTATCCGATGAAGGCGCGGAAGCGCTGCTGGCCAGCGATAAAATCAAGGGGCTGAAGCATCTTGATCTTCATTACCACTACATGACGGATGAAATGCTGATTCGCTGGAAGCGCTCGGGGTTACCTGTAAACGTCAGCGATCAACAGGACGGCGATGAGGATGATTGGCGTTATCCGGCCTTAACGGAATAATGATGCTTGATCATGCCAATGCGGATTTCGGCAGAAGCTTGCCGGATCATCGGTGTAAGACGTGGGGAGACGTGCCCATGATGGTCATCGGCAACCCGGATAACCGTCGCACGGAGGACATGCAGCAGGCCAGGCGCCGATGCGGTTTAAAACCTGCGATCGTGCTGCCCTACGCACGCTTGCTTCAGACCTGGCGTTCAGGCGGTTCGCTCGCCGATGCTGCCGGACAGGAATGGTGGGAGCCGAGGGGGGACGGCCCCGTGTTGGTCCGGCTTGATGCGCCGGGCGAGGACTGGACCGTGGAACGTGAGTTGATCGCGCTTGGTGCGGCAGAGGGACTTGGTCAAGAGAAGGACTCCAATCGTGATCCTGCCGGGTCGATGTTTATTGCTGCCGAAGATGCGCTGAGTATGGAGTACATGTGGGGACGGATTTACGCTCCACGCCAGTGGTTTCGTGGCTGGAAGGCATGTTTGCAGCGGCTTGATGAAGAGGTGCAGGAGTTGTGGCCGAGTGCTCGTTTCCTGAATGAACCGAAGGATATCGCCATCATGTTTGACAAAAGAAAATGCCAGCGGCATTTGGGCGATCATGGCATATCCGTACCTCCAGTGCTGCCGCAATCGGAACATGTAAGGAGTTACGCCGGCTTGCGGGCGGCGATGCTGGACTCGGGCATGCATCGCGTCTTTGTGAAATTGGCCAGCGGGTCGGGTGCTTCGGGCGTGGTCGCTTATCAGCTGAACCCGCGTACGGGCGCGGAAATCGCGGTGACGACTGTAGGCATGGAGCGCAGCGCAGGCGAAACGTTTTTCTATAATGAGGGACGACTCCGCCGGTATACGTCCGGGGAAGACATCGAAACGCTGTTGGACTGGCTGTGTGCGGAGGGGGCGCGGATCGAGCGCTGGATGCCCAAGGCTACCCTGGAGGGTCGCAGCTATGACGTACGGCAGCTGGTGGCCGGTGGTCTTGCCGGACACGCGATCGTACGGCTGAGCCGTACCCCGATCACAAATTTGCACCTGCGAAACGAGCGCATGCTGCCGAAGGCGGCGGGCTTGTCCGAAGCGCGGATGGAACGCGTGCGGACGGCCGCGATGGCGACGATGTCCGCCTTTCCGAATTCCTGGTCTGCAGGCATCGACGTCATGCTGAGCGGATCGGAACCGCGCGCTTACGTGCTTGACGTGAACCCTTTTGGCGATTTGCTGTACAGGGTAGAATGGAACGGACTCGGAACTTACGAATGGGAAATGGAACTATTGCGAAAGGAGCCTTTGCACCAATGCCTGATATGAACACCATCGTGGGCTCCCATGATTTGTTGATGATTACGCTGGATACGCTTCGTTACGACGCAGCCAAGCTGGAGGAAGAGAATTGTCCCAACCTGTGCGGCACTGGCGGGTGGGAGAAACGTCATACGCCTGGCAGCTTTACTTATGCGGCCCACCATGCTTTTTTCGGCGGGTTCATGCCGACGCCCGCCAATACGGACAAAGCATCTCATGTGCGCCTGTTCCATTCCCGGAATACCGGGCTAAAGATGCACCCCCATACTTGGCTTTTTGACACCCCCGACATCGTATCCGGCCTTGCGGCGGAAGGGTACCGGACGATCTGCATCGGCGGCGTCATTTTCTTTACCAAAAAGAACCCGCTGGCCAAAGTGCTGCCCGGCTATTTCCAGCAAAGTTACTGGCGCATGAACTTTGGCGTCACGAACCCGCGTTCCACGGAACATCAGGTCCGGCATGCCTTGAAATTACTTGAACAGGCAGCGCCGGACGAAAAGTTGTTTCTGTTTCTGAACGTATCTGCCATACATGGCCCGAATCGGTATTTCGTGGAGGGGGCCCGGGAGGATTCCGTCGAAACGCAGCGGGCTGCGCTAAGGTACGTGGACAAGGCGCTCGGACCGTTGTTTGATGCGATGAGGAAGCGTTCGCGGCCGACGTTCTGTCTGGCTTTTTCCGATCACGGCACCTGTTATGGCGAGGATGGTTACCAGGGGCACCGGTTAGCGCATGAAGCAGTCTGGAACGTGCCTTACCGGGAATTTTTTTTGTAAAGGGGAGCACAGGATGGACGACTTGATTCAAAAGGTGACGCCGGGCAATTCCGTACAGCCCGACTCCGGTTTCGGACTCGGGTCCGGACCTCATATCGGACTTAGGGAAGCCCTTTCTATACCCTACCGCTCGTATTTGTACTCGTATCCTCACAAGACGGCATATCGCGAACTGGACCCGCCGATTCCGCTTGGGCCGCTCTGGGAGCGGGAAGAGACGGAGACGTATTTTTTGTACATGCATATCCCGTTTTGCGCTGCGCGCTGCGGATTTTGCAATTTGTTCACGCTGCCTGACCGGCGTGACGATACCCATGAGCGCTATGTGGATGCTCTGGAACGCCAGGCCAGGCAGTGGGCGCCGCTTACGTCGCGCAGGCCGTATTCGCGTTTTGCGATTGGCGGAGGCACCCCCACGCTCTTGAATGAAGGGCAGTTGAACCGACTGTTCGATATCGCGGAAAACATAATGGGACTTGATGCGCATCAGGCTTCCATTTCGGTCGAGACATCCCCGGATACCGTGATCGACGGAAAGTTATCCATACTGAAGGAGCGCAGGGTGGATCGTGTCAGCATGGGCATCCAGAGTTTTATCGAGGCAGAAGCGGCAGCGATCTATCGCCCGCAAAAACCGATGGAGGTTGAGCGCGCGTTGGAGAAGCTTGCCCGTTATTCGTTTCCGCTGCTCAATCTGGATCTGATCTACGGCCTGCCGGGGCAAACCGTTGAATCATGGTTATACTCCCTGGAGCGTGCACTCTCCTATGAACCTGGAGAGATTTTCATTTATCCGCTGTATACGCGCGAGAATACGATCGTAAAGCCCGATGACATTGAGCGGCAGGGGCCTGACATTCGGATGGAGTTATACAAGGCTGCTCGGGAAGTATTGAAAAGCCGGGGGTACGTGCAGCATTCCATGCGTCGGTTTGCCAAAGAGCCATCTGTTTCAGACAAGCGGCTTCTGCCTTACAGCTGTCAGGAGGAAGGCATGGTCGGGCTTGGTTGCGGTGCCCGCTCCTATACACGCGAGGTGCATTATGCTTCCAAGTATGGCGTGAGCTACAAAGAAACCCAAAGCATCATCGCCGATTATGTGGCCGCCGAACGATATGATGAAGCGGATTACGGGATCGTGCTGACCCGGGATGAACAGCAACGGCGCTTTATGCTGAAGGCTCTCCTGCATCGTGAAGGACTCGCCTTGATCGATTACAAGAACAGGTTTGGGACAGACGTTATGAGCGATTATTCATGGTTATCCGAGCTCATGACGGAAGGCATGGCGAGTTTGGAGCAGGAGAACGGCCAAACGATTTTAAGGCTGAACGAGGACGGGCTCGGTTATTCGGATGCGATCGGAGACTGGCTGATCTCGGCACAAATCCGTTCTCGGATGGAAGGATTTGTGTTCTCATGAAGGCTACAATCTATTATCGCGGCAAATTGTCGTCTTGCAATTACGATTGCCCCTATTGTCCTTTCAGCAAAACGGTGGACTCGAAGGAAACGCTGGAACTCGATAAACAACAGCTGCGCCAGTTTGTGGATTGGGTGAGAGAACAGTCCGCCGCGGGTCACCGGTTGTCCCTTTTCTTTAATCCGTATGGCGAAGCGCTCATAAGAAGCTGGTACCGTGAGGCAATGGTGGAGCTTTCGCATATGGAGCATGTGGAGAAAGTGGCCGTGCAGACCAATCTGTCTGTCAAGCTGGACTGGGCCGGGGAATTGAATCGGGAAACGGCAGCCTTCTGGGCGACGTATCATCCGCGGGAAACCAAAGAGGAAAATTTTGTTAGGCAGTGTCTGACTTTGCGTGAGTTGGGACTTGATTTCAGTGTGGGAACTGTGGGGCTGCGAAGCGCCTTTCCTGCGATCGAATCGATGCGGCAGGCATTGCCGGAGGACGTATATCTGTGGGTAAATGCATTTAAGGATAAGCCCAATTATTATTCTGTTGAAGAGATCCGTTTTCTGCAATCGATCGATCCGTTGTTCGAGGGGAATTTGCGCGACTATCCGAGTTTAGGCAAAGCCTGTGCCGCTGGTTCGACGGTGTTTTATGTCCAAGGTTCCGGTCATGTGAGACGCTGCTACAAGGATCGGCGCATCATCGGTCATCTGTACCGTGACGGATTGGAATCGCTGGCGGCTGACCGGCCATGCGGCATGAGCAAATGTGGTTGTTACATTGGTTATATTCATATGGCCGATTCTCCGTTTGCAGAGCTCTTCGGCAAAGGTTTGCTTGAACGTAATGCGATCACGGCCATGCAGCGATAAAGATTTGCCCATATGGAAGCACCCTTTTCAGTTAAACGCTACTGAAGAAGGGTGCTTTTTTGAGCTTAACGAATGCTTACTTTATATGTGCTCAACCACGAATTGATTTGCGATAAATAGGCGAACAATTGCGGACCCGACATTAACTGGCCAAACCACGGAAGATTGGAAGAAGCATCCGGTGAGGAGGCCAGATTGCGAATTTTTTCTTTATCGATTAGGGGCAGTATTGGAGAGGACGAGTCGTCCAGTATATCCAGCACCTGTTTTTTGACCTCAGCCAAGTATTGTGGGTTATGCGTTTTGGGATACGGGGTTTTTTTGCGGTACAGTACATCATCCGGCAATACACCTTCCAGTGCTTTACGGAGAATGCCTTTTTCCCGTCCTCCCGTTATTTTCATTTCCCAAGGAATATTGAATACATACTGAATCAATCGATGATCGCAATAAGGCACGCGTACTTCCAAACCGGCACCCATGCTCATCCTGTCTTTGCGATCCAGCAGAGTAGGCATGAAACGTGTAATGTTCAGGTAGGACATGACCCTCATTTGTGCCGTTTTTCCCTTTTCGCCCGGAAGGACGGGTACTTCGGCTACAGCGTCTGCATATCGGTCTGTGAGATAGTCCAGTGGACGAATCCATTCCCGGACGTCAGGGGATAACAAGCTGGCTCGCATGTCAGGCGCAACGGACCAGGGGAACGTTCCCGAATTCAGCATTTCTTCCCGATGAAACCATGGGTATCCGCCGAACACTTCATCGGCCGCTTCGCCCGAAATGGCGACGGTAGCTCCTTTTTTAATTTCCTTGCAAAACAAGTATAAGGAAGAATCTACATCCGCCATGCCTGGAAGATCGCGTACCAGCATCGCTTGTGTCAGGGCCTTGACCAGGTCGCCATTCTCGATTTCGATCCAGTGATGGTCCGTCTTTAATTCGTCGACCATGCGTTGAATCCAAGGTCCGTCCGCACCCGGCTGAAAGGAATGGGCCTGAAAATGCTTGGCATTGTCCACGTAATCTACGGAATAGGTACTCACCTGCCCCTGTCCCGTCCGGTTATAGTAGTCCACGGCGAGTGCGGACAAGGCGCTGGAGTCCAGTCCGCCGGACAACAGCGAGCATACGGGAACGTCGGAAGCGAGCTGCCGCTCCAGCGTATCTTGCAGAAGCAGACGAATCTGGGCGGCTGTTTCGTCCAGATTGTGCTCATGCTCCGCACTTTCAAGCTTCCAATACGGATAGATCTGAACACCATCCCTGTTATAAATGAGCGCATGTGCAGGCTTGAGCTCATGCATGGAGGAGTATACGCCATGGCCGGGCGTTCGTGCCGGACCGATGATGAAAACTTCTGCCAATCCTTCAGGGCCTACGGCTGCATCCACGTCCGGATGTAGAAGAAGTGCTTTAGGCTCCGAACCAAAAACGAGCGTGTCCTTTACGTGGCTGTAGAACAGGGGTTTGACACCCAGGCGGTCACGCGCCATGAATACCTGCTCCCGTGCCCCATCCCATATCGCAAAAGCATAAATGCCGTTAAAGCGTTCCACGCAGGCTGGTCCCCACTCGATATAAGCGGTCAACAGCACTTCGGTGTCGCATTGCGTGCGGAAATGATATCCTCGCTGAAGAAGTTCCTTCTTCAACTCGGGCGCATTGTATAATTCTCCGTTATACACGATGGTATAAGAGGTATCTCCCTGAAACGCATGCATCGGTTGGGCTCCGTTCTCCGGATCCATGACACTGAGCCGGCGATGACCAAAAGCGCATGGGTTGGAAATCCATGTACCTGAAGCGTCGGGCCCCCGGTTCGACAAACTGTCGGTCATTCGGACAAGCAGCTCCGATTCCTGGGTCAAATCCCGATTCCATTGTATGAAGCCGGTTATACCGCACATGGTTTGTTCATCCTTTCTTAGTCGAGTGTTGATCTGTATAGATGTTTTCTTATCTTGTAATCACGGCCAGCAAATACGGTTTTTTCGTCGGAAGTGTAACAAATATATGCCGAAAGTAGGCATAAAATGTCTGTCCGCTTCGGAAACTATATCTGAGGACCAGGTTCGAAGCATGCCACGCAAAGGAGAATTTCTAAATATGGGAAAGCCCATTTACTACGTTTCGGTGGCTGGCCGTTCCGTGTTACCGGACCAACATGCTGCATCGTACGAATGGACCATCCAAGCCACACCGGATGAAGCCCTGCAGCTGCAGAGACTGCTTGATGTAATGCAGGAGAAGGAAGAGGAGGCTTTTCCGGGAATGGTATTGCCCTGGCCAGATACACCGGAGGAATCCGTAAATCGTGCCTACGAAATAGCGCTGCAAAACGTATACGGAGAGATCTACCGTTTGGGGACTTCCGAAACGAGACGTGAAATCGAGCAAACGACATGAATGGAGAAGGAGCGCGATATAACATGTATGCTATTCAGGATGCCAAAATTCGCAGATTAACCGAAGTGGATGGTTTGTCTTGCGCCGAAGTTGAGGTCCAGCCTGCCAATGCCGGAGATCCGTCGTTGCTGGTCTATGTGGCAGCAAGCCAGCCGCAAAATACGCTGCAAATCACTCGGATCGTGCGCAATCATTCGGATTCCACCCTCGACTGGTACAACAATAACCTGCACACCGCTTTTGAGGAAGCGACCGAAACGGCGTTTCAGAACAGTGAGGGCATTACCTCAGGAGAGGACAAAGCACGTTTCGAACAGGAGCTTTTCGGCTTTGGTTTGCTTGGTCCGACTTTGCAACGGTATTTGCTTGGTCAACGCTGAGATTGGGCGAGTTGATGGCTCCATCAACTACCTGCCAGCTTCGAGAGTAAGCTTGTTCCCCCGGAGCATACTATAGACAGTTCCGGGGAGGTGACTGCAATGGCTTCCAAGTACAAGAAAAACAAAGGGAACCAATACGCGCATCATACCGAGTTTGCCGAGGAAGTGCTGGCGAAAAACAGCAAGCATGCCGCCCAGAAAAATCCGTGGCGTCAGGGAAACAAGTAACCGGAATGCAAGGCCCGTCGTTCTTTGTAACGACGGGTTTTACTGCTTTATGTTTTAACGGTCTTGGCCTATTTCTCCATATCGGTCTGAAGCATGAAGATGATGGAGAAGGATTATTAATTTTTTAAAAAAGTATTGAAAATTATAGAAATTGGAGTATAATAGAGAACGTTCCGAAAAAAATAATACATACTTGTCCCAGTAGCTCAGCTGGATAGAGCAACGGCCTTCTAAGCCGTCGGTCGGGGGTTCGAATCCCTCCTGGGACGTAAAAAGAAAAGCTCTGAGAAGAGCTTTTCTTGCGTCCGGGGATGAGAACCCCAAAGGTTCGTCGGAGCATAAGCTTCGGGAGGAATACATCGCAGTCTCGACTGAAAGGAGAGTATCCCTCCTGGGACGTAAAAAGAAAAGCTCTGAGAAGAGCTTTTCTTGCGTCCGGGGATGAGAACCCCAAAGGTTCGTCGGAGCATAAGCTTCGGGAGGAATACATCGCAGTCTCGACTGAAAGGAGAGTATCCCTCCTGGGACGTAAAAAGAAAAGCTCTGAGAAGAGCTTTTTTTTGCGTCCGGGGATGAGAACCCCAATGGTTCGTCGGAGCATAAGCTTCGGGAGGAATACACCGCAGTCTCGACTGAAAGGAGAGTATCCCTCCTGGGACGTAAAATAAGCTCTCTTAATATAAACCCGAAAAAATATTCACACGTTAACGGAGAGGCAGAACCAATCTGAAGAAGCGAAGCGGGCGCGTTTATCACCGGATTTTTCCTTTGGGAAAAGGAATCGGAAAAAATCTGGGGATAACAGCGATCGGAAGATGGTACTGCACTCGTAGTGGCGTAGTGTGATTTATTGTCGAGGCTTACATTAGGGGATGAGAACCCCAAAGGTTCGTCGGAGCAGCACTTTCTGCGGACGTTTGTCAAAAGGAGCTTCCTGAGATAAGCTTTGGTGGCATTCGTTGATAAGGGGGAGAACAGATCTTGAACAAAATGATCCAAATCAGAGCTTTGAAATATCCGGATATTCCGCACTATGAATGGGAGGGGCAGCTGATTGAAAGTACACCCGATCATGTGATCGTCTTTTGCAAACCGGGCAGGCAGCTGATCCATCATACCAAAAACAAGGTGTTTACCATGGAACATGCGTCCATCGAATATTTTTCCCTGAAGGAATGGTTTACGGCTGCCATGGCTGTTGTCGATGGGGAGGTTTCGTTCACGTATTGCAATGTGGCCATGCCTTCTGTTTGGACTGATAAGGGGCTTCAATTTACGGATTTGGATCTGGATTTGATCCGGGAAAAGGATAAGGAATGGGTCGTCGTGGATGAGGACGAGTTCGAGTCTAACAGCATGATGTACCGATACCCAGTGGAGTTAAAGTCTGAAGCCATCGATGCGCTTGAACGCTTGAAAAACAAAGCCATGCACAAAACGTTTCCGTTTAACCTCGATTTCATCCGCAAATACGCTTTTCATGATTCATTGTATGAGTAAATGGCCTTTGAAAGAAATCTTTTGGTGCTCCTGTTCAAAGGGAGGCCATTCGCCTTTTGTATAGGTAATTCCTATCAACAAAATTAGTTTTATATATTTCATCAATAAATAAATTTGTGCCACAATATAGATATCTTATCGAAAGCGCAGGTGGTGTTTATGCAATCCATCAACCAATGGAAGGCAGCGGATTATGATGACAAGCTGGCCTTTGTATCGGAATATGGGAAGACGCTGATCTCATGGTTACAGCCGCAGAAGGGGGAACGCATTCTCGATCTGGGCTGCGGGACGGGGGATCTAACATTCGAAATTTCGCAATCGGGAGCGGAAGTTGTTGGCTTGGACGCATCTTCTGACATGATTCACCGCGCGAAGGAGAAGTTCCCTGAGCTTGAATTTATCCAAGGCGATGCACATCACTTTGAAATGCGCGGACGTTATGATGCCGTTTTCTCGAATGCAGCCCTTCATTGGATGCGAGGCCCAGAGCTTGTTGCCGGCCGGGTATGGGACGTGTTGAAACCCGGAGGTCGCTTTGTGGCCGAGTTTGGAGGAAAGGGAAATGTGCAAACGATCGTGAAGTCGCTGGAAGAAGTGATTGAGCGCAAAACGGGCATCAACGCCGCCGAACGCAATCCGTGGTATTTTCCGACGATCGGGGATTACACCTCTCTGTTGGAAAAACAAGGCTTTATGGTTCGTCAGGCCTACCACTATGACCGTCCGACCAAATTGGCCGACGGAGAATCGGGTATTGAAGGGTGGCTCGCCAACTTTGGCGGGGATTATTTTCAAGGCATGAATGATGATATGGTTAACGCAATCTGTCAGGAAGTCAGCGAGATTGTGGTGCCGCAGTTATGGAACGGCAATGCCGTCTATGCCGATTATAAACGCATTCGGATTGAAGCGATCAAACCAGAGTGTTTTTAAATCGAAGTTACGGTTTTGGTTGGTAAAGTATACCGAGCATGTATGTGAACCGAAGGATCAGGAACGTTCTCTTCAACGAGAAGCCTGGTCCTTTTTTTATGGCATGGACTTTTGGCACGGGCGATAGCATCGACAAAATAAGCAGTTTGTCACATTTCTATTTAAAAGGACCCATATCACCAATTTTTATATAAAAAATGTAATTATTTAGAAGGTTTACGTGGTGTTCTGCTCGAATAATTTACCAAGGGTCAAACTCTGGTTGAAGGAGGGATCGTTGATCGGGAGAGATGCTGTGTCGTTGCTTGGTGACCCGAACCGTTTTAGCGAATTAGCGAAAAAACCATGAGAAGGAGGGCTTGGCCATGAGTAAACGATTGTTGTCCGCATTTTTAAGCGCATTGTTGATGAGTACTGCCATCTTGCCGGCGGCTGGAGCCGCTCCAGCCGATCCGGCCGTTTCGCTCGAAGCGCCTGGTGCAGCCGAATTTAAGCAGTGGAAGGAAATTTTGGAGCAGCGGGAAGAACGACTGGGTGCCGAACCCTATCTGGATCAAAGCCTTGAAGGCCTTGGTGGACAGACAACCAAAGTCATCGTGGAGCTTTCCGATAAACCCGTGGCTGTAGCGCAAGGGGAAGCGACCCTTTCCGGCCGATCATTCACCTCCTCTATGGAAACAAATGCTGTCGCGCGAGTAGAACAACAACAACAGACATTTGTACATAACCTCACAAAGAACAACATCAGCCACGAGGTCGTGGAAAACTATGAATATGCACTTAATGGAATTGCCCTTGAGATAAAAGGAAACCAGTTGGGGCAATTGATTCGTATGCCAGGGGTGGTCAGCGTTTATCCCGATACGGAAATATCTCTGGCACCAGAGAACGAAGAAGTCAATCCTTATATGAAGGATTCGGCGCCTTTCATTGGAGCCCCTGAAGTTTGGGAGCTTGGATACACGGGCGAGGGCGTCAAAGTCGGTGTCATTGATACGGGGATCGATTACGAGCATCCCAACCTCCAGGACGCCTATAAAGGCGGATGGGATTTTGTCGACAACGACGATGATCCGTACGAAACGACGCATGAAGAGTGGAAAGGTTCGGGGCAACCCGAATTTAACGAAAACGGCAGTGCATACTACACCTCTCACGGAACGCATGTTGCCGGTACCATCGCTGCCCGCGAAGCAGGCGATTTTGGCGTAAAAGGAGTAGCGCCTGAGGCCGAAATCTATGCCTACCGAGTGCTGGGCCCTTACGGCAGCGGCCAAACCTCCTGGGTTTTGGGCGGGATTGACCGTTCGGTGGAAGACAATATGGATATCATCAACCTTTCATTGGGCAATAAGTCGAACGATCCTAGTTATGTGACCTCTGTGGCGTTGAACAACGCGATGCTGGCTGGCGTCACCTCGGTCGTTGCAAGCGGCAATGATGGGCCTAATCGCTATACGTTGGGCTCGCCGGGTGCCTCGGCCATGGCGATCACGGTAGGGAATTCCACGGGACCGAGCCAGACGATTGCGGCAGATGCGCATTTTTGGATCGGCACGGAGGGCAAAGGGGAACTGCCTGAGGAACAACCCGTACCTGATGCAGAGCAAACACCCGAGTTGGGTCTTGTGCCAGAGGTAAACGATGAGGATGTCTCTGCTCAGGGCATGCCCGAGAATGGGGCAATATCCGATGATTCTTCGTTGAGCGCCCCCAAAGAGGAGCCTGCTGTTTCGGAAGAAGCCGCAGAGCACACCGAGCCTGAACAGGGAGCCGATGCTGATGGAGAATCGGGTCTTGACGAACGTGTTGCTAATGAAGAACGTCCTGTAAGTGTACCTTCTGCGCCTGCAGAAGAAGACTCCAATTCAACGCCTGCAGTGGAAGCAGGTCTTCCTGCGCTTGATGCAGCGGCTGCTGATTCTTCGTCGGTAACAGAGTCCGTTTATCATCTGGATTTGATGGGATGGAATCTTGCGGAAGACCCGGAGGCGGTCTTGAATGGAAAATACGAATTGGTGTACACCGGTTTGGGCAAACCGACGGATTTCGAAGGTAAAGAGATAAACGGTAAAATTGCGCTTATCCAACGCGGCGAGCTGGCGTTCGTGGAGAAGATCGCCAATGCCAAAGCGGCGGGCGCGGTAGCCGTCATTGTGTTTAACAATATTCCTGGCCCGATTGGGGTAAGCCTGGGGGATGATTTCGAATTCATTCCCGCCCTGAGCATGAGCAAGGAAGATGGAGAAGCCATCAAGGCTCAACTGGATGCCGGCCTTAAGGTCGAGGTCAGCTTCAGCGATTTTGTCAAAGACATGGCACCAGGCGACGAAGTATATTCTTCGAGTTCCCGCGGACCTGCCAAAGTTACGCTAGACATTAAGCCGGATGTAGTGGCGCCGGGAACAAGCATCTTGTCCACGATTCCTGCTTATGGCAAAGATGAGCCGGGAGCGGATTATACGCAGGCCTATGGCCGCAAAACGGGGACAAGCATGGCTACCCCGCATGTGGCGGGACTAACTGCTTTGCTCATCGAGAAACATCCCGATTGGACTCCTTTTGACATTAAAGCTGCGCTCATGAACAACACCAAGGTTCTGGATACTGCCAGCTATGACGTATTCGATCAAGGGGCTGGCCGCGTTCAGGCGGTTGAAGCGTTCGATCCCGAGGCTTTCGTGAAAGTCATGGACGTGACGAAATATACGGTCAGCGGCGAAGAGATCGAAAAAGAAAACATAACGGGCAGCATCAACTTTGGCAATTTCTTGAGCACGGACGAAAAAACGGTCAGCAAAACGATCAAGGTACAGGCGCTTAAGGGAGAAGGCGGCGATTATGCCGTATCCGTCAATCCGACGCGCACCGTGAACGGTGTTTCGGTATCCGTGGACAAGGCGTCCTTCACGCTGAACGGGGAGGAAGAAGTACAGGTTACGATTACAGTTCCAAAAGGCGTGACCACTGTAGGAGAAGCCCAAGGTTACCTTCAATTCAGCCATGGAACGAAAACGTACAGCGTGCCGTACGTAGCCCACTTCAATCTGACACAATCCGGCGTCAAGTATATCGAAACGAAATATGGCAATGAAACGAATCCGTTCCATTATCCGCTCAAGGCGGACGGTACGTTGGATACGTTGAACGTGGCGATGGAATTCCACAATCCGATGAATTTTGCGTTGATCGAAATTTTCAACGGCCTGGATCCGGAAGGTGGCCCTTACCAGGATGGATACATCGGGTACATTTTCGGAAATTATTATAACTTCAATGCAAATACGAGATACAATTTGGCTTGGACCGGGAATTATTTGGACTATGCGACAGAAGCAGCAATGGATATCCCGGACGGATTGTACACCGTGGATATTACGTCGATCGGAACGGACGGCAAAACGTATGTCGAAGACACGCCTCCGTTTTTGGTAAAGAAGACAGCTCCGGTCGTGACGGCTCCAGAGAAGCTTGAATTCGAACATGATGAAACGGTTGTCGTTGACGGCAGCGTGAAAGATTTGTACTTTCAGGTTGCCCCAGCGCTCCAAAGCGGCTGGAACATCGAGTTTGACCCTGCAGGCTCGTTGGACGCTGCGTATGTTGTGAAAAAGGAGGATGGATCCGTCTATGCGGAAGGCAAGTTAGACGTGCAGAACGACGGTACCTTCAGCCTTCCTTTGGAGGGCATCGAAGCCGGCGAATATGTCGTCGAGTTCAGCGTAAAAGATCAACAGGGGCTTGCCGGTACCGCCAGAACGGCGCTCAGCTTGAAGTTCACGGAGCCTGAGCCGGAAACACCGGCAACTCGGGCGCCAGGAACCCCTGTATTGTCCCACAACAACGGTCATGCCAATGGCCTGCTCGGAGGCTCGTATACCGTTAGCATGAACATGTGGTGGGGGGAGAATGCCACAAGCTACAAGCTTTATGAAGACGGCGTGTTAATCGATACCCAGAAGCTGACCTATAATGCGCCTATGGCACAATTTGCCCAAACGAAGATTACGGGCAAAACAAATGGCACCTATACGTATGTAGCAGAACTGACAAACGACAAGGGCACAACGCGCAGTCAAACGCTGACTGTCCGGGTTACCGATGCATCGCCAGGCAAGGCTGTACTTTCCCACGATAACTGGGATGGAGATGGAAACTACAAGATCACCATGAACTTGTGGTGGGGAACCAATGCGACGGAGTATCGTCTTTATGAAAATGATCAGTTGATCGATACTCAAGCACTGGGCGCAGCTACGCCTTCTGCTCAACGTGCGGTTAGCGAGCTGTCGGGTCGTGCTTCAGGTACGTATACGTACAGGGCGGAATTAATCAACGAAGCTGGAGTGACCAGCACCGATAAAATTACGGTAAAAGTGAAGTAGAATATAGGACAACATCAAAACGGCCTTCATCCTTGATTTCAAGGGATGAAGGCCGTTTTGATTGGATTCGTATTTTCGTTTCGGCGGTGTGAAATTTACCCGATTACGCGATCCTTGCTTGCCTGGATGCCTGCGATTAATAAAACAATGGCAAGGATAACCTGAACCAACAGGGGAATGGTCCATCCTTTCGTCCAATCATGCAGCACGCCGAATAACAAAGGACCACCTGCTGCCAGCATATAACCAAAAGACTGGGCCATGCCCGACATGCTCGCAGCCTGCCTCGCGTCACTTGTGCGAAGAACAAAGAACATGGTTACTACGCCGAATGAAGCGCCTGCTCCGATGCCTGCCAAAATGACGCCCGCGGTCACGAGGGAAGAAATGCCGCTTAACAAGAAGGAATACCCAATAATCAAAGACGAGCAAGTCATTATGGTAAGAACACGTTGATCTCTGGTTCTTCCGGCAAGAATGGGAACGATGAAGCTCGCCGGCACGCTAACCATTTGCATGAGAGAAAGAATCCAGCCTGCAGAGGTGGCACTAAAGCCTTGTTCGGCAAGAATCTCCGGAAGCCAGGTAATCGTGGTATAAAATATTAAAGACTGCAGCCCCATAAACATGGTAATGGCCCATGCGAGCGAAGAATTGCGAAGCCGTACGGTCGATCCCTGTACATGGCCTGACACTTGAAGCTTCTGCCGGCGTCCTGCCGCGACGTGCGGGATCCACAAAACAAGCGCCAAGATGGATAATAAGGCCCACATGCCTAATGAGGCGCGCCATCCCATGGAGGTTGCCCCCGACGCCGGCACGCTGATCCCGGAAGCGATGGCGCCGAATATGTTCATCGATACGGAATATAGTCCGGTTACGATGCCTACCCTTAAAGGGAAGTCCCGTTTGATCAAGCTTGGAAGCAGCACATTGCTTAACGCTATGCCGCATCCCAGAATGGCCGTTCCCGCATATAAAGCAAAAACGGAGGGCAGCAATCTTAAGGCCACCCCAAGGGTCACGATCATAATGGCCATAAACAAGGCAATTTCTAATCCCCAACGTTTGGCCAGGCGCGGTGCGAAGGGAGAGACTGCGGCAAAGGCAAGCAGAGGGAGCGATGTTAAGAGCCCTGCCATCGTATGGCCGATTCCCGTGTCTGCACGGATCATTTCCACGACGGGACCGGTGGCCGTAATCGGTGAACGCATGGTGGCCGCGATAACGATAATGCCTGCCAATAACAGGCCGAATTTCTTCGATGCAGCCGAATGCTCTTCTGCAGAAGAAGGGGAAGAAGCGTGTTGCTGTATTGATAATGACATGGCAAAGTCTCCTGTGTTCTATGAAGTGAATATGTATGCATTGATACATACACATCTGCAAGCATAGCACTACATGTCAATGCCTTCAATGGGAGGGGAAAAGATACGATGCTTAAGATGTATCGGTTTAATATGTAATTATAAACACATATAAATGGAGGGGAGTAGTAGTCAGAGTGGATAAAAAGTGGAGTGCGTCGAATCTGGCGCAAGTTATTTAGAGATTTTTCAATGGGATTCTCATCCCCGGAACGCAAAAAAAGCTCTTAACAGAGCTTTTTCATTACGTCCCAGGAGGGATTCGAACCCCCGACCGACGGCTTAGAAGGCCGTTGCTCTATCCAGCTGAGCTACTGGGACATATTTTTTCGCGCAAAAATGATTATATCACAATGAATTCTGGAGATCAAGGGTTTTGTTCTATGTTGGTCAATTGCCACGATGTTCGGCAGGGTTGAGCACGTTCCCCTCTTTTATTTTGAAATTAAAGATCTGTATGATTTCTTGCAGAGTTGACCAAACTGAGGAATTGGGATTTAAGGGTGCCTAAATATATGACTGATATTTTTCTTCCGAATACCAGATCGAAAAATTCCCTCAGTCTTCAAGCTCTAACGAACATGAGAAGTCTTATATGCTGATTTTAAGGGGGCGGAAACTTCTAACGAACCTGAGCGCTGCTATTTGGTGGTGTTTAGCCTGTTCATACCATATACGTTCGCTAGAAAATGAACATGCCCGAAAAGCAGTAAATGAGGTGTCTCAGATTCGTAAGAGGTAGGTTCGGTACAGGTGCTGACCGTTGGCGACTTCCAGCACCTGTTGATCCGACAAAATGGAGGCACTTCTGGATATTGCAAGAAAAACAACAGATAAACGCGGTCTGTCTTCTTTGACGGATACACCGATTGAAGTTTTTCTTATATTTGGCATTATGTTAGAATATCAGGTGAACTCGGGAAATGGACGCGTTTTTCGTTTAATATACATCGAATCGGGGTTTGATGCCACTGATGATTCAGGACATATGAGGAGGTGCTCCTTATCAAGGAATCCAATAATCGGGAAACCGGTAAGGACAATAATTTAATTCTTTTTCCGAAAACGCTGGACTATTACCAAATTCAGTTGACGGTTATGCTGGAGAACGAACGGTATGGCGAAGCGATGAATATGCTGCGATTCTTGTTGCAGTGCCAAGGGGAAGAGGAACGGCATCATGAGGAATGGAGAGCGCTGCTCGAATGGCTTGAGGCTGCTTTTCCCGAATACGAGCAGATGGCGGAGACCGATCAGGAGGATCAGGACGAAGAAATCAGCGAACAAGACATGGCTCGCGAGCATGCCCGACTTAAGCTTGAGCAGGATAGCGGTTATGCAGACAAACTGCTTCGCACGGTAAAGGAAGAGCCGTTATCCGAACAAACGATGCTGGCTCTGGAGCAGCTGGCTTACCTGGAGCTGCCGGAAATCGATGACGCGCTTATAGATTGGTTAAAGGAAAAGGCGCTTCATCCTTTGCTTCAATTCCGCGTGCTTCAGACACTGAGGCGCAGAGGCGTGCAGCAGGTCGTGTCTTTTTCACGGGGAGAAGAACGGATCGAGGTGGATGTAGAAACGGTTCCGCTTAGTCCGGAGGATTTTCCGATCCAGATTGTTCACATTTTGGAAAGGGTCGCCGATCAAACGGAAGTGCACGAGCCAACGCTTTTTTATTTTGCACAGGAATTATGGGTGCAGTTTGTCATGGCCGTGTACGGAACGCGTGATTACCAAACGATGCTTGAAGATGATGATTTGATGACCGATATCTGGGCAGCCGCCCTGCACATGACCGTGGCTGACAGTTTGGGCGGGGCACATGACGAGGAAGAAATTCGTTCCATGTATGCTGTTTCGGGGCCTTTGCGCTTCCGATTGGAGCAGGCATATCGTTCCATGAAACAATTTGTTTCGACAGGTTTGGAGGGCGGGTAGGGGGCGGAAACGTTTTCCTTAACCTGCCTCAAGGGATTCCCCTTGAAAAAGAATGTAAACTTGTTTATACTAAAATGGTTATTTTGTGATCGCCTACGTGAACATGTGAATTTTGGAGGGGACAGTTTATAATGAAAGCAACTTGGGAAAAGATAGAGAAGAACGTTGGGGTTCTTGAAGTTGAAGTGGATGCAGAACGTGTAGCTGCAGCTCTCGACAAAGCTTTTAATAAAGTGGTAAAACAAGCGAACGTGCCTGGATTCCGTAAAGGTAGAGTGCCACGTCCGATTTTTGAAGCGCGCTTCGGCGTGGAAAGCCTGTATCAGGATGCAATCGACATTCTGCTGCCAGAGGTTTACACTGAAGCGATCGATCAAACGGATATTTTCCCGGTAGATCGTCCTGACGTGGACATCGAGCAATTTGGCAAAGGACAAGCTTTCAAATTCAAAGCAAAAGTAACCGTTAAGCCTGAAGTAACGCTGGGCGACTACAAAGGTGTGGAAGTTGCTGTAGCAAAAGCTGAAGTAACTGAAGCAGACGTAAATGAAGAGCTCGAGCGTCTTCAACAACGTCATGCAGAACTCGTTGTGATCGACGAAGGCGCTGCACAAAATGGCGATATCGCTGTAATCGACTTCGACGGCTCCGTTGACGGTGTTCCTTTCGAAGGCGGCAAAGCGGAGCGTTACTCCTTGGAGCTGGGCTCTAACACATTCATTCCAGGTTTTGAAGAGCAAGTTGTGGGTCTGTCCACAGGCGACTTCAAAGACGTGGAAGTGACTTTCCCTGAAACGTACCATGCTGCCGAACTGGCTGGCAAACAAGCCGTATTCAAAGTGAAAGTTCACGAAATCAAACGCAAACAGCTTCCTGAGCTGGATGACGAGTTTGCTAAAGACGTCAGCGAATTCGATACTCTGGAAGAGTACAAGGCTGACCTGAAAACACAACTGGAATCCCGCAAAGCGGACGAGTTCAAAGGCGCTCAAGAGAATGCCGTTGTGGAAAAAGTGGCCGAAAACGCCGAAGTGGAAATCCCTTCTGCGATGATCGACAGCGAAGTTCAAAACATGATGCGCGATTTCGACAACCGTCTGCGCAGCCAAGGCATGAACCTCGAAATGTTCCTGAGCTTCTCCGGTCAAACGCAAGCTGACCTGAGAGGACAAATGAAAGACGATGCAGCGAAGCGCGTTCGCAACAACCTCGTGTTGGAAGCTGTAGGTAAAGCGGAAAACATCGAAGTTTCCGACGAAGAAGTGAATCAAGAGCTTGAAAAAATGGCCGAGTCCTACAAGCGTTCCGCTGAAGAGATCCGCGGCATTCTGGAAAGCAACGGTTCCCTTGACAGCCTTCGCGAAGAAGTGAAACTGCGCAAAACCATCGACGTTCTCGTGGAGAACAGCACTGTGGTTGAGCCGGTTGAAGCTCCAGCGGAAGAAGCTGCTGCAGAAGCTGACGAAAAATAAGACAAGCTGTTGGATAACAGCTGAATAACGATAAGGCACGTGATTCATTGCGTGCCTTATTTTTAAATTACGACATCCATTTTATGCATAAATGATTCACGAAATGGATGGTTTTTTACCGGCTGCAGATTCCGATTCCCGGCGGAGCGAATTAAAAAGGGATGAGGGCATAGGATGCCTCCGATTTGCACATACATAGAAAACATGGTTAAATATGATCAGGCTAAAAAGCAAACCAACTTTTACTTGACACATTCCTGGAAAAATGACATTGTCATCGGAACGTGTTAGAATAAAATTTGGGGTATGCTTTAATGGTGGCCCGATGTCCAATTACATGTAGAAAAGAGGTTGGTCTCATGAGTCTGGTGCCAATGGTTGTGGAACAAACCAATCGAGGCGAACGGTCTTACGATATATATTCGCGTTTGCTGAAGGATCGCATTATCTTTCTGACCAGTGCGATTGATGACGATGTAGCCAATCTTGTCATAGCACAGCTTTTGTTCTTGGCGGCCGAGGATCCCGAGAAGGATATCAGCTTGTACATTAATTCGCCGGGTGGCTCTGTCACCGCAGGAATGGGTATATACGATACGATGCAATATATTAAGCCAGATGTTTCTACCATCTGCGTAGGGATGGCGGCAAGTATGGGATCGTTGCTGCTGACAGCCGGCGCGCCTGGCAAAAGATATGCGCTGTCCAATAGCGAAGTGATGATCCACCAGCCGCTCGGCGGCATACAAGGACAGGCTGCGGACATTAAAATCCATGCAGACTGGATCATCAAGACGCGCCAAAAATTGAACCAAATTTACGTCGAACGTACAGGTCAGCCCCTTGATAAAATTGAGCGGGATACGGACCGTGATTTTTTCATGAGCGCTGAAGAAGCCAAGGCTTACGGCATTATTGACCAGGTGCTCACCAGACCGATCAATTCCTAAAGGGGTGGTTTCACATGTTTAAATTCAACGATGAGAAAGGGCAGCTGAAATGCTCTTTTTGCGGTAAATCTCAGGAGCAAGTTCGCAAGCTTGTTGCGGGACCTGGTGTTTACATTTGTGATGAATGCATCGAGTTGTGCACCGAAATCGTGGAGGAAGAGCTCGGACATGATGAAGAGCTTGATCTGAAAGATATTCCGAAACCGAAAGAAATCCGCGACATTCTCGACCAATACGTCATTGGACAAGATTTTGCGAAAAAATCTCTTTCCGTAGCGGTGTATAACCACTATAAACGGATCAACACACAAAACAAAATTGAGGATGTCGAGCTGCAAAAGAGTAATATCCTGCTGCTCGGTCCTACCGGTTCCGGTAAAACGTTGCTCGCGCAAACGATGGCCAAAATCCTTAACGTTCCTTTTGCCATTGCGGATGCCACTTCCTTGACGGAAGCAGGTTACGTAGGTGAGGACGTTGAGAACATTTTGCTCAAATTGATTCAAGCTGCGGACTACGATGTGGAAAAAGCGGAACGCGGAATTATTTATATTGATGAGATTGATAAGGTGGCGCGCAAATCCGAGAATCCGTCTATTACACGCGACGTATCGGGTGAAGGTGTGCAGCAAGCATTGCTTAAAATTTTGGAGGGTACGGTTGCTTCGGTTCCGCCGCAAGGTGGCCGCAAGCATCCGCATCAAGAGTTTATCCAGATCGATACGACGAACATTTTGTTCATCTGCGGCGGAGCCTTCGATGGTCTGGAGCAAATGATCAAACGCCGGATCGGCAAAAAAGTGATCGGTTTCAACACCGTATCCGAGCAAAAGGACCTGAAGCCAGGCGAATACCTGGGCATGGTTCTGCCGGAAGACCTGTTGAAATTCGGTTTGATTCCGGAGTTCGTAGGTCGTCTTCCAGTAATCTCCACGTTGGAGCCGCTGGATGAAGACACGCTGGTACGGATTTTGTCCGAGCCGAAAAATGCGTTGACCAAACAATATCAGAAGCTGCTTGAGATGGACAATGTTAATCTGTCCTTCGAACCGGCTGCTTTGCTTGCCATCGCCAAAGAAGCGATTAAACGTAACACGGGTGCACGCGGATTGCGTGCGATCATCGAGGGCATCATGCTGGATATCATGTATGAAGTGCCTTCGCGCGAAGATGTTACGAACTGCGTGATTACCGAAGAGGTCGTAGAGAAAAAAGTCGTGCCTGAACTTGGCCAATCGAAGGACGACAAGCAGGAGGAGAGTGCCTGAATCAGGCGCTTTTCCGTCCGGCTCTGAAATATAGACTTGTCAGTTCTCCACCTTGGCAGAAGGCGTAAGGCATTCTGTTAAGGTGGAGCTTTGACGTTATGGGGAGAGAAATCACTCATGTATTTAAGACAAGATACACGTCCCGTCAAGGTCGGGAACTTAACGATCGGCGGTAACAACGAAGTCATTATCCAAAGCATGTGTACAACCAAGACGGCAGACATTGAGGCAACCGTAGCAGAGATTTTGCGACTTGAGGAAGCAGGATGCCAGATCGTGCGTGTAACAGTGAATAATGAGGAAGCTGCCGCAGCCATCAAGGAGATCAAAAAACGCATTCATATTCCACTGGTGGCGGATATTCATTTCAACTACAAGCTTGCTCTTCTGGCGATCGAGAACGGGATCGATAAAGTGCGGATCAATCCGGGCAACATCGGTAAACGTGCGAAAGTCGAAGAGGTCGTCAAAGCCTGCAAAGAACGTGGCATTCCGATTCGGATCGGGGTCAATGCCGGGTCGCTTGAGAATCATTTGCTTGAAAAATACGGATATCCTACAGCCGATGCTATGGTAGAAAGTGCCCTTTATCACATAGGCATTCTGGAAGAACTCGATTTCCACGACATTATCGTATCGCTCAAAGCTTCAGATGTGCCGATGGCCATTGCGGCGTACTCCAAGGCAGCCGAGCTAATCAGGTATCCGCTGCATCTGGGTATTACGGAAGCGGGGACGCTGTTCTCGGGTACGATCAAAAGTTCTGCCGGCATGGGCGCGCTGTTGTCGATGGGCATCGGTTCCACGATGCGTATTTCGCTCAGCGCGGACCCGGTGGAAGAAATCAAGGTTGCCCGCGATTTGCTCAAAACCTTTGGATTGATTTCCAATGCAGCGACGCTGATTTCCTGTCCGACATGCGGACGTCTGGATATCGACCTGTTCTCGATTGCCAACGAGGTCGAGGAATACATTTCGAAGCTGAAAGTGCCGATCAAGGTGTCCGTGCTTGGTTGTGCCGTTAATGGTCCGGGAGAGGCGAAGGAAGCGGATATCGGCATTGCGGGAGCGCGCGGCGAAGGACTGCTGTTCCGTCACGGCCAAATGATTCGCAAGGTACCGGAAGAAATTATGGTCGACGAACTCAAAAAGGAAATTGATCAAATCGTCGAAGCCTATGAGAAAACAGGAGTTATTCCTGGTCGATCGCACTGATTGCTCGATCATTCATATGCAAAATATAAGAAAACCCGTCAGCGATGGCGGGTTTTCTTGTGTTTGCAAGCCGACCAACCGTCGAGCTGTAACGTTAATCCACATAATTTCATTCCTGCCCGTTTACGTCTTAGGGAAAAGGCTATACTACCAAGTATTAGCATGGTCTCAGAATAATGAATACTGGACAGGAGGATGTGGAGACATGGGTGAATTAGGTATGGTATTCATGTTGATTCAGCTATTTTTCGGCGTGGTGATCGGCTTATACTTCTGGAATCTGCTTCGGAGCCAGAAAACAAACCGCGGTGCGGTTGAGCGCGAATCCCGCAAGGAGCTGGAGAAGCTGCGCAAGCTGCGCTCCATCTCGCTGACAAAGCCGCTGGCGGAAAAGACGCGGCCGATGACGATAAACGATATTGTTGGACAAAAGGACGGGTTGCGCGCTCTGAAAGCGGCATTATGCAGTGCCAACCCGCAGCACGTCATCATTTATGGGCCTCCGGGCGTCGGAAAAACGGCTGCGGCAAGGGTAGTGTTGGAGGAAGCGAAAAAAAATCCGTCGTCCCCGTTTAAGCCGGATGCCAAGTTTACGGAGCTGGACGCCACGACCGCCCGGTTCGACGAGCGCGGAATTGCTGACCCGTTGATCGGATCGGTACATGATCCCATTTATCAGGGAGCTGGGGCCATGGGTGTTGCCGGCATTCCGCAGCCGAAACCCGGGGCGGTGACGAAGGCCCACGGAGGCATGCTTTTTATTGACGAGATTGGCGAATTGCACTCTATTCAGATGAACAAATTACTAAAAGTGCTGGAAGACCGCAAAGTCTTTTTGGAAAGTGCGTACTATAATTCAGAGGACACACATACTCCTGCTTATATCCACGATATTTTCCAAAACGGTCTACCCGCTGATTTTCGTCTGGTTGGTGCGACCACGCGTTCGCCGCATGAGCTTCCGCCTGCATTGCGTTCGCGCTGTATGGAAGTATATTTCCGTCCACTGCTGCCGGAGGAGATTGGGCGGATCGCCGAGGACGCAATTCAAAAGATTGGCTTCAACCCCTGCCCCGAGGCAGTGGACGTTGTGAAGCGCTATGCGACCAATGGACGCGAAGCGGTAAACATCGTTCAGCTTGCCGCCGGGCTTGCGTTGACAGAGAAGCGCGAGCTGCTGCAGGCATCTGACGTGGAATGGGTAGCTGGCAGCAGCCAGATTCAACCACGCCCGGAGCGCAAAATTCCCCAGCATCCGCAGGTCGGTTTCGTAAACGGTTTGGCCGTATATGGGCCGAACATGGGCACCATTCTCGAAATTGAAGTATCGGCTGTGCCGGCGGCAAAAGAACAAGGACGCATCAACATTACGGGTGTAGTGGATGAAGAAGAAATCGGCGGCGGATCCCGCACGCTTCGGCGCAAGAGCATGGCCAAAGGCTCGGTGGAAAACGTGCTCACCGTACTTAAGTCGATGGGACTTCGCCCATATGATTATGATTTGCATATCAACTTTCCGGGAGGTACGCCCATTGACGGCCCGTCTGCGGGGATTGCGATGGCAACTGCGATCGCTTCGGCCATACAGGAGCGCCCGGTAGACCACGAAATGGCCATGACGGGCGAGATCAGCATCCATGGCCGCGTGAAGCCGATCGGCGGCGTGTTGGCCAAAGTGGAGGCAGCCTTCCAGGCGGGGGCCAAAAAGGTCATCATCCCGGCTGAAAATTGGCAGTCCATTTTTGAAAACCTGGACGGTGTGCGGGTGGTGCCCGTGAGTACGGTGCAGGAGGTATTCCAAGAGGTTTTCTCATGGGTGCCGGATGCCCAGCAGGCCAAGGAGCAGCGAATGGTGGAGGAACCGGCTGCGCCGGCCTCAGACATTTTTCCGCCGGCCTCTGCCTCCATTTTGCGTGCGGATCTGCCGCGCCCGGGACAGGTTAGCGATTCGGGAAGCTGCTAAGAGCTTCCCTTCATTGGTTTTTTATGTGAACATTTGATAAAATAATATGGATTACAACCTGAGAGCCATTGGAGGTGCGAAAGCGATGGGACCGAGCAAAACGAAAGGTCGTCGTTTTCCTTTACTGCCTTTAAGAGGACTTCTCGTCTACCCGAGTATGGTACTGCATCTCGATGTGGGCCGGGAGAAATCGGTCAAGGCTTTAGAAAAAGCGATGGTAGAAGAACATTTGATTCTCCTGTGTTCCCAAGCCGAAGTCAATATTGAGGAACCTACCCCTGAGGATATTTTCAAAATCGGAACGGTAGCCAAGGTCAGACAAATGCTGAAGCTGCCTAACGGAACGATTCGTGTGCTGGTGGAAGGCCTGGAACGGGCTGAAATCATTGAATATACGGATAACGAGGAATTTTACGAGGTGCTCGCGCAGGAGCTGCCTGAAGAGGACAACGTTCATCCGGAGACGGATGCGCTTATGCGGACGGTGCTTAACCAGTTCGAAACCTATATTAATTTATCTAAAAAAGTAACTCCCGAGACGCTTGCGGCTGTGTCGGACATTGAAGAGCCGGGACGTCTTGCCGACGTGATTACAAGCCACCTGTCCCTTAAAATCAAGGACAAACAGGAGATTTTGGAAACGATCGACGTGCGTGAGCGGCTGGAGAAGCTGCTTGACATTTTGAATAACGAACGCGAAGTGCTCGAACTGGAACGAAAGATCAGCCAGCGCGTGAAAAAACAGATGGAAAAAACACAAAAGGAATATTACTTGCGCGAACAGATGAAAGCAATCCAGAAGGAGCTCGGCGAAAAAGAAGGCCGTGCCGGCGAAGTGGAAGAGCTGCGGAGCCAGATGGAAGCACTGAATCTGCCTGAGCAGGTCAAGGAAAAAATCGAGAAGGAAATCGATCGCCTTGAAAAAATGCCCGCAAGCTCCGCCGAAGGCGGGGTTATTCGCAACTATGTGGATTGGCTGCTGGCTCTGCCGTGGAGCCATATGACCGAGGACGATCTCGATATCCAGAAGGCCGAGGACGTGCTGAATGCCGATCATTATGGCCTGGAGAAACCGAAGGAACGCGTGCTTGAGTATTTGGCCGTTCAGAAGCTGGTGAAAAAGCTTAAAGGACCGATTCTATGCCTGGTGGGACCGCCAGGGGTCGGCAAAACGTCGCTGGCCCGTTCCATTGCCAGATCGCTCGGTCGGGAATTTGTGCGCATTTCCTTGGGCGGCGTGCGGGATGAAGCCGAAATTCGCGGTCATCGGCGCACCTATGTAGGGGCAATGCCGGGGCGCGTCATTCAAGGCATGAAGACGGCAGGTTCGTTGAATCCTGTTTTCCTGCTGGACGAGATCGACAAAATGGCTTCGGACTTCCGGGGCGATCCGTCAGCTGCGCTGCTCGAAGTGCTCGATCCGGAGCAAAACAATACGTTCAGCGACCATTTCGTGGAGCTGCCTTTTGACTTATCCAACGTCATGTTTGTAACGACGGCCAATACGGTGCACAACATTCCGCGTCCGCTTCTGGATCGCATGGAAATGCTGAACATCCCGGGTTATACGGAGCTGGAGAAGCTGCAGATTGCCAAAAACTATCTGCTTCCGAAGCAGAAACGCGATCATGGCCTGGAAGAAAACCAACTGCATGTGGGAGACGATAGCTTGCTGCGCGTCATTCGTGAATACACCCGCGAATCCGGCGTACGCAACCTGGAACAACAGATGGCTTCGCTCTGCCGCAAAGCGGCGAAAAATATCGTTTCAGGCGCGGAAACGCCGATTAACATCGAGCCGGATGACGTTAAGGAATATTTGGGCCCAGGCAAATTCCGTTACGGGATGGCCGAATTGGAAGATCAAATCGGTACGGTGACGGGGCTGGCATGGACCGAGGTCGGCGGGGACACGCTCGTGATTGAGGTCACCGTCGTGCCAGGTACGGGCAAGCTGACGTTGACGGGCAAGCTCGGTGATGTCATGAAGGAATCCGCCCAGGCGGCATTCAGCTATACCCGTTCCAAAGCGGCTCAGCTGGGCATTCCGGCCGATTTTCACGAGAAAAACGACATTCACATTCACGTACCGGAGGGAGCGATTCCGAAGGATGGTCCGTCGGCGGGAATTACGATGGCGACGGCTCTCATCTCGGCGCTGACCAACAAACACGTCTCCAAAGACATCGCCATGACAGGCGAAATCACGCTGCGTGGACGCGTTTTGCCGATTGGCGGCCTGAAGGAGAAGTCCCTCGCTGCCCATCGCGCGGGTTACAAAAAAATATTATTGCCCAAGGACAATGAGCGGGATTTGCGGGACATTCCGGACAGCATCAAGGAAGATGTGGAATTTGTGCCCGTAGCCCACATGGATCAAGTGCTGCAGCATGCACTGGTAGAGCAAACGGGAATCCAATTGTAGCGCGCCATCCGAGGGAGCGTATGAAGAATAAACCGTTCTGCGGAGGCTTCGGCGTCCGCTGGAACGGTTTTTTTGGTATGATGGTGATGATGAACGACCTGCCCTCATCGATTCTCGTTGAGTGGGCAGGGGTAAAGAGAGGATCGAGCAGACATGAAAGTAAAGCATTCCGAATTTGTAATCAGCGCCGTGAGGCCTGAGCAGTATCCAGCCGACGGCTTGCCGGAAATCGCCTTGGCGGGGCGTTCCAATGTGGGCAAGTCATCCTTGATCAACCGCATGATCAGCCGCAAAAACCTGGCCCGTACAAGCGCAACGCCGGGGAAAACGCAGCAATTGAACTATTACCGGATCAATCAGGATCTTTATTTCGTCGATTTTCCAGGATACGGTTATGCAAAGGTGTCGAAGCAGCAGCGTTTTGCCTGGGGAAAAATGATGGAAAAGTACTTGCTGGAGCGTGATGAGCTCAAACTGGTCATGCAAATGGTGGACATGCGTCACGAGCCTTCCAAGGATGACGTCATGATGCATGAATGGCTGCGGCATCACGGCTTGCCCGTCGTGGTCGTGGCGACGAAGATGGACAAGATCCCCAAAACGCGCCGCCCCAAACACCTGAAGGTGATCAAGGAAGCGTTGGGCCTTCGTGCCGATGATCCGTTCGTGCCGTTTTCCTCTGAAGAAGGATGGGGAAAAGAAGAACTGTGGGCGATCATTGAAAGTTATGCCGGCATCGGCGAAACGCCGGCATCGGAGGAACAAACCGATCAACCGCAGGACGAAACCGAAGCTTGACACCTGAACGTGATGGGTCGACCTGCCATGATGCGAGCTTAATGACAAGGCTTGCTTGATTTCAATGGATTTCAAGGAGAGTCGAATGCCAAAATGGCCATGGATTCTTCCGTGGCTATTGGCTTAAGCATGTTAAATCGGATGTGCGCGCATAACGCTGAAGATTTGTGAAACACTACCATTATTGGCATTGCAAGCGAAGCATGCTCATGGGGATTTCATAAACATTTCATAAAAACGCCCCTGTCAAGTCCATGATATGTGATATAATTAACTATGTTGATCCAAGATGGATGAAGATATGAAGAAAACACTATGATTGGAAATTTATTAGGCAGGTGAACTTGCAATGCACATCGTTGTCGTTGGTTTGAATTATCGCACGGCGCCTGTAGAGGTAAGGGAACGGTTCACGTTTGCAGAAAAAGATCTGTCCGAAGCGCTGAAGCAGCTCAAGCTGACCAAGAGTGTGTTGGAAGGTGTAATCGTGGCCACTTGCAACCGTACAGAGTTGTATGTCGTGGTAGACCGTCTTCACATGTGCGGTTATTTCATTCGCACTTTTATGGAACAGTGGTTCGGCGTTCCGCGCGAGGAATTTACGCAGCATTTATATATATATGAGGATGACCAGGCGATCCGCCATTTGTTCCGGGTCATTTGCGGCCTGGACTCCATGGTCATCGGAGAAACGCAAATTTTGGGTCAGGTCAAGCAAGCCTTCTTCAAAGCGCAAGAGGAGAAAGCGACGGGGACCTGGTTCAACATGCTGTTCAAACAGGCGGTTACGCTCGGCAAACGTGCGCATTCCGAAACGTCGATCGGCGAAAGCGCCGTTTCCGTCAGTTATGCGGCCGTTGAATTGGGCAAGCGGATTTTTGGCATGTTTACGGACAAGAAGGTGCTTATTCTCGGGGCCGGTAAAATGAGCGAGCTGACCGTGAAGCATTTGTACGCGAGTGGAGCTTCCGAGGTGATTGTCGCTAACCGGACGCTGGCGCGGGCCGAGGAGCTCGCAGCCAAATTCCGGGGGACGCCGTGCACCGTGGAAGAGGCGCTGGACAGGTTGCATGAAGTGGACATCGTGATCAGTTCGACAGGAGCTGATCGCTACGTTTTGGACGCATCAGTCGTGAGGGAGAGCATGAAACACCGTCAATCCCGTCCGTTGTTCCTGATCGACATTGCGGTTCCCCGCGATATCGATCCGGCCATTGGAGAGCTGTCCAACGTATTTTTGTACGATATCGACGACCTTGAAGGGATCGTGGAAAGCAATCTGGAGATGCGCAAAGCGGAAGCGGCGAAGATCGAGAAAATGATCGAGTTGGACATGGAAGATTATTATCATTGGCTCAAAACGTTGGGTGTTCGTCCGGTCATTCGTGCGCTGCAGGAGAAGGGGGCTTCCATCCATGAAGAAACGATGGAGAGCCTGTTCAACAAGCTGCCCGAGCTGGATGAGCACCAGCGCAAGGTCATTCGCCGACTGACCAAAAGCATCGTCAACCAGATGACCACGGATCCGATTAACCGGATCAAGGAAATGGCGGGGACAAAGCAGGGCGATGACGCCTTGCGCATGTTCACCCAAATTTTTGCCTTGGAAGATGCCGTGGAGACTGCTGCTGAGAAGGTGGATCAAAGCGACGCCTCCGCATTGCGCAAATCGGGTTCTGTACGCATGAACGACTCGCGGCAAGGCGCAATGACAACATATGCTCCGGCAAGTGTATAAGGCGGGTGGACGGCTTGACCCTTGCTGAACAAATTTATGAAGCTCTGATTTACATGTATGCCCTGAGCCTTCTGTTCTATTTCTCGGATTGCATTCGACGCAATGTGGGGGCGAAGCGGACGGGCTTGGGGTTTCTTATCGTTGTATGGTTGCTCCAGGTAACGCATATCGTGATGCGTATGTGGACCGAGGGGCATTTTCCCATTTATACGACCTTTGATTTTCTTTGCATCTTTTCGTTCAGCCTTGTATTGATGTCTTTGGCGATGACCCGGATTCCGCGTTCGGAATTTGCGATCCTGCTGCTGAACATCGTTGGGTTTGCGGTCACCGTGCTGAACAGATTGTGGTTTACGGCCGGCGAAATTTCGCTCCATAATTGGCAAACGGTACACGGTCTGTTGATTATGCACATTACGCTTGCCAATCTGGGGTTTGCGGCTTTGACCGTAGCTGCCGTGTTTGCCTTGCTTTACATGTTCCTGCATCGCAAGCTGAAAAGCAAAAAATGGAATGAAACGATGCGTCGTTTGCCCAGTCTTGAAGTGATCAGCAAAACCATGGATGGAGCCACACTGATCGGAACGCCGCTCTTAGGTGTATCGGTCGTGCTGGCCGTGTTGTCCATCGTGGCGGAAACCCGCTGGATGCTGCTGCTGGATTTGAAGGTGTTGGCCACCGGCCTGGCCATCGCGATCTATATCGGGTATTTTATCTCCAAAAGAAGAAAGCAGTTCTCCGCGATCGTTATGGCAAGATGGACGCTGATCGGTTATGGTTTGGTCATCATAAGCTTTTTATCCAATGCATATTCGGCATTTCATCGTTGGACGGGAGAGTGAATCATGGAGTGTTACACGCCGCTCTTTGTAGATGCAGCCGGGAAGACCTGCTGCGTAATCGGCGGAGGCCGCGTTGCTGAGCGGAAGGTCAGAGGACTTCTGAATACGGGGGCCAAAATTAAAGTCATTAGTCCGGACGCGACGCCGGAATTGAAACAATTGCATCAGGATTCCCGAATCGAATGGATGGCCCGGGCCTACCGCAACGGAGATTTGCGGGGGGCCTTTCTCGTATATGCGGCTACAGACCGGGAAGACGTCAACTTGTCCGTGGTCAAGGAGGCAATGGCTGAAAATATTCTGGTCAACGATGCGATGTCATCCGAACGGAGTACATTCACCACCCCGAGCGTGGTCAGACGGGGGAGAATGAGCATTGCGATTTCCACTGCCGGAGCAGGTCCGGCCGCAGCTGCGGCAATCCGTGCCGCGTTGGAAGAGCAGTTCGGCGATGAATACGAAACATATATCGAATTCCTTCATCGGATGCGCAAGGAAGTGAAGGCGCGTGTGCCATCTCCCCGGAAACGGGCGATCTTGCTGCGAAGCTTGACCGAGATGAATCTACTGGAGGACATTCGTTCCGGCCGGTTCAAGTGGTGGACGGAAGAAGAAATCGGGAGCTGGATATCCCGTAATTCAGGAGGGGACGTAGAACATGAGAACCATTAAAGTGGGAAGCAGGCAAAGTGCCTTGGCATTGACCCAAACGGGTCACGTCATCGACGATTTGCGCAGCATAAGCAAACGCGAGGGGCTGGAGTTCGATTTTGAGGTCCATAAGATCGTCACCAAAGGGGACCTTATTCTGGATGTAACGCTCTCCAAGGTTGGCGGCAAAGGCCTCTTCGTCAAAGAAATCGAACAGGCCATGCTGGATCATACGATCGACATGGCGGTGCACAGCATGAAAGACATGCCGTCAGAATTGCCGGAAGGACTCATCAACGGGGCGGTTCCCCGTCGCGTCGATCCCCGGGATGCGCTGATTTCAGGCAAAGGTCTTACACTGGATCAGCTGCCCGAAGGCGCGCGGGTCGGCACAAGCAGCCTGCGGCGTTCCAGCCAGATCAAAGCCTACCGTCCTGACCTTCAGCTGGAATCGCTGCGCGGAAATATCGATTCCCGCCTGCGCAAGCTGGAGACCGAAGGTTTGGATGCCATCATTTTGGCGGCGGCAGGATTGCACCGGATGGGCTGGCAGGATCGCATTACCGAATATCTGAACGAGGGGCAGTCGCTTCCGGCTGTAGGACAAGGTGCGCTGGGCATCGAATGCCGTGAGGACGACGCGGAGCTTCGCCACTTGCTGAGCCTTTATAACGATCAGGAGACAGCGCTGCCGGTAATGGCCGAGCGACGGTTTCTCAGCGTGCTGAACGGTGGATGCCAGGTTCCGATCGGTGCACATGCCGTCTGGACGAAACAAGAAGTGGATTCCCCCGATGGACAAAACACGTTACAATTAACGGGAATGGTCGGTACGCCGGATGGCGGACTGATTTTGAAGGAGACTCTTACCGGCAAGGACCCGGTTCGCCTCGGAGAAGAAGTGGCCTGGAGACTGATTGAACGGGGAGCAGAGCAGATACTGGCAGAAGTTAGGGGATGAGGACATGGTGGGAAAGGTGTTTTTGGTTGGTGCTGGTCCAGGGGACGCAAAGCTGATCACGGTTAAAGGATGGGAATCCATCGGCAAGGCGGATGCGGTTGTTTATGATCGTTTGGCCAGTCCGCGATTGCTCAAGCTGATGAAGCCTGGCGCAGTTAAAATATATGTGGGCAAACGGCCGGACAGACACACGATGAAGCAGGAAGAGATCAATCAGCTGCTTGTCGATCTTGCACTTGAAGGCAAAGTTGTGGTCCGTCTTAAAGGCGGAGATCCCACAATATTCGGACGGGTAGGCGAAGAAGCCGATTTGCTGCGCAAAAACGGCGTTCCTTACGAAATCGTACCTGGCGTAACCGCAGCGATTAGCGTGCCTGCGTATGCAGGCATTCCTGTGACCCATCGCGATTACGCCTCATCCATCTCCATCATTACGGGCCATGAAAGCCCGGACAAGCTGGACCGGAGCATTCATTGGGATAAAGTGACGAACGCTACGGGTACCCTGGTATTTATGATGGGCGTAGCGAAAATCGGTTATATCAGCGAGCAGCTCATCAAACACGGCAGACCGCCGGAAACGCCGGTAGCGCTGGTGCGTTGGGGGACAAGGGCCGAGCAGGACACGCTCACGGGTACGCTGGCGGACATTGAGGCTAAAGTGCTCGCTGCCGATTTCCAGCCGCCGGCAGTCATCGTCGTTGGTGATGTCGTCAAGCAGCGGGAACAATTGAAGTGGGCGGAATTCATGCCGCTCTTTGGCAAGCGGATTCTGGTAACCCGGGCGCGCAGCCAGGCGAGCGAACTGGTGAACCGCATCGAAGAGCTTGGCGGGGAGCCTTATGAGTTCCCGGTCATCGAAACGGTGATGCCAACGAACGAGGCTGCTTTACATGGCGTAGAGCAAGCCTTTCATCAGCTGGATGCTTATGATTGGGTGTTTTTTACGAGTGTTAACGGCGTCGAATTTTTCTTCCGCCATTTGGAGCAGCAGGGCAAAGACATTCGTTCCATGTACAAAGCGAGAATTGCTGCGGTAGGCCCGTCCACGGCGGAAGCCTTGCGCAAACGCGGCATTGCTGCCGAGCTGATTCCCGGACCGTTCCAGGCCGAAGGCATGCTTGACGCCTATGAAAACGAACTGATCCAGGGGCAAAAAGTACTGCTTCCGCACGGCGACCTCGCCAGGTCGTGGCTGCCCGAGCAGCTGCGGGAACGTGGGCTTGAGGTCACCGAGGCGATAATCTACGATACGGTGCTTGCGGGCGAGAACGACGACGAGCTGCTGAAGCTGCTTGAAGAAGGCGGAATTCATGCGGTGACGTTCACCAGTTCTTCCACCGTGACGAACTTTATGGAAATGTTAAAGCGCATGGGGTTGTCCGATCCGCTGCCGCTGCTGAAAAACGTGGAAATTGCGTGCATTGGGCCGGTTACAGCCAAAACGGCCGAGAAGGCCGGATTGCATGTAACGATGATGGCGAAAGAAGCGACGATGGAGAGCCTGATTTCGGCACTGTGCGAGTGGCAAAGAAAGCCTGTGCTTGCAGGCAAGGATTCACGTTGATCGGGTGTTAATGAACTGAACCGAAGAGTGCGATCATTGCAAGGTTGCGCTTACGACAGAAGCGTGCTGATTTCGATATGAACCCGGCGCGCTTCCCTTTTTGCATGAACATATTTTAAGGGAGGCATTACGTTATGAGTTTTCCGATTGTACGTCATCGCCGTTTGCGCCAGTCAGCGGGCATTCGCAATATGGTGAGAGAAACACATCTGTCGGTGGATGATTTCATCCAGCCGATTTACGTTATTTATGGAGAGAACGTCAAATCCGAGATCAAATCGATGCCCGGCGTATTCCGGTTCTCGTTGGACCGACTTAAGGAAGAGGTCACCGAAATTGTTGAACTTGGAATCCCGGCCGTCTTATTGTTCGGCATTCCGGAAACGAAGGATAGTGTAGGCACTTCCGGTTTCGCCGATGACGGCATCGTGCAGGAAGCGACGCGTTTGATCAAATCCTGGTATCCCGAACTGATCGTTGTAGCGGATACCTGCCTGTGCGAATATACCGATCACGGCCACTGCGGCATGGTGCATACCACCGAAGTGGACGGGCATGTATGCGGCGATGTGATGAATGATGAATCGCTGGAGCTGTTGGTCAAAACCGCGGTATCCCAAGCGAAGGCGGGGGCGGATATCATCGCACCTTCCAACATGATGGACGGTTTCGTGCAAGCCATCCGGGCGGGACTGGACGAAAATGGCTTCAGCCATATTCCGATTATGTCCTATTCCGTTAAATACGCCTCCGCCTTCTATGGTCCGTTCCGTGAGGCTGCCGATTCCACGCCGCAATTCGGGGACCGCAAATCATATCAGATGGACCCGGCTAACGTCCGGGAAGCCATTCGCGAAGCGGAGACAGATGTACTCGAAGGCGCTGATATGCTGATGGTGAAGCCATCCCTTTCCTACCTGGACGTCATGCGCACGATCAAGGATCAATTCGACTTGCCGCTGGTTGCTTATAATGTGAGCGGTGAATACGCGATGGTCAAAGCGGCTGCGATGCAAGGTTGGATCGATGAGAAAAAAGTGGCCATGGAAATCCTGCTCAGCATGAAACGTGCCGGCGCGGACATGATCATAACGTATCATGGCAAGGACGCTTGCCGCTGGCTTGCCGAGAAATAAACGGTTAGACGATATAAGCATCATGGACATGGCACCCGAGCCATCACTCCATCGTTAAATAGCAAATTGATATTGAAGTTTCCATCCGGCTGTCGGTACTTGATTGTATGGACAGCCGGAGGATAATCCAAAGGAGGATGTTCAATGACCGCACAACAAGGAAGCCGTCGGAACGACGAGCGCTCCCGCAGCGCATTCGAGGAAGCCAAGCAGTACATACCCGGTGGAGTGAACAGTCCGGTTCGCGCATTCAAATCGGTTGGATTGACGCCAATCTATGCAGAGCGCGGCGAAGGCTCCAAAATCTACGATATCGACGGGAACGAATTCATCGATTATGTCGCTTCCTGGGGACCGCTGATTATGGGGCATGCCCATCCCGATGTTGTTGAAGCTTTGCGCGAGACTGCCCTGAAAGGGACGAGCTTTGGGGCTCCAACGCTCATCGAGACGGAAATGGCCAAGCTCGTGTGCGAGCGCGTACCTTCGATCGACATCGTGCGCATGGTCAATTCGGGTACGGAAGCGACGATGAGTGCGATCCGCTTGGCTCGCGGCGTGACCGGCCGCAGCAAAATTTTGAAATTCGAGGGCTCCTATCACGGACATGCGGACAGCCTGCTGATCAAAGCCGGATCGGGCGTGGCCACGCTTGGATTGCCGGATAGCCCTGGCGTGCCCGAAGGTGTAGCAAGCAATACGATTACGGTTCCGTACAATGATCTGGAATCCGTAAGCCTGGCATTCGAGCGTTATGGTGAGGAGCTTGCCGCCGTGATCGTGGAGCCCGTGGCCGGAAACATGGGCGTTGTGCCGCCGCTGCCGGGATTTCTTGAAGGGCTGCGCAGCCTGACGGAACAATACGGCAGTTTGCTTATTTTCGATGAAGTGATGACAGGCTTCCGGGTTGGCTTGAACTGTGCCCAAGGACGCTTTGGGGTAACGCCTGACCTGACTTGTCTCGGCAAAGTGATTGGCGGCGGTTTGCCTGTTGGAGCCTACGGCGGCAGACGGGACCTGATGGAGCAGATCGCGCCGACCGGACCGATCTACCAGGCCGGAACGCTTAGCGGCAATCCGCTTGCGATGACTGCCGGATATACAACTTTGAAGCTGCTTACGCCCGAAGTTTATGATCGGCTTGAAACGCTATCTGCACGCCTGCAGTCCGGATTCGAGCAAAATGCGGCGGAAGCCGGCATTCCGGTCACGATCAACCGGGTCGGCTCCATGGTCTGCCCGTTCTTTACGGGGACTCCGGTGACGAGCTATGACATAGCCAAAGAAAGCAATCTGGATCATTTCCGTCGCTACTTTGCATCCATGATCGATCAAGGTGTCAGCGTGGCACCGTCCCAGTTTGAGGGCATGTTCGTATCGGGCGTGCACACGGAACAAGACATCGACGACACGATCGAGGCAAACCGCAAGGCATTGCAATCGCTATGAGCATAACAAGTTGGAAACGCCGCGGGGATTGGCTTGAGCTGACGCCGGGAAAAAAAGTAACGGGCAGTGCTGACAGACAAGCTGCAGCCGAGCAGTGGCTGCTCTCGGAGCTTGGCATGCCCGACAAAATGCTCCGCCAGCTCAAGGCGACAGGCGGCATACAACTGGCAGGGGACCGGCTAAGGCTGGCCCTTTTTGCTTCTCTTCCTCTGGACGTGGAGCCGCGCTGGGCAGATATTGACGTATTATACGAGGATGATTTTTGCCTTGTGGTACACAAGCCGGCAGGCATGAAGCTGCATTCGGACGGCAGCCGCGAGGACCGGGCGGTCACTCTGGATCATGCCGTGGCAGCTTACTATGAGATGAACGGGATACAAACCCGCGTGCGCCACATTCATCGTTTGGACGAGGATACGACAGGTCCGGTTTTGTACGCCAAAAACGCATTTGCTTTAGCCAAGCTGGACGAAGCCATGCGACGCAAGGAGATCGACCGGCAATATGTTGCCATTGCAGGAGGCAAGATTCCGGGGCGGCTGAAAATCATTGATGCGCCGATCGGCAAAGACAGGCATCACAAACAGCGCAGGCGCGTGTCCGATGGGGGACAGGAGGCGATTACCCGTGTGCAGGTTGTAGAGGTATGGGAAAACGCAACGCTTGTGCGGTTAAAGCTGGAAACGGGACGCACCCACCAGATTCGGGTGCACATGGCTCACGTCGGTCATCCCCTTGTCGGGGACGTGTTATACGGAGGCCGGAAAGAACAGATCGGCCGACAAGCGCTTCACGGGGAAAGGCTGACTTTTGCGCACCCGCTGACGGGAGCTAAGGTGGAGGTCGCCGATCCGTGGCCGTCCGATTTCGAACAGTTGGCCAAGCGGGAGGGCCAGGACCATTAAAACATAAGGTTTGAGGAAAAGGTGGCATGCTTATCTCATGCAGGGCATATAGATGGGGTAATGAAACATTTGGACCATGCATCAGTCCCATGAGAAGGATTATGGTGAACATATGCCGAAAGGAGGACGCCACCTTTGCTGAATCAACCATATGGTTTGCGGTTCGATATTTATGAGCGCGTTCATTTGTCAGAGGGAGTCCCTGCGATTGAGGAACTGGAGGAAATTGAGCTTTTTCCGCGCATTCAGGTGATCGGTCAGGAAGATTACGCGACACTTAGGGGGCATTTGCTGCTAACGGGGGCTTATAGGGGAGAGAATGACTATTCCGAAGAGTTGAAACATTTCATTCCTGTTGAAATCACGGTTCCGCTCAACCGTGTTCGGTCCCTTGATGATATTTCGATCGAAATTGAAAACTTTGATGTTGATCTGTTATCGGAGCGAAGCTTGAACATTACCGGCGTGTTGTCGCTTCGGGGCATTCAGGGTTTTGCGGCGGAGGAGAACCAAGGGTGGCCGGCAGACGAGTTCACAGTCGTTCATTCGCCGGAGCTGCCGCAGGATGGCTTCGAAACGGAACCGGAGCAACCAGATAGCGAAATAAACGTTCACGCCCAGGAATATCTGCTGCAGCGAAGCGAAGAGGAAAGGCTTATTGGAGCGCCCAAACTGGACGAGGCGGCCAGGGGTCTTCTATACCAGCCTGAAGCGGACAATGCCTTACGTTTGGACGATTCGTTAGAGCCTGAAACGATCAACGGTCCTGTTTCCGGGCAGGTTCCGGCGGAGCAACCTCAACTCCTTGCGCAGGAGGCAGCCGAGCGTGAGCCGGGAGTGGTGGAAGAGGCCGAAGCAAACGAGGAGGCTGAAGCGAACGGAGCAGCCCATCTATCCTTCTTTGGAGCGGCATATTCCGAGCCGATCGATACGGCTTCGGACCCGGACGCTAATACGGATGTCGAAGAAAGAACCGCTGCGGATGCCGCGAAGGTACCGGCTCCACCGGAACCTGAACCAAGCTTGCCTGCATGGCATGCACTTTCGGCATCGTCATTGCCGGAACATGCAAACCAGGAGCGGGAAGCTCAGGAATCTCGTCAATCCCGTGAAGCCTTTGCGAACCCATGGACCCTTGGAGAAACAAGATCCGCTCCAACGCAGGAAGAACAGAAGGAAGAGTCGGCAGGAGGGGAAAACTGGCAGGACGTGTTTGCCGCTTCTGAAGCGGTTGTTCCTGCAAAGGAACGCGAGTCTAATGAGGTGCAGCTGGCTGATCCCCCGGCAGAAACTCCATCGGCGATTCCCGAACCCGTGGCCGAAACGGAAGACAAGCCGGAACTCAAGGTGGCTTTTGGCAGCAAACGGGAGACGCGTCCGCCCCAGGAGGATGGGGTTGGCATTTCATCTTTAATTTCGGGCAAAGGCACGAGAGAGGCAGAGGAGGAGCGCCCCAATGAGGCGGCTGCAGAAACGTCGCGGGAACCGTCTGCTGCTTCGGAAGAGGTGCAGTGGAAAAACCTGTTTTTGGGTACGCTCGTAGAGCAGACGCCTTTCCGAAAGGTGAAAATGTGCATCGTTCAACGGGAAGAAACGCTGGATACCATCGCCGACCGCTATCAATTGACGACGAGGGAATTGCAGTTGTATAACCGCCTCTCCGAACAGGTCGTCGAAGAGGGTCAGGTCCTTTACATTCCTTGAATGGCAATGCCGTTAAGGGTTTGTTCTGGAATCAAAAACAAGCGCTGTTTCACCCGTGATCCGTTTGGATTGCGGGTTTTTGCCATTGGTATGCCGCAAAACGCATGGCAGGGACGTGAATCAGCGGTTGCCAGGTTGACTATCGGGCACGGGCAAGGTATGATGTGTTTAGGTTTTTTCCTAACATCCGCGAATGGCGGGCGTTTGGTTATTTCATTAGCCTCATGGGAATTTTAAGGAAAGACGAAGATCGGGAGTAGTAGACAGTATGACCTTTCAGAGAGCGGGATTGCAGCGCTGAAAAATTCCGCAGGAACCAGCTGATCGAAGTCGCCCGGGAGTTGCCTTTTTGAACGCGGGAGTTCGTGAAGCGGTATGAGCTTCATCCCTGCTTGGTAGAATGGGCCGGTAGCAGCCGTTATCTGCTTAAAGTGTCACGCGAAGCCTCAAGGATGCTCTGTCTTGGTCTGTGCTTGCGTGAAACAAAGGTGGTACCGCGAAAGCTAACCTTTCGTCCTTTGAGGGATGAAAGGTTTTTTTGTTTTTTGGCGAAGATGATGAGTAACGGAGGAATGACAAATGACGGAACAAAACAAGTCAGCCGCAACCGAAATGCCGACGACATATGACCCGAAGGCTGCGGAGCAAAAATGGTATCAGACCTGGATCGAGCGAGGATATTTTCAAGCAGGACAGCGCAAAGACGCTGAGCCTTTTACCATCGTAATTCCGCCGCCGAACGTCACCGGCATGCTGCATATCGGGCACGCGCTCGACTTTACGCTGCAGGACATCCTGATCCGTACCAAACGGATGCAAGGTTACGATGCGCTGTGGCTGCCGGGATCGGACCATGCGGGAATCGCGACTCAGACCAAAGTGGAACAAAAGCTTCGGGAAGAAGGACTGACCCGCTACGATCTCGGCCGTGAGAAATTCCTGGATCGCGTTTGGGACTGGAAGGAACAATATGCAACGACGATTCGCGAGCAATGGGGCAAAATGGGCCTGTCGCTGGACTACTCCCGCGAGCGTTTTACACTGGACGAAGGTTTGTCCAAAGCGGTGCGCAAAGTGTTTGTGCAGCTGTACGAGAAAGGTCTGATTTACCGCGGCAAAAAGATCATTAACTGGGATCCGGTGAACCGGACGGCGTTGTCCGACATCGAGGTTGAATATAAAGAGGTTCAGGGCCACCTGTACCATTTGCAATACCCGCTCAAGGACGGAAGCGGCCATATTACCGTGGCAACGACGCGTCCGGAAACGATGCTTGGCGACACGGCCGTAGCCGTGCATCCCAAAGACGAACGTTATGCCGACATGATTGGCAAAACGCTCGTGCTGCCGATCATCGGCCGCGAAATCCCGATTATTGCGGACGAGTACGTCGACAAAGAGTTCGGAAGCGGTGCCGTTAAAATTACGCCTGCGCATGACCCGAACGACTTCGAAGTCGGTTTGCGCCACGATCTGCCGCAAATTATCGTCATGGATGAAACGGGAACGATGAATGCCGAAGCAGGCAAGTATCAAGGCATGGATCGCAGCGACTGCCGCAAACAAATTGTTGCAGACCTGAAAGAGCTGGGCGTGCTGATCAACATTGAGGACCATGTCCATCAGGTTGGCCACAGCGAACGTACGGGGGCAGTAATCGAGCCTTATCTGTCCACGCAGTGGTTCGTTGAAATGAAGCCGCTCGCCGAAAGAGCCATCAAGAAACAGCAAGAAGGCGACGGCGTACGCTTTGTGCCGGAACGTTTCGAGAAAACCTATTTGAACTGGATCGAGAACGTTCGCGATTGGTGTATTTCCCGCCAACTGTGGTGGGGTCACCGGATTCCTGCCTGGTATGACGACGAAACTGGCGAAATTATCGTCTCCGCCGAAGATCCGACAACGCTCCCTGAATATGCGGGCCGCAACCTGAGACAAGACGAGGATGTGCTCGATACGTGGTTCAGCTCCGCGCTGTGGCCGTTCTCCACGCTCGGATGGCCTGAAGATACGGACGACCTGAAACGTTACTACCCGACCAGCGTGCTTGTAACGGGTTATGACATCATTTATTTCTGGGTTGCGCGCATGATTTTCACCGCGCTGGAATTCACGGACGAAATTCCGTTCAAGGACGTACTCATGCACGGATTGGTGCGTGACTCGGAAGGACGCAAAATGTCCAAGTCGCTTGGCAACGGGGTTGATCCGCTCGACGTTATCGAGAAATACGGCGCGGATGCCATGCGTTACATGATCTCGACGAGCAGCACGCCGGGGCAAGATTTGCGTTTCCGCTGGGAACGCGTGGAGCAGGCCCGCAACTTTGCGAACAAAATCTGGAATGCATCCCGCTTTGCCCTGATGAACCTGGAAGGCTTCACTATCGAGGATCGCGACATTTCCGGCGAGCTTGGGACCGCGGATTATTGGATTTTGCACCGTCTGAACGAAACTTCCCGTGACATTACGCGTCTAATCGAAGCGTATGAATTTGGCGAAACCGGTCGTCTCCTCTACAACTTCATCTGGGACGATCTGTGCGACTGGTACATCGAATTTGCAAAATTGTCCTTTTACGGCGAAGATCCTGTGGCGAAAAAGAAAACCCAATCCGTATTGGCTTATGTGCTCGATCAGACCATGCGCCTGATTCATCCGTTCATGCCTTACATCTCCGAAGAGATTTGGCAGCATCTGCCGCATGAAGGCGAGACGATTACGCTGGCTGCTTGGCCGACGTATGACCCGGCCATGGAAAACCCGGAAGCCGTTGCCGAAATGAACCTGCTGATGGATACGATCCGTGCGGTACGGAACATTCGCGCCGAAGTCAACGTGCCGATGAGCAAAAAAGTCGAATTGCTGATCAAAGCCAATAGCGCCGAGGCCAACAGCATCATCGAACGCAACAGCCATTTCATCAGACGTTTCTGCAACACGTCCGAATTCGACAGCGGTCTGAACCTCAGCTCTCCGGACAAAGCGATGACGGCAGTCATCACAGGCGCCGAATTGTATTTGCCGCTGGCGGGACTGATCGATATCGAGCAGGAAGTTGCCCGCTTGGAGAAAGAACTGCAGAATCTGGAAAACGAAGTGTCGCGCGTAGAGAAAAAGCTGGCGAACGAAGGCTTCGTATCCAAGGCTCCTGCCAAGGTTATTGAAGAAGAACGCGCCAAAATGGCCGATTATTCGGACAAACGGGATAAAGTCATTGCCCGGATCAATGAACTGAAGGCGTAAGGCATTTCTGGGTCGGATGGCGGCTGTTCGCCATCCGGCCGATTTTTTCAATTACATTGGGACCGAAGGTGAAATCAGATGACGGAAATCAATGGAGCAGGCGAAAAGGCACCTTTGCAGACATATGTCGAGGCGGTAGACTGGATCAATGGTCTTATTCCTTTTGGCATCAGACCGGGGCTGGAGCGTATCGAAGCGCTGATGGCACGGCTGGGGAATCCGCATCGGCGTCTCAAATTCATTCATGTCGCGGGAACGAACGGAAAAGGTTCGACTTGCGCTTTTTTGACGTCGGTACTTCTTCAGGCAGGGTATGACGTAGGTACGTTCACGTCGCCCTACATCACCAAATTCACGAACCGTTTTCAATACAACGGAGAGGATATCCCTGAGGAGACGCTGCTGAAAATTGCCAATCGGCTGCATCCGCTCGTGCGGGAGATGGCTTCGACTCCGCTCGGTTCTCCAACCATGTTCGAAGTGTCGACGACGCTTGCGCTTCTCTATTATGCGGAGGAGTGCTACCCCGACGTGGTAGTATGGGAGACTGGGCTTGGGGGAAGGATGGACGTAACCAACATCGTTACTCCAGTCGTTTCGGTCATTACCAACATCGGCATGGACCATACGGATGTGCTTGGGGATACGGTCGAGGCCATTGCGTGGGAAAAGGCGGGCATTATCAAGCCGGGGGTACCTGTGGTCACCTGTGCGTCGCAGCCTGAAGCCATCAAGGTCATCACGGATCGGGCCCAAGAACTTCGTTCGACGGCTTATGTGGCAGGGCAGCAGTTTTCTTATCGCAGAGTGGATCGCGACGAAAACAGTCAGACCATTCATTTTGCCGGACCTTTCCGCGAACTGGACATTCGCATTTGCATGAAGGGTACATACCAATGCGACAACGCCGCAGGCGCGCTTATGGCGCTTGAAGTGCTGCGGCAATACATGGCGTTTGTATTGGAAGACAAGGATCTCGTGCAAGGATTTGAACATGCATTTTGGGCGGGGCGCTTCGAAAAAGTGGTTGATGATCCGCGGATCGTTCTGGATGGAGCACATAATCCGGAAGGGGCGGAATCGCTGGCCCAAAGCATTAAGGAGGTCTACCCCCACAAAAGGTTAAATTTGATGATGGGCATGCTGGAGAATAAGCATCATGAAGCATATTTGCAGCATATACTGCCACTAGTGGATACGCTGATCCTGACCGAGCCGGACTTTAGGCGCAAAATGGATGCAGCCAAGCTTCAGGACGTTGTAGCACGGGTGCGTCCCGGTTTCGCGAAGAAGGAACTTGAAATCATCGTCGAGCCCGATTGGGTGAAGGCGCTTGAATTATTGAAATCACGGACGGAAGCGGAAGATCTGGGGGTAGTCTCCGGCACATTGTACTTGATTGCGGATGTGCGGGCAGCCCTTTTGCATCAAACCGATTCTGAAAAAGGTTGGTGAAGGTTTTGTTAAATACATCGGAACACGTTCATTTTATAGGGATTGGCGGTTATGGCATGAGTGCCATTGCCAGAGTTATGCTTGAAATGGGATACACCGTGACCGGATCGGATGTCGCTTCCCAGGAGTTGACCGAGAAGTTGGCAGCCAAAGGGGCGAAAATATACATCGGACATACTGCGGAGCATGTAAACGGGGCCGACTTGGTCGTTTATTCGACGGCAGCTCCGGCGGACAATGTGGAGCGTGTGGCTGCTCAGCAGCTGAACATTCCTATATTGCACCGGGCCCAGATGCTGGCACGGTTACTTAACGAACGCAAGGGCGTGGCGGTTGCGGGAGCACACGGCAAAACGACAACCTCCTCGATGATCGCGCTCGTCATGGATAAATGCGGAACGGATCCGACATACATCATCGGCGGGGAAATCATGAACCTGGGCACCAACGCGAAAGCGGGTCAAGGCGATTGGGTCGTTGCGGAGGCTGATGAGAGCGACGGCTCGTTTTTGCAATACCATCCATGGCTTGGCATCGTAACCAACATCGAAGCCGATCACCTCGAAAATTACAATAGCGACTTTGAAGAGCTCAAAAAGGCATACGTGCAGTTCCTTAGCCAGATTCGTCCGGAAGGCACGGCTATCGTATGCGCCGACGACGAGAACATTCAAAGTATTTTGCCTCAGCTGCAGGCACGCGTTACTACGTACGGCATTGATCGGGATGCGGATTACACTGCAACGGATATCCAATTGGGAGACCGTCAAATCTCCTTTACGATGAACCACCAGGGCAAAACGCTCGGAACCGTTGAACTTTCCGTACCAGGCAAGCACAATGTATACAACGCGATGGCAACGGTCATTACGTGTTTGGAAGCAGGAATTTCATTCGATAAAATCGTCGAAGCTATCATTGAGTTCCATGGAGCCAAACGCAGATTCCAGGTGCTGGGCGAAGCCAACGACATGTTGATTATCGATGATTACGCACATCACCCGACCGAGATCGAGGCCACGATCAGTGCGGCGAAAGCAACAGGAAAACGCATCATCGCGGTGTTCCAGCCGCAGCGGTACACGCGCACGTTTTTCCTGCTGGACGCATTTAGCCGTGCATTTGCCGAAGCCGATGAGGTGTTGATTACCGACATTTATTCTCCGGCAGGGGAAAAACAGATCGAAGGCGTGCATTCCGCCAAATTGGTGGAACTGATCGTGCAGAACAGCAATGCATCGGCTCGTTACTTGCCTGCGAAGGAGGACGTGGTTGCCGATCTGCAGAGCCGTTTGCAGCCGGGTGATCTTGTTCTTACCATGGGCGCAGGCGACATCTGGAAGGTGGGCGACACGCTCGCCAAATTGATCAAAGCATAGAATCGGAACACAAGGGGAAACCCGTCTCCCGTATTAGGGAAGAGACGGGTTTTTCGTTGTTTCAGGAATGAATGGCTGCTCTCCCGCATATAGCTTGTATAAATGGGACAAAGGGAGAGGGTACGGGGTGAACAATGCTAGAATGACGTTTCGCTTCGGGGAGCACGATGCTGTCAAGCCGCAAAACGAAGGGCGGCTCGCGCCTGCAACGCTCCAGGCGGCGAACGAGGAGATAACGCATGCTCCAGCGAGCATAGACAGTGCTCCGCAATGGTCTGCGGAGGAGATACCGGGAGATTGGGGGGAAACGCTGCCGATACTTACCGAGGGTCTCAAACCGGGGGAAAGAATGGACAAGCGTGCTTCTGAACGCGAGTACCCGCAGGCAGGGTATGCCAATGAGCGCCGGGATCTTCCGGAAGCGAGCGAAGCCGTTGATCCATGGAACGAGGAGTACGCGGACCACAACTGGGTAAGCGAGCACAATCACTATTCCTATCAGCGAAACCGGGCCCCGCGGGGGTGGAAAATGATTGGTTCCGTAACGGGAGCAATCGTCACCGGAGCATTGTTCGGCCTCGTCATCCTTTCGTTTTTCAACAAAGACGGGGCAGCTCCGAACGTCGTACCTCAAAAGAATACGGCCAATGTATCGGTCTCGGCAGGGCAGCAGGCCCAGGCCACATTGGCTGGCGGCAATTACTATGCGCTGCAGTACGGCGTTTTCAGTTCTCCGGAGCGTGCTGAACAGGCCAAACTTGAATTGACTCAGGCCGGGATTGCTGCAGAGGCGGACCCGGAGGACGGTAATCGGGTCTATGCCGGCATATCCCCTGATCGCGAAGAGGCCAAACTGCTCAGCACGCGCCTAAAGGCCCAGGGCGTGGAACTTTACGTTAAAGAGATTCCGTATCCGGAAGTCGGTGTGGCGGCGTTGGGCGTTAACCAGGCAACCGCGACACAGTTCTTTAACGATAGCGAAACGTTGATCGGGCTGCTCTCGACGTTGTCCATCGGAGAACTGGGCAAAGCAGCGCCCCAAGCGGTATCCGCCGAAACGATGACCTCCATTCAGAATCGGCATGAATCGTGGCTGCGCGGCTTCAACGACCTGTCCGCAAACACGAACGGGGAGGCAGCGCCTTATGCGGCGGCGATGGCCAAAGCGATGAACAGCGCCATCACGGCGGTTGCCGAATATAACAAAAAACCTTCTGCCGCACATATGTGGTCGGTGCAGACGAATTTGATGGACTACGTGCTGCAGCAAAAAAAATGGCTTGATACGCTGCAGGAGCAGTAATCGTTGGATCTCCTAACACAGTCTTGAAATGCTTGTCCGGCAGGGAACTGGAAATAGTTCCCCTTGCCGGATTTGTGTTTGTATTGACGTACAAAACCCCGTATAATAATGTGGGTGTCAAAAAATGGCGAGGGACGATAACGGATGAAAAAAAACTTCGGCATGTTATTACTTTTCCTGCTGCTCGGCTGGTTGGCCGGAGCATGGATCGCCAAGGCACTGCAGCCGGTCAAGGCTGTAGCTTTTTTAACCAAAGCCACGACCATTCGCTGGTCGCCACAGGCTGATCTTGACATTTTCAGTTATGACATTTCACTTCAATTTCAAATGAGCCTCCTCAGTCTGATCGGCATCATCGCCGCTGTATGGCTATACCGCAGATTGTAGGAGAATGACGAATTATGATGAATTGAACAACAACGAACGCTGCAGAACCGCAAGAAGCGTATGCAAGGACGAGGACACCACTGGAATGTGAGGAGCCGTTGATATTGGATAAAACAGGACAACGCCGCATTATTTTGGCGTCTACATCGCCACGTCGCAAAGAACTGCTGGCCGGACTGATGTTGGATTTTGAAGTAATCCCAAGCCGTGCTGACGAAGCTACGCCCCCATCATGGACTCCTGAACAAACGGTGCAGGAGCTTGCGATGCGCAAAGCGCTTGCCGTCTTTCGCAGCGTCGAAGGCCAGCAGCGGGATGCCGTCATCGTTGGGAGCGACACGATCGTTGTTCTGGATGGAGATATTTTGGGCAAGCCGGCAGATGAGAAGGATGCGGAGAACATGCTTGCGAGGCTGCAAGGACGAACCCACCGCGTGTTTACAGGCGTAGCTTGTATCGATGCCATTAGCGGTCAGTCTTCGGTTCATTATCGGCAAACGGATGTAACGATGAAAGCATTGTCTGAAGCCACGATCCGTGCTTATGTACGTACGGGAGAACCTATGGACAAGGCAGGATCGTACGCCATACAAGGCATTGGTGCTTCTCTGGTTGATCGCATCGAAGGATGTTATTTCAATGTCGTAGGTCTGCCTTTATCCTTGCTCAGCGATATGCTGGACGGATTCGGGGTACATGTATTGCCGCGTGAATGAGCCCCGGCACATGAATAATTCGAATGGATGACGTGAAAAGAGGGAGTATATGGAGTCGCCGCAGTATATGATGCGCGACATCCCCCATGAAGAACGCCCGAGAGAACGCATGATGGAATATGGGGCGGGCGCCTTGAGCCATGCCGAACTGCTGGCCATTCTGCTTCGAACCGGTACAAGAAAAGAATCCGCCGTTCACATGGCGCAGCGAATTCTTGCAGAGACGGGCGGGATCCGCTCGCTAATGGACTTGACGCTTGAGGAACTGACGGCAATGAAGGGCATCGGCAAAGCCAAAGCCGTGCAGTTGAAAGCGGGCATCGAGCTGGGCCACCGGATTGCCAAGAGCAAACTGGCACAGTCTCCTTCGATTCGCACTCCGCGCGATGCGGCTGATATTTTGGTCGAGCAGTTGCGTTATCTGCAAAAAGAACATTTTGTTTGTCTCTTTTTGAACAGCAAAAACCACATTATTGCCCAGGAAACACTCTCCATGGGCAGCCTGAACGCTTCCATTGTCCACCCGCGCGAAGTGTTCCGTGCTGCCATCAAATGCAGCAGCGCATCGATTGTGTGCGCTCACAACCATCCAAGCGGTGATCCTACACCGAGCCCAGAGGATATCCAAATCACGAAGCGATTGATCGAAGCCGGCACGATTGTTGGCATAGATGTGCTGGATCACCTAGTTATTGGCGATGGAACCTATGTAAGTTTGAAGGAGAAGGGCTTGGTATAATATAATGGGTGGCGTTGAACTAATTTTTGATCAATACTAATCTCCCTGCAGATTGCCGGGAAATGAAAACGATGATGAAAAATGGCATGTCAAATCAAAAAGCATTCTAAAAAAATGAAAATGTTCTGAAAATTCAGGACGGCTATATAAGGCAGAAAAGGAGATTACGTCATGTTTGGAAGTAAGGATTTAGGGATTGATTTGGGGACAGCAAATACGTTGGTTTATGTTCGTGGGAAAGGGATTGCGGTGCGTGAACCTTCGGTTGTTGCTCTTCGCACGGATACCAAAAGCATTGAGGCCGTGGGTGAATCGGCGAAAAAAATGATCGGCCGGACACCTGGCAACATTCGTGCCATTCGTCCCATGAAGGATGGCGTTATTGCCGATTTCGACACGACGGCAACGATGATCAAATATTTTATCCGTCAGGCACAAAAGCAGCGTTCCATGTTCCAGCGTCATCCAAACGTGATGGTGTGCGTACCATCCGGGATCACTGCGGTGGAGCAACGCGCGGTTGAAGATGCAACGAAGCAAGCCGGCGCACGCGAAGCTTACACGATCGAGGAGCCGTTTGCAGCCGCAATCGGTGCCGATCTGCCGGTATGGGAGCCGACCGGAAGCATGGTTGTGGATATCGGCGGCGGTACGACTGAAGTGGCCGTTATTTCCCTCGGAGGAATCGTAACCAGCCGTTCCGTTCGCGTTGCGGGCGATGAAATGGATGAGTCCATCATTCAGTACATCAAACGCCAGTACAATCTGATGATCGGTGAGCGTACGTCCGAACAGTTGAAAATGGAGATCGGTTCCGCGATGCCGCTCGAGTCCGTGGAAACGATGGAAATTCGCGGTCGTGACCTCGTTACAGGCCTGCCTAAAACGATCACCATCACTTCCGATGAAATCAGCGAAGCTTTGGCGGATACGGTGAACGCCATCGTTGAAGCGGTTAAAGTGACGCTTGAAAAATGCCCGCCGGAACTGGCGGCCGACATCATGGACCGCGGGATCGTACTGACTGGCGGCGGCGCATTGCTTCGCAACCTGGACAAGCTGCTGGCGGGCGAGACCGGTATGCCTGTCATTGTCGCGGAGAATCCGCTGGATTGCGTAGCGATCGGTACCGGTAAAGCGTTGGAAAACATCCATTTGTTCAAAAGCAGAAGCAGCTCGGCAGTTCGCTCCAAACGTTAATTGAAAGATAAGCACATTCTGGTTCCCTGTGAACCGGAATATGTATAAACAGCGAAAATAATCCCGGCGGATGGCCGGGAGAGCTAAACCCGCGTATTCGGGGAGATGGCGAATATTCTCAAAGGGACTATAGACCTGACAGTCTCCCCGCCGGGCCAGGCTCGGAAGAGAATAATGGATGTTAGAGGGTGTTCGAACTGTTTAAGCTGCTGGGCAACAAAAGACTTTTTGTTTTGCTGGTGGGCCTTGTTACATTTATCGCGTTAATGGGCTTTACGCTCGGTCCGCGGACGGCGTTATCCTGGCCGGAAAAATTCCTGAAGGATTCCGTCGGTTTCGTACAATACGTATTTTACAAGCCCGCTTCCTACGTAGCGGGCTTTTTTAAGGATATAGCGAACATGAGTTCCGTTTATGAAGAGAATGAACGGCTTCGTATTGCCATGGGTCACTATACGCGGGATCGATTGAAATACAATGAGATGGAGCAGGTTAACGCAAGATACAAAGAACTTTTTCATTTCACGGAAGAACAAAGAAACCGTTATAACTACGATTATCGAATCGCACAGGTCATCAGTGCCAATGCCGATCCAAACAGCAGGACGATCAATATCGACATCGGAGAAAATGCAAACATCAAACCGGGAATGGCTGTGACCTCACAAGAAGGTCTAGTTGGTGTAATTAGTCATGTTAGTGCATACACGTCGACCGTCAATCTGTTGACTTCCCTGGATGCCAACGATCCCAACTCCAATGCCATCGCCGCTACGGCCGTGGGTAAGGAAGACAACGTATTCGGCATGATCGAAAGTTATGATCCCAAAACAGGCATGTTCAAGATGACCAAAATATCGGAAGAATCCAAAATTAAAGAAGGCGATGAAATCATTTCGTCCGGGATTATCAACAACTTCCCGAAATACATGCGTATCGGTAAAGTGAAAAGCATTGAAGTCGGGGAGTATGGACTGACACGGACTGCAATGATTGAGCCTTATGCCAGCTTTCTGGATTGGAAAGAGCTGATGGTGGTTGTCCCTCCAGAGGTGAAAAAATAGTGGGCGCTCGCAAACAGGTTCTGTTTCTGTTGTTGTTCATTCTCTTCATTTTAGAAGGAACCGTGCTGCCGCTTCTGATTCCCTCTGCCTGGCAGATGCGGATTTCGGCTAATCTTGTGTATATCGTTATCCTTTTCTTCGCTGTCTATTACCACCGTCATACGGCGCTGGTGCTCGGGATATTATTCGGCTTGCTGCACGATGTCGTATTCTATGGCGAGATGATCGGCCCTTACGGATTCTCCATGGGATTGTCCGCCTATATGATGGGCCTCATTTTCCAGGCACCGCGCGCACCGCTTCCGGTAATGGTTACGGTCGTTTTTTTGGGAAGCCTTCTTAACGATACGATGCTGTTTTTCCTGTACAAGCTTTTTCGTCTGAATCATGTTACGTTTGATTGGGCGCTGATCGAGTACATGATTCCGAATTTGTTTGTTCATTTTGTGTTTGCTTTGATCATTTACGTGCCGCTTCGCAAGCAGCTGGAGAAGATTGCGAAGAAGCGCAGCAAACCAAAGGAAGCTTCTTAAACCATTTCTGGATAGGGAAGCAGGAACTTGAGGCGTCGGGCACGAAATGTAATGAGATGGGAGGGACAGGCTTATGACGGTCAAATCGAATCACGTGACGATAAAAGGCATCCGAGACGGCCTGGTTTTTTTGCTGGACGATCAATGTGAATTCGAGGATCTGCTCGTTGAGCTCCGCTATAAGCTGGAACATAGCCATCAAAATATTCTGACGGGTCCCATCGTTCATGTCGACGTCAAATTGGGCAAACGTGAGGTTACCCAGGACCAGAAAGAATCAATACTGAATATTTTGAGTCAAAAGGGCAACCTGCTCATTCGTTCCATCGACTCGCCCGACCTAAAACCAGAGGTGATAGGACCGCCGCCAATCGTAACGATGTGCGGCATGGTTCGTTCGGGCCAAGTGCTGCACCATGAAGGAAATCTGCTGTTTTTGGGAGATATCAATCCGGGAGGAACGGTTACGTGTACCGGTGATATATACATAATGGGTTCTCTTCGGGGCATGGCTCACGCGGGGATCGGCGGGGATGAGGAATCCATTATTGCGGCCTCGTTTTTTGCGCCGACGCAGTTGCGGATCGCTGACATCATCAGCCGTCCTCCCGATGAATGGGAGAGCCGCGAAGCCGGGATGGAATTTGCTTATTTGCAGGACAATCAGATGCAGATCGACAAAATGAGCAATATCGTTCGGTTACGCCGTGATTTTAATGTGTTTAAAGGAGTGTAGCTCATGGGAGAGGCGATCGTGATCACTTCGGGTAAAGGTGGCGTTGGCAAAACGACGACCTCGGCAAACATCGGAACGGCGCTGGCGCTGCTCGGGAAAAAGGTTTGTCTGGTCGATACGGATATCGGCCTTCGCAATCTGGATGTCGTAATGGGACTCGAAAACCGGATCATTTACGATTTGTGTGACGTTGCCGACGGCCGCTGCCGGCTGAATCAGGCTCTGGTTAAAGATAAACGCTTCGAACAATTATACATGCTGCCTGCAGCACAAACGAGAGATAAAAATTCCGTATCGCCTGAACAGGTGAAGGATATCATCCTTGAACTGAAAAAAGATTTTGAGTACGTTATTATTGATTGCCCGGCCGGGATTGAACAGGGATTCAAAAATGCGGTTGCCGGCGCAGACCAGGCTATCGTTGTTACGACGCCCGAGAATGCTGCCGTTCGCGATGCAGACCGGGTCATCGGATTGCTCGAAAGTTCCCATGTACAATCACCGAAGCTTGTGGTGAACCGTATACGCAACAATATGGTCAAGTCGGGGGATATGCTCGATATCGATGGTATTTTGCAGGTGCTTAACATTGATCTAATCGGGATCGTGCCCGATGACGAGCTGGTGATCAAGTCCGCCAATTCCGGCGAACCGACGGTCATGAACCCGGATTCGAATGCAGCGATTGCCTATCGCAATATTGCGCGTCGTATTCTCGGAGATACCGTTCCCTTGATGCAGATGGATCAAAAAAAGGGAGCATTCTCACGCTTTAAAAAGTTTTTCGGTATGGGTTAAGCGATAGGTTTAGCTTGCCGATTCATGATTCCCTCAGACGAACAGCCGTGGCGGTAAGCGCGGCTTTTTCGGCTTCTCTTCTTTTTTTATTTACGCCGTTATTGTTGTGTCCCGAATTTGCTTTTCCTCCGAACGTGCCTGCTCATATTATGGACAGACCCTTCATAGAATGTACCAAAGAAATGCGTTTGTGAATTGATCATCGCAAGCAGACAAGCCGTCTGTCATATGACGGAGGTTTTCTGGCGAAATCACAGGATGCGAATGGCGGTTAACGCAGAATCGCGGCATCCTGAACAAGCCTTGGCGGGAGGACATTCCATGGATACCAAACTGAGGGTGAAGCAGAGAAGGGAAGAGCGGATCAGGCGGCTGCTGGACGGAGCTGCGAAGGAGATCATGCTGGAGGAGCGGCCGGGATTCGTTCATAAGGAAGACAAAGCCAATCAGCGGCGCATACCGTCGATGTCTGATGATATACAGGACAAGCCTCGAGACCTTGCATCGTCGATGCAGGAAAGGGAGCGCGATCCTGAGCTGTTATGGAAGCAGGAGAATGGGCGGTACGGACCGAATGGACACGTCCGCTTCCATTTTTTTAAATCATTGATGAAGCGAACGCTTGTCAGTGCAGTGCTGTTTGGAGCAGTCTGGGGAATGTTTCAATGGAATGCTTCCTGGACGGTATCTCCCAAAACGGCAGTAGCCGATGCATTGCATCGGGAGATGGATTTTGAGGCTGCAACGGCTTGGTATGAGAAGCACTTTGGGGGACACCCCTCATTTTTGCCGGTATTCGGGCATGCCGCGGATGCTGTCAACGGCGGGGAGGGAGTGCATTCGCTGCTGGGCAAGCCGATATCCGGAACCGTTGTGCAGCCTTTTGCGATGAGCATGAAAGGGATCGAGATCGTTCCTGATCTGTCCGGAGAAGATTCCGTGCGGGTGGTCAGCTCGGATGCAGGCAGGGTTCTGCAGGTGCTGGGGGACCCGGAGAGCGGCATTACGGTTGTTGTTCAGCATACGGGTGGCCTCACGGCTATTTACGGACGACTCGGAGAGAGCGATGTAGCGGTGAATGACTGGTTGGAAGCCGGAGGCGTCGTAGGAAGCTTGCCCGCAAGCCGGGGCGAACAGCCTGCATCGTTGTATTTTGCCATTAAGGAAGGCGACCAATATGTAGATCCGGCAGAAGTGGTTGCCCTTGATTAGGTTTTGGGGCGTCCGCATCACGATGCATCCGTTCTTTGTCATCATTATGTTGGCTTCCGTGCTGACAGGGCATTTTATCGAGCTGGTGACCTTGTTCGCCATCGTATTCATTCATGAATGCGGGCATGCGGCTGCAGCGGGCCTGCTGGGCTGCCGAGTCCTTTCGATTCAGATGCTTCCGTTCGGGGGCGTGGCTGTCATCGAGGATCGGGGGAATCTTACGGCGGGAAAGGAAATTCTGATCGCGCTCGCCGGTCCAATGCAGAATATGCTGATGGTAGGAGCTGCTCTGCTAATACTGCAGTTGGGTGTGGGCGATCCGGAATTTATCCGGTACATCATCCAGGGAAACATGCTCATCGCTTTGTTCAACCTTCTACCCGTAATGCCGCTGGATGGCGGCAAAATCGTGCAGGCGCTTGTCAGCCTGTTTGCTCCTTATTACAGCACATTGATGTGGACGTATCGTATAGGCATCTTGTGCAGCTTGGGCATTAGTGGATATGCAATTAGCCGTTGGCTGGCTGCAGGAGACGGATTGCCTTTAAACCTGCTGCTGATCGGGGTGTTCCTGCTGTATTCGAATGTAACCGATTTTAGGAATGTTCCCTATCGATTTATCCGCTTTCTGATGAATAGGGAAGAAGTTTTTGTTCGTCATGCGACCGCTGGCAGTCTTGTGCAGCCGATAATCTCATTTCCGGCGAAACCTTTGGATACCATTTTGCGTCTATTAAAGAGAGAAAGATATCATATGATATACGTCATGAACAAAGAGGGCCGCATTATGGCCGTTCTGCCGGAACAGCGGATTATCGGTTCTTATTTCAAGCAAAATACCGAAAAATAATAGTTTTGGCTGGTTAACCGGCCGAAATCAAGGTTATACGGTTCATGTATGCATGCGTGCATGCATTGCTAACATACAGAAACGGATGTGGAAGAATTGAATGCTCTTCTTGAGGTGCAGCCATGAAACAAATGATCATACATAATGAACACAACCTCGTGCAAATGGCGCTACTGGAAGAAGGAAGGGTTGTAGAATTCGCGGCAGAGCATACCAATGACCGGGGACTGCTCGGCTCCTTTTTCAAGGGACGGATCGTGAATGTATTGCCGGGAATGCAGGCTGCTTTCGTCGATATCGGGCAGAAAAAAAACGCATTTCTGTACGTGGATGACCTGCTTCATCCACACCTGGAGAAACAGCCCAAGGTGAAGCCCTCCATCTCGGAGTTGGTCAAACCTGGACAGGATATTATTGTTCAGGTACTGAAAGAGCCGGTGGGCGGAAAAGGAGCGAGGGTGACGACGCATTATTCTTTGCCGGGACGCTGGTTAGTGTACATGCCCATGGCAGATTATGTGGCCGTATCCAAAAAGATTGCCCGCGAAGGGGACCGCTCCCGACTCAAGGCACTCGGTGAACAACTTCGGAACGGCGAAGAAGGGTTGATTATTCGTACCGTATCTGCAGAGAAGCATCAGGAGGCCATCCAGGCAGACCTTGAAGTTCTGCGCCAACAATGGCTAAATATTCTCCGAAAGGCCGAGGGAATGCCTTCTCCGAAACTTCTGCATCGTGATATTGGGCTGGTGCAGCGCATTATCCGGGACGTGTACACGCCTGGAAGCGATGAGGTCATTACCGACAGCCAGCCGAATGCCGATGCGATCGCCGCCCTGCTGGAAGAAATCGGACCGGGACATCGGCCTAAAGTGCAAGTTTACAGAGGGCAAGATCCGATTTTTGCGGCATACGGCGTGCAGGAGCAGCTGAAGCTTGATTTTGCGCGCAAAGTTTGGCTGCCGGGCGGAGGATATATCGTGATCGACCACACGGAAGCACTAACTGTGGTGGATGTAAATACCGGCAAATATACCGGTGCTGGCGGAGACCGACTGGAAGACACCGTCACTGAAACCAACATGCAGGCTGCAGTCGAAATTGCCCGCTTAATGCGGCTTCGTGACATTGGCGGCATGATTATCGTGGACTTCATCGATATGGAGGAAGAGGCGAATCGGCAGGAAGTGGCGGCCACGCTGGAGGCCCAGCTCAAAAAAGACAGAACGAAAGCATTCGTGATAGGTTGGACCAAACTTGGCCTGCTTGAAATGACCCGCAAAAAGGTGCGTGAGGAAAGCACGCTCCCTTACGTGGAGGCATGCTCTTCCTGTCATGGAACGGGGAAAAGATATATTTCGCCGTTGCATTGATTTTTGCCGTGAGTAGTGCTATAATGTTCAGGTATGTGTTGAGCCGGTAGGTCTTGCACATGCTGTAACCGCACTGGCCGGGTACAAGAACAGCCCCGCGAGGTGGCTGACACCCGAGATCGGGCGAGTCTGAGACATGAGGAGGTGCAAGGCAAATGTACGCAATTATTGAAACAGGCGGCAAACAGTACAAAGTTCAAGAGGGCGATGTTCTGTTCATCGAGAAATTGGCTGCGAACGACGGCGAAAGCGTAACGTTCGATCGTGTCCTGGCTGTATCCAGCGAGCAAGGTCTGACTGCAGGAACTCCAGTTGTATCCGGAGCAACTGTAACAGCTAAGGTGGAGAAGCATGGTAAAGGTCAAAAGGTTGTTGTATACAAATACAAACCGAAAAAGAACTACCATGTGAAGCAAGGTCACCGTCAACCGTACACTAAAGTAATCATTGAGAAAATCAACGCGTAAGAAGGTGCGATAATTGATTATCGTTCAAATCTTTCGCAATGGTGAAGGCAGTATAGAGAAATTTTCGATCCAAGGGCATGCCAATTATGCCAAGCGGGGAGAAGATATCGTTTGTGCCGGAGTTTCTGCCGTTACGGTAGGTACGGTCAATTCCATTGAAGCGTTGACGGGTGTCGAGATGAATTCCAAGATGAAAAACGGTTTTCTGAGCGCCTCCATGCCAACGTTGAATAAGGATGAAGACAGGTCTCAGGTGCAATTATTGCTCGAATCCATGGTGATTATGCTCACTAGTATTGCAGAGTCATACGGGAAGTATATTAAAATAGAGCAGTTCAATAATTAAAGAAGGAGGTCAACCATCATGTTGAAATTAAATCTTCAGTTGTTCGCATCGAAAAAAGGTGTGGGTTCCACGAAGAACGGACGCGACAGCCGCTCCAAACGCCTTGGCGCTAAACGTGCTGACGGTCAAGCCGTGACTGGTGGAAGCATCCTGGTTCGTCAACGCGGAACCAAGATCCACCCAGGAACTAACGTGGGAATCGGCAAAGACGACACTTTGTTCGCCAAAGTGGACGGCGTTGTTAAATTCGAACGTTGGGGCCGTGACCGCAAAAAAGTTAGCGTCTATCCTGTAGATGTTGCTCCAGTAGCAGCTGCAGTAGAGGCGTAATATCGGCATTCTTCGCCAGAAAGCCTTCGGCATTTTTGCCGGAGGCTTTTTTGCGTGGATGTGCATTCGGTAATGAACTGGCAGATCAGACATGATATACTTGGTAACGGTGGGATAAACCAACCGAGTTTGGTAGAACGGGGAGAAGCCATGAAATCTTGGAAAAGAGTGCCGTGGATTGCGGCATGTTCACTTCTGATTCCTTTGGTTTTCATCATGCTGTATCCGGCGGCCGTATCGATCGTTGCATATGCATTGTGGTCCGTCGTTGTGCTGCTGGTTTCGCTAGCTGCGATGAGAAAGCAGGCGGATGCGGAGCGCAGAGCCATTATACAATCGTTGGAAGAAAGAGCGATATCGTCGCTGAATCATCACCGGCATGATTGGATGAACGACCTTCAGGTATTGTATGGATACCTTCGAATGGGCAAGCTTGATAAATCATTGCAATGTGTGGAAAGAATAAAAGAACGGGTTCAGGAGGAAAGCCGGATTTCCAAACTGGGCATTCCTTCACTCGTATTTTACCTTCAATCCTTCCGCGCGAGCGGGGCTGCGCTCGATTTGCACGTGGAAGTGGAGGAAAACCTGCAGCTTGGTGCTCTGGTCTCTCCCGAGGATGGCGAGTCACTAACATGCGCAATTGCGGATGCCATCCGTGCCTATCAGTATGGCGGCGGCCGGTCGTCTTGGGGAGAGGTTCGCAAACTGACCTTGAGCTTTGGACAGGATCACGGGGATGTCGTTGTGCGGCTGGACGGGGATCAGACGCCCGACCCGGAAACGATAAAACAGCTTGATGCCGTACTCAAAGGAAAGAAAGTCAGAACGGAGCAACTTCCGTCTGAAGATACGTTTATCCAATTCAGAATGTCGTGTGAGGTATAGGAAGGGGTAGCCATGTTTGTAGATAAAGCGAAGATATATGTCAAAGGCGGAGACGGTGGAGACGGGATTGTTTCCTTCCGCCGGGAAAAGTACGTACCTGAAGGAGGACCTGCAGGCGGTGACGGGGGAAAGGGCGGCGATGTGATCTTCCGCGTGGATGAAGGGCTTCGTACCCTGATGGACTTCCGTTACCAGCGCCATTTCAAAGCGAAACGCGGAGAAAAGGGCCGCAACAAAAGCCAGCATGGAGCCAATGCGGAAAATATGGTCGTGCGCATACCACCAGGTACAATCGTAATGGATGAAGATACCGGAGAAGTGCTTGCGGACCTTACACGTCATGGTCAGCAAGTTATCGTGGCTAAAGGTGGACGGGGAGGACGCGGCAACATTCGCTTCGCTACGCCGAACAACCCTGCGCCCGAACTTGCGGAAAATGGCGAGGAAGGCGAAGAGCGCTATATTGTGCTGGAACTGAAAGTGATGGCGGATGTTGGCCTGGTCGGTTTCCCGAGCGTGGGCAAATCGACGTTGTTGTCCGTCGTCTCGGCGGCGAAGCCGAAAATCGGGGCATATCATTTCACAACCATCACGCCAAATCTGGGCGTTGTAGCCGTGGATGAGGGCCGCAGCTTCGTGATGGCCGATTTGCCTGGACTCATTGAAGGAGCGCATGAGGGCATCGGGCTGGGGCATGAGTTTTTACGCCATGTCGAGCGTACCCGCATCATCATTCATGTAGTGGACATGTCCGGTTCCGAAGGACGCGATCCGTTTGAAGATTGGCAGAAGATCAACGAAGAATTGAAACAGTACAACCCGCTGCTTGCGGAAAGACCGCAGATCGTCGCGGCAAACAAAATGGATATGCCTGATTCGGAAGAAAATCTGGAACAATTCCTGAAACAGGTTCGCGAGGTCCAACCGGATATTGAAGTTATGGCGATATCTTCCCTCACGCGGAAGGGCATTTCAGAGTTGCTTTACCGTGCCGCCGATCTGCTGGATCAAGTGCCGGAAGAAGTCACGGTGGACGAAGTGGCCGAGGTATCCGAACGCAAGGTATACAGCTTGGACAAAAAAGAAGACGAAGGGTTCCGCATCGTGCGGGAAAACGATATCTTCGTTGTGCATAGCGCCAAGATTGATCGCATGATGAAGCGCATGCAATTGAATTCGCATGAAGCGATCCTCAAGCTTGCACGCACGCTGCGCCATATGGGCGTAGACGACGAACTGCGGAAGCGCGGGGCCGAAGAAGGCACCATTGTGCGCATTGGCGATTTCGAGTTCGAATTCGTGGAAAGCAGCAGTTATTATTAAAAGCTGTCTTTGCCGGAAGAAAGATGTAAAGAACGCAGCGTGGCGGGATGTTCCCGCTGCCTGCGTTTTTTATGTTCTTGGGCGTGTATTGAATGAACGTAGTCATTTTTAGTACATTACATACTTTGGGCCAACGTGCATACGGGGAGACGGTCGTTTCGAAAATGTGCGTGTTATGTATTGCCCTTTTTTCACATATCCGATATAATGTCCACTAAATAAAAACATGAGTCTTTGAGGAGAGGACGTTCATGAATGAACGCTATTACTTAGTACGAGAAGACATTTTGCCCGAGGCAGTCGTGAAGACGATGCAAGTGAAGGAGCTGCTCGCTTCAGGGGATGTCAAAACGGTGCATGAGGCCGTAGAACAGGTAGGATTGAGCCGTAGTGCGTTTTATAAATACAAAGATGGAATTCATTTGATCAACCAACTCGAGCGCGAGAGAATCGTGACCATATCCATTGATCTGGAGCATCAGTCGGGCATCCTGTCCAAAGTATTGGGGCATGTGGCCGGCTATGGAGCCAATGTGCTTACCATTAACCAGAGTATCCCCCTCCAGGGAAGGGCCAACGTGGTGATTTCAGTCGAAACGTCGCATCTGCATGGCGAAATCGGGGAGATGCTGGAACGGATGCAGGAACTGCCTGGTGTTCGTCGTACGCGGATTGTAGGCCAAGGTTGATTGTATTACAGACTGCATGGGGCAACATGCAAAGCCAGATTCGAAGGCAACGGATTCATCGCAGGTGGTTGGCAACCATCAACAGACATTAGGGGGAGATCGTTCGTGAAACCGGTAAAAGTGGGACTATTGGGTCTCGGAACAGTAGGGACAGGGGTTGTTCGTATTGTGGAAGGCAATCAGGAGGATCTCAGCAGCCAAGTGGGATCGCCGATTGTCATTGAGAAAATCGCGGTGAAAAATACGGAAAAGGACCGTGTCATTCCTATTGACCGTGCCAAGCTGACGGAAAATCCCTGGGATGTCATCCGCCACCCGGATATCGATGTGATCGTAGAAGTAATGGGGGGGATCGATCGGACGAAAGAGTATATTCTGGAAGCTTTGGAGAGAGGCAAACATATCGTTACGGCCAATAAAGACCTGATGGCTCTGCATGGATCGGAAATTTTGGCAAAGGCACAGGAGAAGCAGTGCGACGTGTTCTATGAAGCGAGCGTGGCCGGAGGAATCCCGATTATCCGCACGCTGATCGAAGGCTTTTCTTCCGATCGGATTACCCGCATCATGGGGATCGTGAACGGAACGACGAACTATATTTTGAGCAAAATGAGCCAGGAAGGCGCTTCTTATGAGGAAGTGTTGGCCGAGGCGCAAGCGTTGGGATACGCTGAATCCGATCCTACGTCAGATGTCGAAGGACTGGATGCCGCACGGAAAATGGCCATCTTGGCAACGCTTGGATTTCGGACAAACGTGGAGCTCAAGGATGTCGCCGTAAAAGGCATTTCGTCGGTGACCCGTGAAGACATCACCTACGCCAAACGTTTGGGCTATGAAATGAAACTGCTCGGCATTGCCGACCGCGAGGGCGACGAGATCAGCATTAGCGTACAGCCGACGATGGTCAGACAGAACCATCCGATTGCCTCGGTCAACGGCGTATTCAATGCGGTTTATGTCCATGGCGAAGCCGTGGGTGAAACGATGTTTTACGGGGCGGGCGCAGGCGAATTGCCAACGGCAACTTCCGTTGTGGCTGACCTTGTGGCTGTGATCAAAAACTTGAAGCTGGGAGTCAACGGCCTTAAAGCTATCGTTCCCTATAAGCAGAAACGTTTGCAAAGCGACGAACAGATCGTATCCAAAAACTTTATTCTGCTGCATGTGGATGACAAAGCAGGTGTGTTGGCACAGATTACGCAAGTCTTTGCTGAATACAACGTTAGCCTTGCTTCGGTTGTTCAACAGCCGAATGAGCACAATCCGGATGCAGAAATCATTATCGTGACGCATAATGCAAGCAAGGCAAGCATGGATAAGGTGCTTAAGCATTTTGAATCCTTGAGTGTCATACGCCGAATCAAGAGCGTATATCGCGTAGAAGGTTAACGCGCGCGAATCACGAGGAAACGGCGGTTGCTGCCGATGTAGAGCCTGATGGATCAGTGGACAACGGAATGGATATACGATTTTGAAAGCGTATCGGACCTTGCTGTGCGTTAAAGCATATTTGCTGAGCGCGCTTCAACCTTTTGGGCATCGTGAGTATACGAGCTGAAGCTCGAAAAGGCATTTTAAAGGCGGAGAGTCCGCGGTAGAGGCGTCCTGATCCATCATGGCTGCAAGATCCCAACGTTGCGATCCGGACGGTGGCATCCGAACCGTTGGTTGTTAAAGATAGCGAGAAAGCCGTAATGGTGGCAATCGAACGATTGGAGATGCAAACCGAATGAGCATGAATCAAAAAGTTGTTGTAAAGGTGCCTGCAAGCACGGCCAATCTGGGTCCCGGGTTTGATACTCTAGGCATGGCATTGTCATTATATGCATGGCTGGAAATGAAGCCGGCGGATAAGACCGTTTTCCATTTGCATGGGGATAATCTGAACGGTTTGCCATCCGACAAGACCAATTTGATCTATGCGGTTGCCCAAATGGTGTTCCGCGAAGCCGGGGTGCCTGTTCCGGAGCTGGAAGTCTCCATGTTCTCGGACATTCCGCTTACCCGCGGGTTAGGCAGCAGCGCTTCCGCCATCGTTGGCGCGCTTGCTGCGGCGAACGCTTTGATTGGGTCCCCCCTGACGGACGCTAAATTGTTTGATATGGCGACGTCGTTGGAGAAACATCCCGATAATGTTGGAGCCTCCCTGTATGGAGGGGTTGTTGTTGCAGCTTGGGACGGAACGCGGGTAGAACATATCCGAATCGAGCCTCATCAGGATCTGCAGGCACTTGTCGTTGTGCCCGATTTCCAGTTGTCCACCTCGAAAGCCCGTGATGTAGTTCCTGATCGATTCAGCAAAGGGGATCTGGTGTACAATGTGAGCCGATCTTCGCTGCTTGTTGCCGCTTTGGCCGGCGGACGTCTGGACATGATCCACGCAGCAATGAAGGATCGGGTACATCAGCCTTACAGGGCATCGCTTGTGCCGGGCATGGCTGAGATTTTGGAGCATGCTGCGGATCATGGGGCTTTGGGCGCTGCGTTGAGCGGAGCCGGACCGACGGTACTGACGCTGGTGGACCGACATGATCCTCGCAAGACCGGTTTGGAGCAATATTTGTTGGATACAATGAAGCGCGAGGGCATTGCTGCTTCCGCGTTGTGGCTTGATCCTGACCTGGACGGGGTGACCGTGCTTTCAGATCAAGAAAACAGTCCTTTTCTGGACATCGTCAGAGGAGAAATCAACGCATGAAAAGAATCGCCGTGTTACCTGAAGGATCGGTTTCCCACGAGGCTATTGAATTTCTGTTTAATGGAGAACCGCTGGAATTGTACCATTCCAAATTGATTTCCGATGTGTTCCGCGCAACAGACAACGGAAAGACCCAATATAGCGTGATCCCTATCGAAAATACGATCGAAGGCTCGGTCAGCCTCCACATGGATTGGTTAGTCAATGAAGTCGATATCCCCATGCAAGCAGAATGGGTCTATCCTTCCATACAAAACGTGATCGGGCACGGGTCTGAATTTGCAACAGGCGACGGAGGGTATGATTTCGGCAAAATCACCAAAATCATGTCACACCCCGTTGCGATTCCGCAATGCCAAAACTTCATCCGTACTTATTCCCCTGAAGCAGATCTTGAAGGGGTGAACAGTACGGCCGAAGCGGTGGAATTGGTCAAAAAAAATCCGGGCAAAGGCTGGGCGGCCATCGGCACAAAGCTTGCGGCGAAGAAACACGGCCTGGACATCATGGCGGAACGGGTTACGGACCATGACAACAACTATACTCGCTTTGTGCTCATCGGCCATGAGCCGGTGCAAATTCCGCGGGAACCGGACCATGTCAAGACAAGTTTGCTCGTCACGCTTCCGGAGGATGCTCCAGGGGCGCTGCATCAGGTGTTATCGGCATTTGCATGGCGGAAGTTGAACCTTACCAGGCTGGAATCGCGTCCGACGAAAAAAAGGCTGGGGAGTTACTACTTTTACATTGATGTAGAAGAGACGGTAGACTCCGTGCTATTAACGGCGGCCATGGCCGAAATCGAGGCTTTGAATTGCCAGGTGCGTGTTCTTGGAAGCTACCCTTGTTATACCTATCCTTCGTTGAAGACGACCTGAGGGCCGGGTTGAGATTTGTTGAAGGTTGTCATGCGTATGGGTGAAAATTCACGTCCTGACTGCTTTTTGTTGTACAATAGAGGAGTTGGACGGAGTATTCGGAGCAGTGATTTTGAAATATAACGGAGGTGCAATGATTATGTCAGAGCAGTGGATTTATTTGGACGGTCAATTTGTAACCAAGGAGAATGCAACCATATCCGTGTACGATCACGGTTTTTTATACGGGGATGGCATTTTTGAAGGAATCCGCATTTACAATGGCAATATTTTCAGATGCAAGGCCCATTTGGACCGTTTGTACGATTCCGCCAAATCCATTGCGTTGAACATTCCGTTGTCGTATGACGAAATGCTTGATGCTGTGGCTGAAACCGTGCGCCGCAACGAGATGCGCAATGGATATATCCGTTTGATTGTATCGCGTGGAGCAGGTAATTTGGGGTTGGATCCGACACGTTGTCCGAAAGCTTCCGTGATTATCATCGTGGAGCAGCTCGCAATTTATCCGGAGGAAGCTTATTTGACGGGGTTAAAGGCCGTGTCCGTATCACAACGACGCAATATCCCGGACGCGCTGAATCCGAAAATCAAATCCCTGAACTACCTGAACAACGTATTGGTTAAAATCCAATCCAATTATGCGGGTGTTGGCGAAGCGATTATGTTGAACTCCCAAGGGTACGTA